>NZ_CP084580.1:4981403-5292741 GCF_021869765.1 Chryseobacterium sp. MEBOG06 | reverse complement strand
CATTGAAAATACAACTCAGTTTATGTGGTGGTTGTATACTTCGGATGGTAAAAAGTTTATTCCAAGTCAACTTGATCTTACAGCTCAGAAACTAGCTTATATAAAGCCTTCCCAAGATGAAACCGTTCCAAAACAATCCGGATGGGATTTATTTTTATGGGGTCCTGATAGCTCTATGACAGGTTTTGCTGTAGGAAATGTTGTTGTAACAGATATCAATAATGACGGGAAATCTGACCTTGTTTCCATCAGTAAGTTTGGTAAAATAAAGTATAATGATCCAAACCCTCTGATCAGTAATTTCACTTATGAAAATGTTAATGATTGGTATACTGAACAAGTATATTCGCATTCGTGCTTTAATACGACTGCCCAATCTATGCCAGCAACCTATATCAGCATATTTCAGGAATACAGATGTAACTTTCCGGGGTTCTCTCAATATGTGGGGCCACATCAATTTGGAAATGTACAGCTCCCGGGAACATATATGACGATGTTACCCAATTTTAATAAGGTAAAGTTCTTTGTCAATACAACGGATAATAACGGGAATACATCTTTTACCAAACTGAATCAGGAAATTGATTTACAAAATGAGAAAATAACACCATTCTCTCTTTTCACCGTTTCTGATGAGGTTAACTTCTTAAATACTTATAAAACATCCATCAGTAATTTCGACATTACTACGGGATCTGAGTTTAAGATTACATTCAACAATAACAATTTCCTAGAAAAGCAGATTCAGGAAGTAGATAACGGTTCTACTGTTCTTCAAAAGGTTGAATACCGCCCAATGATGAAACTGGATACAAAGGAAGAAATATGTTATCAACACAAGGATAATGATTTAAAATATCCTTTGTACTCGCATCAGACCAACGGAGCATTATATCTTGTTAATAAGATTCATACTCTTTTCAGCGGAAAAATTCTGTCAAAAGAGTATCGTTATGAAAATGCAATACAAAGCCTTGACGGACGCGGAGTCTTAGGGTTCCAAAAAACATATGTGTCTGACGGATATGAATCTGTTCTACAAAATGGAAAATACAGAAATAAGAAGCTTGCCAACGCTCTTTTCTGGACCATTAACACCAAAGATCCGCTATTGGATAATGCCTTAGTAAAAACAACTTACGGAGGAATTTCCAAATTTTTAACAGAGACCAACATCGTCAATAAAAAATTCACTACAGGAAATCAAAGTATCATTCTGAGTACTGAAGAACTTACTCAGGACTATCTGAGAAAAATGGTTGTTCTTAAAAGATATACTTACGATGAATCTGATGATCTAAAACTAAAGAAGGTTTGGACAAATTATAATGATCAAACTGTAACGCACACTAATTTCTCTTATGTGCCGGAATTCACTAATGGTCAGCATTATTTTTATGGCAAAATAAGCGAACAAGTGAACAATTCTTTTAGAGAAGGTGATTTTTTTACAGCAAAAGAAGTAAGTATTTATTATCCAACTCATGGTGGTTTAAAAGAAATTCAAAAATTCAGCCAGAACTCACAGCCAGTCGTTAAAAATTTCCTCTATGACAGCTACGGAAACCCCACACAGGAAACACTTTCTACTGTTGGAATAGCCTCTCAGACGACAACTTACGAATATGACCCTACTCACCGTTACCGGAATTCTACAACTTCTTCGGATGGCTTAGTTTCAAGTGCCGTAATAGATCCGAAGGGAAGAACCCTGGAACAAACATCAGCTGTTGGATCATTGAAAACTTACTTTGGCTATGACAACTGGGGTAATATTACAACGATTACTGACTATCTGGGTAAAAAAACGTTTATTTCCAAATCTGCAGCCACTGGAATTCAGGGTGGAATATACCAGATATCTACAAAAAAAGAGGCTGAAGCAGAAACCATCTCTGTATACGATGAATTTGACAGAGAAATTTTGAAAAAAACTCAGAGCATTAATGGAAAATGGATCGTTAAAAAATCTGAGTATGACATTTTTGGAAAAATAATAAAAGACTCACGTTCATCTTTTGAAGGTGACCAAACTCAATGGAATACTATAGAATACGATTCTTATAATCGTCCTGTAAAAAACATTACCTATACAGGAAAAACCATTATTACTTGCTATGAAGGATTAAAAGTAACAACAGATGATGGTTATCAAAAAACTTCAAAAACAATGGATGCCTTAGGCAACACCATTATACATCAGGATCATGGAGGAATTATCAATTATAGCTATTATGCAAACGGGGCTCTAAAAGAAACCGATTATGAGGGCAGCAAAACAACCTATGAAATTGATGATTGGGGTAACAAAAAGAAAGTAACGGAACCGTCAGCAGGAACTTTCAATTACCAATATGACAACCTGGGAAGACTTGTAAGGGAAGATACTCCGAAAGGATATACTATTATTCAGTATGATAATTCAGGAAAAACCGAATTTGAAAAAACCTATGGAAATACATCTGCTGAGAACACAAATATTGAAAGATATTATCAGTATAACCCCACCTCTAAGCTGCCGGAGAAAGTCTATGGGACAAGCAATGGGAAAAACTTTACCTATACTACAGAGTATGATCAGTATTTCCGTATAAAAGGGAAAAAAGAAGAAACTCCCGATTTTTCATATACCAGCTCCTTAACTTTTGACAGCTTTGGGAGAGTAGATGAAACCCATATTTCGGCGACATGGCTAAATCCACTTTACTCTACTTCCTCAAAAATAAAAAATGTGTATGACAGTAATGGTATACTGATACAACAAAATAATGTAGATGCTAATAAAACAATATGGCATATTTCATCTACAAATGCAATGAACCAGATTGCTCAGATGGAATATGGCAATGGTTATATTTTAAACAATTATTACAGTCCGCAGAATGGAAGCCTGCTAAGGGTAAATCATGCTAATGGAAGCCTTGTCGCCCTTGATATAAGCTACGATTTTGATGTCAATAAAGGAGTTCTCAAATCCAGAAATAATAACAATTTCGGGAAAAATGAAACTTTTGAGTATGACCAGCTAAACAGGCTGGTTAAGGAAACAACCAACGGAACTGTTACCAATCAATACTCTTATGACAAAAGAGGAAGAATGACCGCAAACCTTGAACTGGGTTACTATAACTACAATGGAGCGAATGATTATAAACTTAATAATATAGCCTTCAATGCCAGCGGACAGCAGGTAAATACCAACAGAGGTTTTGCTGAAGTAACTTACAATGCATTCAATGCACCATTGACGGTTAAGGTACCAAACAAAGAGGACTTAAGCTTTGAATACAGCCTGTTAAAATCAAGATATTCTATGACCTCAGCAATATCGGGTAAGAAAAAGTTCTATTCTGCTGATGGAACAATAGAATTTACCAGAAGATCAGGAAAAGGAGGAGGTAAGCTTGAAATTATCACCTATATCACAGGAGATCCTTATTCTGCAAACTACATCAAGAAAGATATAATTAATATCGCAGAGGCAACACAGGAGTCGCAAAATTACTACCTGCATCGTGACCATCTTGGAAGTATACTTGCCATTACCAAAGAGGATGGCTCTGTAGCCGAGAAACGTTTTTTTGATGCCTGGGGGAATCTTAAGGGACTGGCAGATAGTACCGGTCAGTTTGTTAATCTGGACCAGTTTACAGGAGAATCATTATTATTAGACAGAGGATATAGTGGCCATGAGCATTTATGGAGAGCGGGGCTTATCCATATGAATGCAAGAATTTATGATCCTATTCTGAGAAGATTTTTAAGCCCTGACAATGTCCTGCAGGAGCCGTTTGATACCCAGAATTATAACAGATACGGATATGTATTCAATAATCCTCTACTGTATACTGATCCAAGTGGAAATATCGGTTTAGCAGCTGTTTTACTTATTGCAGTAGCAGTCTCTGCCACTACCCATGCTATTGTAAATACTATAAAAGGAGTTCCTTACTGGTATGGTATGGGCCAGGCAATGACAACGGGTCTTGCGGCAGGTATCATCAGTTTTGGAGTAGGAAGTGTCGCCACTTCCATGTTTTCAGAAGCGCTCACAGTGGGTAAGGCTGCTTTCCAGGCTGGAATGCATGCATTGTCTGGTGGTATGATGTCTGAAATCAACGGTGGTACATTTATTTCAGGATTTATGAGCGGAGCTATCTCATCTATCATTTCAAGTGGTGTCGAAACGCTAGGGGGAATAGCAGAAGATTTTCAATTAACCAATGAAAGTGAGGGCGTAGGAATTTTAACTACTTTTGGAAGTAGAAATCCAGGAACAATTAAAGCCATCATGCTTGCATCAGGAGGTCTTTCGGGAGGGGTATCATCTACGATTGCGGGAGGGAATTTCTGGGATGGACTACAGCAGGGACTAATGACCTCGGGATTAAATCACGTTGCCCATTATTTAGCCATTAATTATGAAATCACCAACCTCATCAGAGATAAAGTAACCAACCCTGACGATGTACCTGAAATGAACACAAAATCAATAACCAGAGTGAAAGCAGAAATTCATTCTTTATTTGATGAGCGTATGAAAAAATATGAAGCTAAAGCTAAAGTTACCATCGATCCGGATAAAGTTACCATATTTGCTGCTGAAACATCGAACGGAAAAATTGGTGCTAACACAGGTAAATTTGACGGACCGCTAGTTATCACATTTTTTAAAGCTGCCTTTCAGTCTAATTATTCACTTGCAGTGGCCATTCTTCATGAGTACTATCATGTTGCTGATTTTGCTTCAGGACAAGCCACAAAAAATTTCTTAAATTTTAAGAAAACATTTAATGCCCAGCAAAGTGCTTTAAAAATGAAAGGATTAAATGAAAAAAAAGCTTATGAATTCGTTTTCAAACTAGGAGATACAAACAGCCAGTGGACTCCTGAAAAACAAAAAATGTATGGACTTTAAAAGAATTAAATTATTGATACTTCTTGTCGTTTTTGGGAATTTATTTTATTCCCAAAAACTAAAGATTTCAGCATCCTCACCTGCCACAGGAATTTTTGATGTGATACTTACCAATACTACCAATCATGAAATAAAGATTGTCATTGATACTACAGGTATTAATTTCGCGTGTAAAAAGGAGGATATCTATAACAATAACTATTTAAGAATTGCACTATGTACAACAATCCCAAAAAACACGGATTTCCCAACAGGAATAGAATTTAATCAACATGAACCTGATAACAAATACGGAGGATATCTGTCCCCAAAAGAATATATTGAAGCATCAAAAATTCTTTTGAAACCTGGCGAGCAGAAGAAAATAGGCTTTAATATTTTCAAACAAAAAGATATTTTCAGTAAACTGGATAAAAAACCAACTTTACTAAAATCCAGAATGATCCTTTTCAAAAATGATTTAATAGATGAAACCTTTATATCAAATACCTTTACTGCAAAAATGCCATTAAAAAAATGGTGATAAACAAAAAACAGTTGATTTCTTCAACTGTTTTTTTGTTTTTAGAAACCTTCTTTGTAATTATCAATATTTTAATACATTTGTTATAAAACATATTCAGAGTGAATTTCGAGCAGGTAAATCTACACCTTGACGCTTATAAAGAGCATAACCAGATTTTGGATGCGGCAGAATATCTGATCCATTCTTTTAATCTGGAACATGACAACTTCGCAGGGTTTGGATTCAGGGAAGAGCTTTCTCCTGTCTCTATGCTTCTTACTGCTGAAGGAGAACTGGGAGGTCCGCAAACCGTAATGATCCCGAGAAATTTATTCGATTTTGATTTGAATCTTGTCCTGAATATGGTTGCCCATGAAATGCTTCATGTAAGGCAGAAAGCTCCAGGGCAGGTTATAGAAGATAAAAATGAAAGAGAATTTCAGGCCTATTATGAAATGCTTTTTCATAAAGTATTCCCACAAATTCCGGAAGTCTCAGACTTTCATAAAAAATTCTTTGGCGGAAAAGCTTTAGAATATTATAAAAGAATGGGGGAAGATTCTGTGTTGCAACAAAAATATGCAGATCAGAAAACAGAAGTAGAACATTTAATCAGTAAATTATCATGACAGTAAAACCAGATATTACCTGGGCAGATTTTGAAAAAATAGACATCCGCTGCGGAACAATAATCGCTGTAAACGATTTCGAAAAAGCAAGAAATCCCTCTTACCAACTGGAAATTGACTTCGGGGACTTAGGAATCCTAAAATCGTCAGCACAGATTACTACTCTTTATGAAAAAGAAGACCTTGTAGGAAAACAAATCTTAGCAGTCGTTAATTTCCCTAAAAAACAGATTGCCAATTTCTTCAGCGAATGCCTTGTACTGGGAGTATATGGTGAAGATAAAAAAGACGTCACTCTTATATCTCCCTCACTACCCGTAAAAAACGGAATGCAGCTAGGATAATAAACAAAACACACATGATACAGCACATACCATTAGAAAGAGTCTTATTTCTTGATATTGAAACCGTTCCTCAGGCTGCATCCTGGGATGATTTATCTGAAACAGACCAATATCTCTGGGACAAGAAAACAAGATTTCAGAGAAAAGAAGAAGTCACCGCAGAAGAATTTTATGAAAGAGCAGGCATTATGGCCGAGTTCGGAAAAATTATCTGCATCACCATAGGAATGATTGAGAAGAATGAAACGTTGAAAATAAAAAGCTTCTCAGGACATGATGAAAAGAAAATGCTCAGAGAATTTGGTGAAATTTTCAACAGTCCAAGACTTAATAATGTCATTCTCTGTGCCCATAACGGAAAAGAATTTGATTTTCCATGGATTGCAAGACGATACCTGATCAATGGAATGCAGCCTCCCGCTCCATTTCAGATGTTTGGAAAAAAACCATGGGAGATCCCTCATATAGACCCCATGGAACTATGGAAATTCGGGGATTATAAGAGTTTTGTATCACTGGAATTATTGGCTCATGTATTCGGTATTCCCACTCCGAAGGATGATATTGACGGCTCAATGGTTTCATCAATTTACTACATAGAAAAAGACTTGCAGCGAATTGTTGATTATTGTGAAAAAGATGTCTTAACTTTGGCAAATATTTTCCGGCGTATGCGTCAGGAAGATTTGTTGAAAAGGAATATCAATCTAGATTAAAAAATGAAATTTACAGACGATCAAATTGCTGACATTGGTGAGGAAATCATTGGTGTACTGAAAACCGTATATGACCCCGAAATTCCGGTAGATATTTACGAATTAGGACTGATTTATGATGTCCAGATCTCCGATGATGCTGACGTAAAAATTATAATGACACTGACTACTCCGAACTGTCCTGTTGCTGAAACTCTTCCGCAAGAGGTAAAAGATAAAGTGGCTGAAGTAGAAAATGTAAAAAGCGTTGATTTAGAGCTTACTTTCGAACCGAGCTGGAATAAAGATATGATGAGCGAGGAGGCAAAGTTTGAACTGGGAATGCTTTAATCATTCTTAAAAATATAAAACCCCGAAAAATTAATTTTCGGGGTTTTACTTTTATATCTCTTTTGCAATTTCTTTTCCTTCTCTCCTGCTCCATTCACTCCATGAACCTACATACAGATCCGGGATCGGATATCCGGCATAATCTAAAGCTAAAATGGTATGGCATGCTGTAACTCCCGATCCACAGTGGATGATCAAATGCTCAGCCTTATTTTCCAGTATTTTACCGTATTTTTCCTTTAGAATTTCCGGCTTAAGAAAATTTCCGTTTTCATCAAGATTTTCAGAAAAAGGAATATTAATAGCCCCAGGAATATGACCGGCAACCAAATCAATCGGCTCAGATTCTCCTCTATAACGATAAGCATCTCTTACATCAATGACAGTAGAAGAAGTCTTTTCCAATTCATTTTCAACCTTTTCTAAGTCGGAAACAGGCAAATCCCAATGTTCTTTTCTTATCAGTGGAGATTTTTCAAATGTTTCTTCTCCAGACGAAAATTCAATTCCAATCTTTTCTGCAGACTGAATTCCTCCATCCAGAACCTGAACGTTTTTAAATCCAAAAGACCTCAGCATCCACCAGGCTCTGGCAGCTGCATTCGATCCGTTTTTGTCATCATATACTACAATATGAGAATTTTCAGCAATCCCAAGATTAGAAAGTGTTTCAGCAAATTTCTCCGGGTTTGGAAGCGGATGTCTTCCTCCAAAAGCGGCATTTTCAACTGTTTCAGCCAGATCTTTATCCAGATCAATGAATCTGGCCCCTTTGATATGCTTTTCCAGGTAGTTTTCCTGAACATCTTTTCCAGCTCTTGCATCAAGAATAACGAGGTTTTCTGACGGAAGATTTTTCAATTCGGATGGTGAGATTATTGGAGACATTGTATTGGTTTTAGGATTAATATAACTTATGTTTTGGCAAAAGCCACTGCATTTTAATAGAGTAAAGCGGACTACGGCCCGCTCTTCTTGATATTTTATAGGTCACAGAATTTTCATCCGTGAGAATTATTATTAATTCATTTTAAAAATGAAAAATATCTTTCGCTTTATTGTAAGAGCTTTCAAAGTTTAAAAGATTCAGCTTGTGATCTGCTTTTTCAACACTCATAAAGTTGATCACCTGCTCAGTAGGCATATTACCTACCAAATCATCTTTAGCCATAGGACATCCTCCGATTCCTTTGATAGCACTGTCGAATCTTCTGCAACCTTGATCATAAGCTGCTTTCAGTTTTGAATAAGACTCTTCATAACGGTTATGAAAGTGTCCTCCGAAATTGATTTCAGGATATTTTGAAGGAATTTTCTCAAATAAAAGCGCAATCGTTTCTGGTGTAGCCACTCCGGTTGTATCAGAAAGCAGGATATCCTTTATCCCGATCTCTGAAAATCGCTGTGCCCATTGGTCTACATCTTCCCACTTCCACATTTCTCCATACGGGTTTCCAAAAGCCATCGAGAAATAAATATTCAGCTGTTTTCCTTCTGTTTTTACCAGTTCAAGCATTTTAATGATCTCATCAAAAGCTTCTTCCTGACTCTTATTGGTATTTCTGTGCTGAAAAGTTTCGGAAATAGAAAACGGAAATCCAAGAATATCGACAGACTGATGCTTCAGTGCTTTTTCAGCACCTCTGTAATTTCCGATAATAGCAGAAACTTTTGTATTGGAGCGGGACTTATCAATATTTTCGGCAACCTCATCAGAGTCAGCCATCTGCGGAATTGCTTTTGGAGAAACAAAACTCAGACAATCCAATACATCAAAACCAACATCCATAAGTGAGTTGATATAATCTATTTTTTTATCGGTAGGGATAAACTCTCCCCATCCCTGCATGGCATCTCTAGGACATTCTGTAAGAAACATTTTTACTTTTTGATTTTCTCAAATATAATAAAACTAAACTACTTAGTATACTGTACATACAAATCTAACACTATTTTGATTTTCAAAGATTTATATCTGATTTATAATTTCAATAACTGATATTCAGTCTCAAATAATGCATTCTGAGCATCAAATTTGCTAACTTTGTTAAAATTTATGATAAATCTGATGAGTACAATAGAATTCAATCCTTTATGGAAAGAGAAATTACTGAACCGTTTTCTTAGTTATGTAAAAATATATTCAACGAGTGATGCAGAAAGTGAAGCAACTCCTTCTACAGAGCGTCAGTGGGATATTGCCAATTATATTACAGAAGAATTGAGAACAATCGGTTTAGAAGATGTTTCAATTGATGAGCACGGTTATATTATGGGCTATGTTCCTTCTAACCTTGAAAATGATGACAGACCTACGATTGGTTTCATTTCACACTACGATACATCGCCTGATTTCAGCGGAGAAAATGTAAAGCCTCAGGTTTGGGAGAATTATGACGGGAATGATCTTTTACTGAACCAGGCTACAGGATTCAAGTTGTCTCCTTCAAAATTTGAAAGTTTAAAAAAATATGTTGGCCAGACTTTAATTACCACTGACGGAACTACCCTTCTTGGCGCTGATGATAAAGCGGGCTGTGCAGAAATTGTAACGGCTGCTGAGTATCTTATCGCTCATCCAGACATCAAGCATGGAAGAATTGCGGTAGGATTTACCCCGGACGAAGAGATCGGAAGAGGTGCTCATAAATTTGATGTAGCTAAATTCGGTGCTGAATGGGCCTATACAATGGATGGTGGAGAAGTAGGTGAATTAGAATATGAAAACTTTAACGCTGCAGGCGCTGTTGTAAAAATCCACGGACTGAGCGTACACCCTGGTTATGCTTATGGAAAAATGGTTAATGCTGCACTTTTAGCCGCTGAGTTCGCACAAATACTTCCAGCTAATGAAACTCCTGCAACCACTAAAGGTTTTGATGGGTTTTATCATTTAATGGATATTACAGCGGATATCTCTGAAGCTAAACTTCAATATATTATTCGTGATCATGATGCCGAAAAGTTTGAAGCGAGAAAGAGGTTCTTAGAAGAAAAAGTAGCTGAATTTAACCAAAAACACGGTGAAGGAACAGCTGAAGTGGAGATCAAAGAGCAATACAGAAATATGAAGCAGCAGTTTGAAGGTAAAATGCACATCATAGACCTTGCTGCAAAAGCAATGACAGAAGCAGGCATTGAGCCTAAGATCAAAGCAATCAGAGGAGGAACAGACGGTGCACAGTTATCCTACATGGGACTTCCTTGTCCAAACATCTTTGCAGGAGGAATCAACTTCCATGGGCCGTATGAATATGTAGCTCTGGAAAGTATGGAAAAAGCAACCGGTGTAATTATTAATATTGTAAAAGCGTGATAATGAAAAAGCTCTTTGCATTAGCATTCATTTTCTCTTTTGTCTTCGGAAGTGCCCAGATCTCTGAGTTTCAGAGAGCAGATTCCCGATATGAAAGAAAGAAAAAGGCCCTGTATAACAAATACCCAAAGCCTAACGATTTAAGAACTAAGCGGGAGTGGCTTCTTACTGAGGATAAGATAAATGCTTATAAAGAAGCTCTTGACAAAATTTCTGAAGAAGAAAAAAAAGCAATAGCTAATGATCCACCTCTAAAGAATAAGGTAACCAAAGAAGCAGAATATGAAACAGGAAAAGTTTCTTTTCTGAAAATGCTGTATGAAGCTGTTGATCTTGATTTTTTAAATTATTCTTCAGACACTTACAGGGCTACATTAAGCTTTATAGTAGATTCTAAAGGCAATGCATTAGATGCTAAAATTAAAGGAAACAATGAAGATGTAAATGCATTTATCCAGGCTGCCTTTTATCGTATACAGGATAAGGGCAAATGGAAACCTGCAGAAGATAAGGGGAAACCTGTTTCATCCACAGTTACTATTCCTTTACAACTTATATTAAAAAAATAAACATCCATACACCCATTGTTACAGCAATGGGTTTTATTTTTTCAGCATGCAGTGGGGAAGTTATCATCATACTTTCTCTAGCTCTTTTTCATTCAATCACAATAAGTTATAATACAATCGATTACTTTTTCAGTATATTTACAATGTAATACAAACCGAATCATTAATTTTTTTAACCAAAACTTTACTATGAAAAAAATGAAAAAACTTTTGAGAAAGGATTTATCAACCATTCTGGGCAGCGGACTGGGAGATGGCTGTCATATGGGAGGTGACTCTTATAACTGTCAAAATGACTGCCAGTGTACTTTTGGAAGTGCCTGTGAAATGTATGAAAACGGAAGTGCGGGACAGTGCATTGCTGTTGGAGGAAATCCTGGAGGCGGCGGCGGAGGAGGATGTAATCCACCATCTCGTTGTGAAGAACAGCCTTTTTAATAAAAATACAATCGGAAGCAGATGTGCTTCCGATTTTTTTCATCCAAAAACAGATCCTCGTCAAAAGATCTCTGCCATTCATCAAATAAAATTTCATCTCATCAACGAGAATTGTTGTTTTGCATCAAATAATAGTATTTAATTTTATGAAACAACAATTTTTAGCATTTAGCTCTTTGCTTTTATGCATCATCAGCTCCGTAAACATTTATGCACAGCAAACCCCATCTTTTCATATTGGAGTAAAGGGAGGAACAAGTTTTACAAAAACCTCAACGGAGTCTTCTTCCTTGGAAGGGAAATACGGCTTCGGTTATCAGGCAGGAATTATGACCAGAATGGATATCGGAAAGCTTTATGTGCAAGGAGAAGCCTTATTCAACAAAAGAAAAACGTCCTACGAAGCAAAAGATGGAAGCTCGGCAAAACTAAGTTGGAATGCCATTGACATCCCGGTAGTTGTAGGATATAAAGTGGTAAAAACAGATGATTTTAATGTAAGAGTATTTGCCGGCGGAGTCTACAGCTATGCTTTTAATAACAAAATTTCCACTTCACAGGCTGTCGCCGAAGGCTTTAAAAATTTTGATAAATCCAATATTGGAATTACAGGCGGTTTGGGAATAGATTATAAGAATTTCACCGTAGATCTGAGATATGAAAACGGGCTTTCAAATATCAGTAAAGAGTTCAAGTCTAAACCTCACAGCTTTAGCCTTGGGATAGGGTATTTCCTGTTCTAAAAACTTAAATTACCTTTACATGATTAGAAACTGTTTCCCTTCAGTTTCTAATTTTTTATCAATCAACTTTAGATTATTTCATGGCAAGATTTTTTGTTTTAAGAAAACATACTTTCATTATCCTTTTCTGGCTCGTTTTTACGGTTGCCATTTGGATTAATTTTCAAGCTACATCGAATGGGTACACTGCGGTTTTTCAGACTTTTGTGATCACAGCTACGTCCTTTATTTTCACTCATTTTCTTACAACAAAACTACTTCCCAAGGCCCTTCGTTCAAAAAGGATGGGTTTCTTTCTTACACAGGCCACCCTGATTATTTTTGCATTAAGCTTTATATATTCTTTGATATTCACCTATGTTAAAGGAAGTTCGGACACTGTGCTTCCCCCAGATTTTTCTGATCAGATTCCTATTTTATGGAAGGGATTCTACCTTGCCCTTCCCGCCTCTTTCTTAATTAACGGTGCTGCCTGCGGTGTAAAATTCTATCAGGAGCATGGAAAAATAGAGCGGGATCATATTCTTCTTCAGCAGGCACATCTGGAAAACCAACTCAAGCTTTTACAAGATCAGATCAATCCGCATGTGGTATTCAACATTCTGAATCACATTCATATTTTAATGAGAACAGATACTCAGCTTGCAGATTATCTGCTCCTTAAATTTTCAGATATCTTACGCTACCAGCTATATCACTGTAATCAAAACACTGTCCCTTTAGATAAAGATATAGAGCATATTCAGAATCTGGTAGAAGTTGAAAAACTGAGATGGGGTAATGAACTGGACGTAACGACAATCTGGGAGATTAGCAGTAACAAAGCTTTTATTGCCCCTCTTCTCTTGGTAACTTTTATTGAAAATGCATTCAAATATGTATGCAGGCTTCCCGGCCATAAAGGTCACATCTCAATTTCTTGTATGGAAAGAGATAAAGTTCTCTCCTTTTATATAGAAAATTCTTATTCTGATGTATTGAGCTATAAAAAGAAGGATGGAGTTGGAGGAATTGGTCTTGAAAACGTAAAAAAACGCCTAAAATTACAGTATCCAGGCTCCCATGATTTAAAAATAGAAGCTGATCAGAATATATTCAAAGTAACTTTAACCTTAAATTTAGCTGAGTATCATGAGTACTACTATTCCTAAAATGAAATGCCTCATTATAGATGACGAACCTCTGGCAAGATTCCATCTTAAAGAGCTGGCCGGCCAGATTGACTTTTTATCAGTGGAAGGGACCTGTGCCACAGCACTGGAAGCTGATACTATAGTGAAGGAAAAAGAAATAGACCTTCTTCTTCTGGATATTAATATGCCCTACCTTACCGGTCTTGAGTTTCTGGAGCAGCTGGAAAACCCTCCTTTATGTATTCTCACTACCGCTTACTCTGAATATGCTTTAGAGGGATTCAGGCTTCAGGTGGTAGACTATCTTTTGAAGCCTATTGCTTTTAACCGTTTTTATCAGGCTGTAAATAAAGCACAGCAGCAGTTTATTGTCAGTGAAAAACTGAGAAAAAATATACCCCTTGATGATCCTTTTCTGTACGTAAGGCAATCTGACAGCTTTATTAAAGTTTCATGGGTGGATATTCTCTACGTAGAAAGTATGCAGAATTATACCAGGCTTCATTTTAAAGATAAATCGCTGATCATTCATCAGACAATGAAGGCTATTGAAGAATCGCTTCCCTCTGATCATTTTTTCAGGATCCATAAGTCTTATCTGATCAATATTACCCATATCGATATGATTTCCGGAGGACGTATTTTTATTAATAAGATCGAACTTCCCATTTCCCGTAACCGAAAGGAAGAGCTGCTGAATCAGGTGGTTTATAAAAAATTGATCAGCAAATAATTTTAAAAGGGAAGATACAGTATGATGACAGCCTTAGGCATCTTCCCTTTTTGAATCTTCTATGGAAGATTCCAGCGTAATGATACTGCTGCATAGAATGTGCTTGCGAATCTGGGATCTGCCATTTTTTTGTCCCGGAAAATATTTTTGATTTTTCGGTCACTTTCACTGAAGCTTCTTAATAATGCAGTTCCGCCTGTAAGACGCAATGTAAGTTTATCATTGATCTTAAACTCCGGTCTGAGTCCGGCAGTGATCTGCTGGTAACCCAACAGTATTGATTTTCCGTCCTTATTTCTTTCTACGGTCATTCCGTTAAGGTTTACTACAGCTTTTAATGCAAATTGATCAGAAAACAGATACCCGGCTTCCATTCCTTCCGGGAAGTTGATATTAAACTTAATTTTTCCGTTCGTCTTCCAGTCAAAATAGATCCAGGGTAAAATCATAGGAACGCCAAATGCTGTTGTCAATACCGGACCTCCTCCCAAAGCAAGATTAGGATTGAAATGTCTGATAAACAAAATTCCACCCTGTCCCAATACATCATCAAAGTTCACTTTTTCCATATCGGTATATACTCCTACCGATGCTGTCATCATCATACTCCACTTTTTACCCAGAGGCCTCATATGCTGAAGTCCGACCTGCGCATTCAGCATCTGGTCAGGAAATAATTGAGTGTCATAGTTGGTGTGTTTCATCTTTGCATAGGATCCGCTGAGAAGCATTGACCAGGCTCTTACTTTTCCATCTGTATCTTTTTTTACAGATAATGGAATCCTCAGATTCAGATCTACTCTTTTAAAATCGCTTTTAGAGTTGGTTTTGGTACTGTCTTCAGGGCGTATATAATTGGAGCCTGGTATATATTCGGTTTTAA
Organism: Chryseobacterium sp. MEBOG06; assembly: GCF_021869765.1. NCBI lineage: Bacteria > Pseudomonadati > Bacteroidota > Flavobacteriia > Flavobacteriales > Weeksellaceae > Chryseobacterium > Chryseobacterium sp. MEBOG06. The sequence goes on along the minus strand of NZ_CP084580.1, from coordinate 5,277,481 downwards.
GCTCGGCAGATATTCCGGATTGTGCACTTACCCAATACCCTAATGGCAATAAACAGCAGATAGCTGTCAAAAGGTTTCTTTTCATATTTTAAATTTTATGCAAATAGAACCCTTTGGCAATTTTTTACAAAAATTACTTGATTAAGTGTTTGGATAGTATGACAACAGGATCAAATAACAGGATCAATATAATATTAACAACTCATTAAAAAAGATAACCTTTTTAAAATAACTATACCCCTATTTAACTGTAACACAACCATAGAAACAGAGCCATTGCTATTTTTACACAGCAGCTTTTTGATTTTTAAAAATACGATACCCAAACCAAACTGCAATCAAAGCAATTCCTGCACGGGCCACCACCATTGGAATAATAGAGTCTGCTTCCAAAAGACCGATGAGTCCTGACATCAAAAATGTAACCATCAACTGCATAAATCCAAGCAAGGCTGCAGCCGTCCCGCGTCCTTCTTTAAATGGGGATAAAGCATGTGCTGAAGTAATAGGAAATAAAATTCCGATCGCAAGTAATGACAAATAGAGCATTGTAATTTCTAAAGCTACAGAAAGATTTTCTGCTGCAATTAAGATATGCAGGGTACACACAACCAGTAAAATAATTGTGGCAATAAATAAAACGGTTGAATTACTTATTCTCTTGATCAATTTGGGTGTAATGTAAGCAGCTGTTATCAAAGCCAGCGAGTTAAAAGCAAATATAAAACTGAAAACCCCGCTTGAGAAACCATGAAGTTCCATAAACAGAAACGGAGCATTTGAAATGTAGATGATAAGAGAGGCAAAAGCAATACTTCCGATCATCGTACTGTTGATAAAATCTTTATTTGAAATGATCATTTTCAGCTGATCTTTTAAGCTTTTTTCATTTTCATGGTCGTACTCGTCAGGAAGACTGATTTTCGCATTAGTTTCAGGAATGTATTTGTACACCATAAAAAAAGTAATCAGCCCCATAACACACAGGAAAGCAAAAGAACTGTTCCAGCCCCAAAACTTAAGAAATACACTTCCCAGCAAAGGTGCAACAATAGGCGCAATACCACTGATCTGTGACTGTTGGGAAAAGATTGCTACAGATTTTTGTTTATCATAAAGGTCAATGACAATGGCTCTTCCTATGACAATTCCGGCACTTCCTCCAAAAGCTTGTAGAAAACGCATTGCCCATAAAACATAAATATCTGATGTAAAATAGATGGCTGTAGCGCCTATGATAAAAAGTAAAAGTCCACAATACAGCATAGGTTTACGGCCTTTTTTATCCGATAAGGGCCCCCATAAAAGCTGTCCGAATGCAAAACCGGCAAAGAAAACCGAAATGGATATCTGGATATGCCCAATATCAGTATTAAAAATCTGGGCCATATTTGGAAAAGCGGGGAGATAAAGATCGATACTCAGAGACTCCAACGTGTTGAGTAGTGCCAAAATAAACACTACAATATTCAAATTCTTCATAAATAGTCATATAGCCTTCACAGGCGATTTTTGAGAGTACAAAAATGCTGTAAAAAGCAAAGGCTTACAATAAAAGAACTGAAGGATGACTAGCACAAACTGAGGATTACACCGTCTAAATATTTCCTTTTTATCAATTTTAAAATAAAACAACGGGAACTTTCTGAAGATTAGCCTTTTGCTGTTTTAAATTCTTCAGGACTCTGCCCGGTATGTTTTTTGAAAAATCTTGAAAAATAAGAAGCATCACCGAATCCCAGCTTAAAACTTACTTCTTTCACAGTCAGAGCTCCAAAACTAAGCTCTCTCTTGGCCTCCAGCACAAGACGTTGGGCAATCATCTTTTTTACTGTAGTACCTCTCAGTAAACGTACAATATCGTTAAGGTGATGAGCGCTTATTTTAAGATGATCGGCATAGAAACCGGTTTCCTTTTGCAGTATATAATTCTTTTCTATCAGCCCTACCAATTCCTGAACTCTCTGCCGGTCATTAAGTAAAGGTTCGTGGGGATTAATTTGTTCCGCAATGATAATACAAAATGCTTTCAGATAGGCCTTTAAGAGCTCAGTTCTTGAAGCCTCCTTATATTCCTGCTCAATAAGTGACATGATCGCGGTACAGGTCTTTTCATTTTGTGGATTTAAATAAAAGGGAAGTACCCCTCCTGTGAGTAACCACTCTATATCACAAACTTCATTGAAAATCTCCCGGCTTATGGCCATTGCATACCCTTCCTCTCCTGCTAATTTCATATTGAATGCCTGTCCCGGTGCAATGATGCAGATTTGATTGTTATCTAGTTTGTAACTTTCAAAATCCAATTCTAAGCGACTGTTTTCATACACCTCTCTGAACCAGATAATTTCAAAAAAATTATGCCGGTGTACATCATGGAAATTTTCCGGACCGGCTGCACTCAAGGTACTCATCTGAAATTTTTCAGATGTAAGATGGTGGACCGGAATTTCTTTTTCGGGTATGATCATGATTCTATTTTAAAATCGTTAAGCTACAAACAAAAACCACAGCAAAAAAAGTGCTGCGGTTTTCTACAATATTCAAAATTAAATATAATTTATCCATTCTGGTTACCAAGGAAGGCGTCCCAGCCCTGTGCCGTAAGAGCAACAAGCTGGTTAGAACCCCTTGCTACCATAAAGTTTCCATCTTCTTTTTCAACAGCATGTCCTATAATGGTAAAATCAGGATGGTTTTTAATTTTATCAAAATCATTAGATGAAATGGTAAACAGTAATTCATAATCCTCACCACCACTTAAGGCAGTCATTACAGGATTTAAATTCATTTCATCTGCCGTAGAGATCGTAAGGCTATCCATCGGAATTTTTTCTTCATAAAGCCTGAACCCTACTCCTGACTGATCAGAAAGGTGAAGAATTTCAGAAGCCAGACCATCAGAAATATCAATCATAGAAGTTGGCTTAATATCCAGTTCTTCCAAAATGGTTTTAATATCTGTTCTTGCTTCAGGTTTTAACTGTCTTTCCAGGATATAATCATATCCCTCCATCTCCGGCTGCATATTTGGATCTGCAAGATAAACAGCATGTTCTCTCTCCAAAATCTGAAGTCCCATGTAGGCTCCACCTAAGTCTCCGCTTACTACAAGAAGATCATTAGCTTTAGCACCACTTCTTTTTACAATATTCTCTTCATTCTCAAGTCCTACAGCGGTAATACTCATCACCAGTCCGGAATTAGAACTTGTAGTATCTCCTCCAATCAGATCTACCTTGTATCTTGTACATGCAGCCTGTATTCCTGCATAGATTTCTTCTAAAGCTTCTACCGGAAAACGGTTGGAAACAGCAAGGGAAACCAGTATCTGAGTAGGAACAGCATTCATAGCAGCAATATCGCTAAGGTTTACCACTACAGCTTTATAGCCAAGGTGCTTTAAAGGGACATACCCTAAATTAAAATGTACTCCTTCTGCCAGAACGTCTGTCGTAAGAACTACTTTTTTATTTTCGGGATTGATCACTGCCGCATCATCTCCTACTCCAAGTATTGAAGATTCATTGGATAGGGGAAAATTTTCCGTCAAATGTTTAATAAGGCCAAATTCTCCCAATTTTGAAATGGGCGTCAGCTCCTGTGATTTATCTTCAAACATAATTTTTTGTATTAATATTCAATGTAAAAAGTATTAATGATTCAAAGTTACCTTCTAAACATTAAACTCTAAACCTTGAATTCTGAATTATTTTGTAAGTTCTGCCGGATCAATATTGTGTGGATGAAAAGGGAACTTTTTAAAGTCTTCTTTTGACAAAACCACAGTTTCCGGGCTTTTATATTTATTCATGGCTTCCACAACATCATCTGGCGGGGTCGTCATTTTTCTAAGCATCATATCGATCCATACTCCTGTAGCTTCAGAAGTAGCACAGTGTACCCCATCCGGAGTATAAAACTTGTGTACAAAACGGTAGATAGAAGAATCTTCTGAGCATCCGTCTATTTCTACACTTACGATCACCGTTTGATCTGCATAGATTTCTTTAAAGAAAGAATATCTTTCGTGCAGGATCACAGGACCTATTCCCCATCTGCTAAGCTGGGTAACGCCCATTTTTTCTTTGGTCATAAAAGCCATTCTGGCTTGCGCACAATATTGTACATATGACGAATTGGCTAAATGCTTATTAGCATCAAGATCGCTCCATCGCACTTCAAATTTATGGTAGAAAATCATTTGAAAATCGTTTTTGGTATAATTAAAATTATAATCTTCAAAAATACTCAAATAAGATGGTTTATAAAAATTGTACTTTTGAAAAAATAATCTTCAGCATAGGATTACATATACATGAAACAGATCATTATAATCGGAGGCGGTGCTGCAGGCTTTTTCTGCGCATCCAACCTTGACGAAAAGAAATACAATATTACCATTTTAGAACAGAACTCTGATGTTCTACAGAAAGTAAAAATATCAGGAGGAGGGCGCTGCAATGTGACCCACGCCTGTTTTGATCCAAGGGAGCTGGTACAGTTTTATCCCCGTGGAAATAAGGAGTTATTGAGTGTTTTCAGCAAATTCCAACCCGGAGATACCATGGAATGGTTTGATCAGCGGAACGTTCCCCTGAAAATTGAAAATGACAACAGGACCTTTCCTGAAAGCAATTCATCACAGACCATTATCAATACTTTTTTAAATGAAACCCAGAAAAAAAATGTATCAGTAAGGACAAAATCTGTGGTGAAAGAGATTGAAAAGCAGGATGAAAAATACAGGGTAAAAACCAGTTCCGGTGATTTTGAAGCAGATTATATTGTTTACGCTACAGGAAGTTCTCCCAAATCACTGAAAATCATTGAAAATCTGGGCCATAAGATTGTAGATCTTGTTCCTTCACTTTTTACTTTTAATATTAAAGATGATTTGTTAAAAGATCTTCCGGGAACAAGTTTTGAAAATGCAGGGATTTCAATTCCTAAGCTGAAAACAGATGAAAGCGGGCCGCTGCTTATTACTCACTGGGGACTTTCCGGGCCTGCGGTTTTGAAAATTTCTGCATGGGAGGCGATAAGTCTTGCGCAGCTTAAATATAATTTTGAAATAGAGGTTAATTTTATTTCAATAGATCTGGATGAAGCAGAGGAAGTGTTCCATAGTTTTAAACAAAGCAATCCTAAAAAAACCGTCGGACAGTCAAAGATTTTTGATATTACGAACAGATTCTGGCAGAAAGTTTTAGAAATTTCAAAAGTTGACCTCAACAAACAGGTTGCTAATATTTCAGGAAAGGAAATGCAGAAAATCCTTGAAAATCTTTGCAGAAAGAAATTCCAGGTGACCGGAAAATCAACGTTCAAAGATGAGTTTGTAACAGCCGGAGGGGTTGATTTAAAAGAAATTAACTTTAAAAACATGTCTTCGAAACTTCTTCCGAACTTTTATATTGCGGGAGAAGTCTTAAATATAGATGCCGTGACAGGAGGCTTCAACTTTCAGGCGTGCTGGAGTGAAGGCTGGCTGATTGCACAGGATCTCAATAATTTGTAAAAAATAAATAACACATATGAAAAAAATAATATTTCTATTTCTGTCCCTGGGATTTTGCTTATGTTTTTCCCAAGCAAAGGAAACAGTAGTAAATCCTTCTAAAGAAAACAATACCACGGAAGAGCGTAAACAGGCAGAATACCCCGGAGGAATCAATGTATTTATGAGGGAAGTGTCTCAAAAAATAGATATCAAACGAATCAAAGGAGGTCCTGGACAAGTACGGGCCAGCGCAAAGTTCTCCGTCAATACTCAGGGTGTAATAGAAAAAATTTCTATTACAGGAAGCAACGAAAAAGTGAATAAAGAAATTGAAAGAGTAATGAAGTCTATGACAACCAAATGGACGCCCGGAGAATACAAAGGAAGCCCGGCAGAGATTTTTTATACCCTTCCATTCATTGTTAATTTTGAATAATTAAAATGCTATCACTCAAAAGAAATACCGCCATTTTCTTTAAAATCCTTTTAATTTTGGGATTCGGGTATTTCTTTTGGCTGATGGTGAAAATAACGCTGGAATATATTCCTTGTGATCCAGATGCCAGCTTTTTAATGATCAAACAAACGGAAGTTGCAGAAAGGCCGGAATATATTGTGTTTTTCTATACTCATGTTTATACCAGTATTTTTGTACTTCTTTCAGGCTTTCTGGCCATGCTCAGAAAAAATTTCGGATTAAAAAACTTTCACAGGAATATGGGAAAGATCTATATTTTTCTCATTCTCATCTTTGCTGCGCCATCAGGATTTTACATGGGGATATGGGCAAACGGAGGTCTTCTCTCGAAGGTTTCATTTGTCATTCTGGGTATTTTATGGTGGTTTTCAACCTTCAAAGCCTACCAGCTTGCCCGGCAGAAAAAGTTCAAAGAACATAAACAATGGATGTGGCGGAGCTTTGCCTTTACATTATCTGCCATTACCCTCCGAATGTGGAAAGTTATTATTGTATATTTATTTCATCCCAATCCGATGGATGTTTATCAAATCATTGCATGGCTGGGCTGGATTCCCAATATCCTTATTATTGAATATTTAATCAAAAGAAAACTAATATGAAAATTTTAAATTACACTCTTATTTCTTTACTTGCGGTTTCTCTGATAAGCTGTAAAAAAGATGGAAAAAGCAATGAATCCGGAAAAGATTCTCTGACGGCAAAAAAGGATTCTGTTTTCATTCCTGAAGTTCATAAAGAATATTACGGAATTTATACAGGTGAGTTTGCCGGAATGGAAAAGGTAGTTGATAAAATGGATGGTTCAGAGTATGACGTTAACAATTATAAAAAAATCTCATTAAAAATCAATAGAATTACAAAGGACAGCGTATACGGACAAAGCATTGTCAATGGAAACCAGCGTCCGTTCAGAGGGGTTTTTAATGAAGCGACATCTTCTTTTGTACTTGATGAACCGGGAAATGATAAAACCGACGGACGATTTGAAGTAAAACTGAAAGGAGACAGCTTGAGCGGAAAATGGAATGCTTTCAATAAAACATCGGTAAAAGCACCTTCAAAAACCGTGAAACTGATCAAAAAGGAATTTGTTTACAATCCCAACTTTATGCTGGATAAGGATTCCGACATTGTGGACTGGACAAATTCTAAAGATTTTACCGAAAAATATACAGATGAAGAAACCGGAAAAACAGAAAGTTATAAAACGACTAAAAACCGTGTTGCTTCCGAAGCGATATTCAAACTCAATGCATCCAAGCAAAAACTGACCGAGAAAGATCTTAAAAACCTAAGAAAACTGGATCTGGAAATCATCAAAAACTCTGTATTTGCAAGGCATGGCTACTCTTTTAAAAAAGAAACCTACAGAAATTTCTTTGAACAAACAGACTGGTATATTCCGGTTTCAGGCAATGTAGACAATGATCTTTCGCCTATGGAAAAAGAGAACGTGGCTTTACTGAATCGTTTTACCAAATATGCAGAGGATAAATATGACAGTTTTGGCAGATAGAAACAGCTTTTAAGAATTAGAGGCTTCAGTTCTGGCCATTTTTACGAAAATATAGAGGAAAAGACAGACTACTGCATAACAGAGAATATCAATCCACGAAAAAGAGTTCCCGATAACAATATACATCAGACTTCCGCGACGAAAGCCCAGTCTTTCTGCGATGTTGAAATACTGTGCAAATTCTATAAGAAATGAAAAAAGCAAAATTCCCAAGATCAGCTTCTGATCATTTACCTCCACAAAACTCTTCACAAAAGTATAAAGAAGCATGACCACAATGACGTCGCCCAGATAAGCTCTTACAAAGAAAATATCTTTCAGGATGGTAGCGATTGAAACTTCTACAAGAAAAATAAAGAGGGTCAGAAGGAGATATTTAAGGCTAAATTTCAGTTTCATTTCAATGGTATTTTCAGGGCATGAAAAATCGGTATTCAGAAAATACCGATTTTATTTTTTTATTCAGGCAAATATATTACTTCTTTACCTTGACCGTGCAACCGATAGCTACGGTTTTCGTCATTTTCACTGGCTCACCTTTGATCAAGGCATTCACAGCATCCTGAGCATAATATTCCGATACATCATTTGGATTATCATAATTGTTGTCGATAGCTCCAATATATTTGACGATATTTTTTCCTTTTTCTTTCTGCAGTACAAAAACATGCGGAGTTTTCGTTGCTCCATACTGCGGATAGATTTTCTGGCCCTCATCTACTAAATACGGAAAAGTAAAGCCTTTCTGTTTAGCTCTCTCGATCATTTGCTGATACCCATCCTCAGGCTGTACATTAGGATCATTAGGGTTGATAGCGATTACTGGATATCCCTGGTTTTTATATTTTTTATCAAGCTCAACAATACGGTCTTCATATTTCTTCGCATAAGGACAATGGTTACAGGTAAATATAACAATGAACCCTTTTGCACTTTTAAAATCACTTAGAGAAACCATTTTACCGTCAACATTTTTAAGCTTAAAATCAGCCGCTTCATCTCCAACTTCATAACCTTTTGCTGAAGAAACTTTTTCTTTCTGAGATTTATTGTGATCATGGTCAGTGGTTGTAAAACTTAACAACCCTAAGCCAACGGCAAATGCTGTGATTAAAATTTTCAGATTTTTCATATATAGATTATTTATTGTAGATTCTCTGTAATTGTTTTTTCAAGATCTTCCCTGCTCATTTCCCCATCATTGAAATTTATTTTTTCACCATTTTTATAAAACAGCGTCACCGGAATGTTACCATCCCAGTCTTTCTCAAATCTTGGAATCCAGGTATTCATTCTTTTAATATCATCCAGCAGCAGCACTTCAGCACTAAGATTTTTATTTTTCATAAACTTCAGTACTTTTTCTTTATCTGCAAGCCTGTCCAATGAAACAAGAATCATTTTATACTTTGGGCTTCCTGCATATTTATTATTGATTTCCATGAAGTGAGGAAGCTCCTTTACACATGGAGCGCAGGTTGTTGACCAGAAATTCACCACAAGAAGTTTATCTTTTTCCTGCTCAATACGTTTTTCGAGTTCTTCATATTTCATCACAGGCACAAAACTCTGCTGAGCTTTGAAGAAAGTACAAAAAACAAAGACTATTAAAATCTTTAACAAATTCTTCATAATCAAATTTAATAAATTAATATAAATCAACCGCCTGCCAAACAAAATTCTCTTCCTACACTACAGATTATATTTTTCATAAAATTATTATGTATTACCTTTATTATATTTACTATAATTGATTTTTTTTAATACTTTTACTCCCGTTTTTAAACTAGAAACCATGAAAAAATATTACTTACTACTACCTATTCTTTTTTTGGCATCTTGCTCAGACAGCAATGATGACAATGACTCATCCAACAATAATGGGAACAACAATGATAACAGCCCAGTTCTAGTAACGAAAATGATTTCGGACGGAGAAGTATCAACATATACTTACAATGGTTCGAAAATCGCTCAGATAAACAACAGTACCAATGGTGAGGTAACCACTTTTATGTATTCGGGAAACTTAATCACTCAACAGATCACTTCCGGCGCAAATACTAATTATAAAACCACTTATGCTTATGATGGAAACAGCAGATTGAGTAAAAAAATATACACTGAAACTTCTCTTTCATCCGGAGGTACTTCTACTGTAGAAACAAATTATAGCTATATTACCGGTAATAGTGTAAAGATATCCTACGTAGCAAGTTTTTCAGGATCTTCCAGTTCCAGAACCGGGACAAAAAATGCGATATTAAATACGGACGGCTCCCTGAGCAGCTGGACAGAAACGGCAGCTGTACCGGCTAATACCGGTGGATTTCATGCTGCAACAGGTACCATGAAGCCGATTGTGTATGATACTAAGAATGCTCCATTTAAAAATGTAACAGGATTCTTAAAAATTATTGACACTGAGGATGAAAACGGTTCTACCCATAACATTGTAAGTTATAATAGTATACTGAATTACAATAACGGAGCGGGAAGTGCTGAATGGACTATCTTTAAATCCAACTATGAGTATAACGCCAGCGGTTATCCTACAAAGAATTCCAGAACTTATTATAATAAGGCTGAAACCAACGTAACCAATAGCGGATTAAACATTTACGAATATAATCACTTATGATAAAAGAGAGCTTAAAGTTCTCTTTTTTGTTTTTTTAAAGGAGATATATTTTTTCACATTCTATAGAATTAAATGAATGATTTTGTATATTTGGGTGTAACCAAATTAAAATTATCATGAAAAACTTAAACATTCAGAAAAGAAAGCTTGGTAAATCAGAATTAAAAGAAATTAATGGTGGGGCTGCTCCCAGATGCTTACGTGGATTCTGCATGAATCCTGACTCAGGAGAAATGGTACCTGGCCTTGTAGGAAAAGACGGATTCTGCTGCTAACCCAGCATCTTTAAAACTAAAAACTAAATTATAACTACTATGAAAAAAACAAACATTCAAAAAAGAAAATTAACCAAAGCCGAATTAAAAGAAATTAACGGCGGAGGCGGACCAACCTGTTTAATGGCTTGCTTTTGTAATATTGACGGAGAGATGACATTAGGATCATGTACTCCGAAAGGACAATGCTGCTAAAATAACATTTATAACATTCTGAAAGTGATTGGAGAGAAATCTTCAATCACTTTTTTTTAAAGAACTCCTCTGAACAACCAATCTTCCACCAACATAACCAATTAATTTTCAGTATTTTATACTTAAATTAAAAAAATAAACCATATCTTAGAATTACCAAATTAAAATTATCATGAAAAAAACAAACACTCAAAAAAGAAAACTTACAAAAAATGAGCTAAAAGAAATCAGCGGAGGAAGAAGACCTGTCTGCCCAAGAGTAGTAAGCTGCACAGATCCGCAAACCGGAGAAGAGCGGTCCGGAGTTCCTGGTATTCAGGATGGACTATGCTGTTAACGATTGCTCAAATAAAAAAAATGATTGGATTACTTTCCAATCATTTTTTTTATTGCATTAAGCTTCATTAGAGCTTCAATAGGAGTCAGTGTATTGATATCTATTTTTGTCAGTTCTTCACGGATATTTTCCAAAACGGGGTCATCAAGCTGGAAGAAAGAAAGCTGCATATTTTCTTCGGTTACCCTTTTTATGTTTTCTGATGTACTTCCGCCGCCCTGTGTTCTGCTGGCTTCAAGTGTTTTAAGGATTTCATTCGCCCTATTTACTACTTTTGCAGGCATTCCGGCCAGTTTTGCCACATGAATACCGAAGCTATGTTCACTTCCTCCCGGCACAAGTTTTCTAAGAAAAATAATATTTCCTTTATTCTCCTGAATAGACACATGGAAGTTTTTCACCCTTTCAAAGTTGACCGTCATTTCATTCAACTCATGATAATGGGTTGCAAACAACGTTTTAGCCTGTGTAGTATGCTGATGCAGATATTCTGCAATCGCCCAGGCAATAGAAACTCCATCATAAGTAGAAGTTCCACGTCCAATCTCATCAAGTAAAATAAGGCTTCGCTCAGAAATATTATTCAGAATATTCGCCGCTTCATTCATTTCTACCATAAATGTAGATTCACCTGCTGAAATATTATCAGTAGCCCCTACCCTAGTAAAAATTTTATCCAGCATTCCGATCTCAGCATGCTTTGCCGGCACAAAACTACCAATCTGCGCCAAAAGACATACGATAGCCGTCTGACGAAGGATTGCCGACTTACCGGCCATGTTCGGTCCTGTAACCATAATGATCTGCTGAGAATCTTTATCCAGAAAGATGTCATTCGGAATGTATTTCTCTCCCAATGGAAGCGCATTCTCTATAATGGGATGTCTTGCTTCTTTTAAATCAATTGCATAGCCATCATTCAGAATAGGCTTTGTATAGCTTTCTGAAACAGCAAGTTCGGATAATCCGGAGGCAACATCAAGCTGGGCAATGATGTTGGAATTCCCCTGAATCTGATCAATATAAACCATGGTTTCTGCGCACAGATTTCTGTACAGAGAGGTTTCCAGCACACCGATTTTTTCTTCGGCCCCCAGAATCTGACTCTCATATTCCTTCAGTTCTTCGGTGATATATCTTTCAGCATTCACAAGGGTCTGTTTTCTTACCCAGTCATCAGGAACTTTATCTTTATGGGTATTTCTTACTTCAATATAATACCCGAAAACATTATTAAAATCAATTTTAAGGCTAGTAATTCCTGTTCTTTCAATTTCCCTCTGGCACATATCATCCAGGAATCCGCGGCCTTTGCTCTGTAGATTTCTCAATCTGTCCAGTTCTTCAGAGACCCCTTCTTTAATGACATTTCCTTTGGCAATGCTTACCGGAAGCTCTTCATTAAGGTGATTCTGTAAAAATTTAATCAGTTCTTCCAGATCAAATAAAGGTTCAAGCCATGCCAGTACATCTGCATGAGGATGCAATAAAGCTTTGATTTTATGAATATTAATTAAACTCTGGCGCAGATGTCCCAATTCTCTTGGCGAAATTTTCTCGGCTGCCAGTTTTCCCATCAGTCTGTCCAGATCAGATATAGACTTCAGCAGTTGGCAGATCTCATATTTCAGATGGTCGTTCTCGTTTAAGAAATCAATCAGAGAAAGCCTTCTCATAATCTCATCCACAGATTTTAAGGGAAGAATAATTCTTCTCCTCAATAGTCTTCCTCCCATTGGAGTAGACGTTTTGTCTATAATATCCAATAGTGATTTTCCCTGTGGATTACTTGGATAGACAATTTCCAGGTTTCTTAAGGTAAAATTATCCATCATCAGATAATCTTCCTGTGGAATAACCTGAAGTTTTGTAATATGGGCAAGCAGATTGTGGTGGGTATCTTCAACAAGATAGGCAAAAATAGCACCTGCAGCTGTAATCGCTAATGGAATATTTTCTACTCCAAATCCTTTTAAAGATTTAGTTTTGAAATGATTGGTTAGTTTATCGTAGGCAAAATTATATTGAAAAGCCCAGTCTTCAAGTTTAAAAGCATTTTTATTTTTAAACTGTTCCGGGATCTGTGAACTTCTCTGATAAATAATCTCACTTGGATCAAAAGTATTGACAATATGCAATAGTTTTTCCAGATTCCCTTCGCTTACCAAAAATTCTCCTGTAGAGATATCTACTAAGGCTATTCCGTATTTTTCTTTCTCTTTATGTAAGGAAAGAAGAAAATTATTCTTTTTCGAGTTCAGGACCTGGTCATTGAAGGTAACTCCTGGCGTCACCAGCTCGGTTACCCCTCTCTTTACAATTCCCTTTACCATTTTCGGGTCTTCCAGCTGATCACAGATAGCCACTCTCATTCCTGCTCTTACCAGTTTTGGAAGATAAGAATCTATTGAATGGTGCGGAAACCCTGCAAGTTCCACACTTCCTTCTCCATTATTTCTCTTGGTAAGAACAATACCCAGGATTTGGGATGTTTTCACTGCATCCTGCCCAAAAGTTTCATAAAAGTCCCCTACTCTGAAAAGTAAAAGTGCATCCGGGTATTTACCCTTGATGGTATTGTACTGCGTCATTAACGGGGTTTCCTTCTTCGATTTTGCCATAGTAAAAAATGAACCCCAAATTTAAAAAAATAAATTCAGGGTTTTGAGATTTGTTTCTTGGTTAATATTATCCTCTTTTTGGTATCATTAATTAGTTGTATTTTCACCATAAAATCAAATATTAATATGGAATTTCCTGTTTTAGAGACCGAAAGGCTTATTTTACGGCAACTTACCCATAACGACACTGAAGATCTTTTTGAATATTTTTCTCTGAATGAGGTTATGGAATATTATGATCTGGCTCCCTTTCAAAATTTGGAAGATGCCCAACACATCATTAGGCACTTTAATGGTGAATTTGAGAAAGGGAAAGGATTCAGATGGGCACTGGAATTAAAATCTGAAAAGCAAGTTATTGGAACCTGCGGCTACCACAACTGGTACAGGGAGCATTTCCGGGCAGAGATAGGTTATGAACTTAACCCAAAATTCTGGCAGCAGTCCTATATGAAAGAAGCCATTCTTCCTATTCTTACCTTTGGTTTTGAAACAATGAGGTTACACAGGGTAGACGCCTTTATCGATCCTTCCAATATATCTTCTGAAAGGCTGCTGTCGTCTCTCAATTTCAGCAAAGAAGGTACTTTAAAAGACTTCTTTTTTGAAAAAGGAAAATTCGTAGATGCAACCATCTTCGGGTTAATAAATAAATAATCTTAATTTAAGAGCAAAACATAAAGTCAGTTATTTTGTTTTTCAGATTTCAGATGCACCTCCAATGCTTCTGAGCTTTTCTTATATGCCCATTGCTGCTTGTAATTCACCCATTTAGCTTTAAACAGTTTACGCATCAGTTTATCTGTATACCTCATCACGAAAACATGATACAGCATATTGGCAAAAGTCTTCGGTTTATTGGGAAGAGCTCGTAACGAAAGGGAAAATCCGGGTTCCAGATATCTGTTGAAATGCCAGAATGCCCCTGGAATAAAAAGGGCATCCCCATGTTCCATGAAAATCTCATATCCTTTCGCATATTGTAAAGCCGGAAACTTTTCATAATCAGGATTTTCATAGTCCAGATCATAAATTGTATGGACCGATAACGGAACTTTATATAGAAAAGGCGACTGCTTCTGGTCAAACAGTAAAATTCTCTTTTTCCCTTCAAAATGGATATGCATAAAATCACCCAAATCAACATCATAATGCATTAAAACATGAGCCTCACTGCCACCGAAAAACAAAGTAGGCAGTCTTTTAAAAAACTTTATCCCAAGATCCGGATAGGTAAAGTTTTTCAAGAGTTCGGGCAGTTTATCCGTAATAATATAGAAAAAGATACGCAGATCTGAAGGCTTGCTTTTTATAGTATCAATATAATCCTTCATTTTCATACGGGCCACCGGAGCATCAGAACTTTTAGCAGCATCAGCGGGTTTATTATTATACAGCGGTATTTCCTGACCTCCTGCTTTTTCGCGGATATAAGCCAGATTCCATTTGTCAAAAGCAGACCAGCGGCTTGCAAAATTCTTGATTAAAAGAGGTTTTTGCTTTTTGAAATAATTTTTCTGAAAATCTTCTTTACTGATATCATTGACGACATCTACGTTTTCGAGGATCATGTATTTTGTATTTTGGGGAAATAAAAATAGTGTTTTTTTGATACTCGAAAAAATTTTAAAAGAAGAACTTCTCTCAAATAAATGTAACAGTTTTTCGTCAGTCATTACTAAATGAAAAAAAATTATATTTGTGGTATTAAGTGAATTTATGAGAGTCTACAATACCAAGCATTTCCTTAAAATCCTTTTCAGCTTACACAAAAGTGATACCCTAAAAATTCTTTTTCCAAGCATGATCCTTGTAGGATTATATTCCTGGGGAATTCAATATCTGGAGGTGGAATATTTTCATCTTACTTCAAAGTCAGGGATCAGCAATGTAGGAATGATTCATTCTTTACTGGGCTTTGTACTTTCTCTTCTGTTGGTTTTCAGAACAAATACTGCTTATGACAGATGGTGGGAGGGAAGAAAGCTTTGGGGAAAACTGGTGAATGATACCCGAAATTTTTCTATAAAAATCAATACTATTCTTGCAGACAATCGTCAGGATGCAGAACAGATTGCAAGATATTTAAAATTCTTTCCACACTTTTTAGCCAAACATCTTTCCAAAGAATCTACGAGACTTGCTTTGGATGAAGATTATTCTGAGATTGAAAAGTCATTGAAAAATCATGGCCCAAGTGAAATAATTATCCTTTTAACCCATAAGCTGAATCAGCTGAAAAAAGAAGGAAAGATTTCAGAAATTGAAATGCTGTATCTGGACACCCAGCTTTCCGGGTTCCTGGATGTATGTGGGGGTTGTGAGAGAATCAAAAATACTCCGATTCCCTATTCTTATTCGTCTTTTATTAAAAAGTTTATTATCCTGTATGTTTTTGCTTTGCCCATAGCCTACGTGATTAACATTGGACTTTTCATGATCCCCCTTACCGTTTTTGTATATTATGTTCTGATGAGCCTTGAGCTTATTGCCGAAGAGATTGAAGATCCGTTCAACAATGATGAAAATGACATCCCTATGGAAGTGCTGGCCCAGAATATTGAAAAAAACGTACATCAGATTATGAACAGAAAATAAGAAATCAAGCTTTTAAAGCTTGATTTCTTTTAATTCGCCGTCCTGTTTTATTTCTACAAATTTACTTTCTCTGTTGGCCGCAGAGTACCCGTAGAAAAATGTATTATATATAGGTGTGGAATACATATATCCACCCATTCCGTTATAAGTATCTGTAGTTCCTGTCTGTTTCTGATAGCTTGCCGATGCTGTGAAATTGATAATAGTCTCAAGATAATACTTTCCCGGTTTCAGTTTTTCGAATTTAAATCTTCCATGGTCATCTGTTAAGGCTTCCACTCTATATTTAAAAGCATCTTCAGACATATACACTGTAGTTTTTTTGTTTTCATATTTTCTTCTCATATCATAAAACTCCTCAAAATAAGGAGTCACCGGAAAAAGCATAACTACAGTTCCCTGTTTCGCGTAATGTTTTTCTCCGAGAAGAGGCTTAATTCCCAGAGATGTTTTTTGTTTGGTAGAAGCAACTCCTTCAATGGTTGAATTTCCAAAACCAAGCATGTCTCTGGCCAGTTTTTTATCAAAAAAAGCTTGAGGATAATAGGTGTTTTGAGCTTTTGAGTGCATAAAAGCAATCATAAGAATAAATAAAATGAATAATTTTTTCATAGTATATTTTGGAATCAAATATAAGTATTTTACTATTTTTGAAATAAAAACAGCCATGAAGTATATTTTTATATTATTTTTTTCTGCCTCTACCCTTATTTTTGCACAGAAACCTTGTGGATATAAAGACGGGCTTCAGGAAGGAAACTGCAAGGAGTTCTATGAAAACGGACAGGTGAAAAATAGTGTTGAATGGAGAAAAGGAAAGCTTGATGGCAATGCTGTTTTTTACCATGATAATGGAAAAATACAGTCAAAAGGAGAATACAAAAAAGGATTTAAGGTTCAAAAATGGGCTTATTATGATAAAAACGGAGTACTGACCTCTGAAGAAGTTTTCAGAAATGGCGAAAAAAATATTTATGACAACAGCCTTACTGCCACTTTTTACTCTCCTTCCGGTAAGGTTACTGAAATTTCCAATTATAAATTCAATAAATTGCAGGGGGAAAGCAGAACCTTCCATGAAGACGGAAAATCTGTGAAAGAAATTGGCCAGTATGACAACGGCCTTGCCACCGGAAAATGGAAAGTGCTTTATCCATCAGGAAAGATACAGCGTGAAACAGAATTTGCCAATGACAAAAGGAATGGCAACAGAGTTCATTACCGTGAAGACGGAAGCATTGAAAAAACAGAGGTCTATAAAGACGGAAAATTAATCTCAACAAAATAATACAATTGGTACAGAAACTAAAACTGGAGGAACTGAACAGAATAGATGTAGAAGCATTTAAGAAAGTTGAAAAAATTCCATTAGTCATCATTTTAGATAATATTAGAAGTATGCACAATGTAGGTGCAGCTTTCAGGACGGCAGATGCTTTTCTGATTGAAAAAATAATTCTCTGCGGAATTACGCCACAGCCCCCGCACCGCGAGATCCATAAAGCGGCATTAGGAGCTACGGAAAGCGTAGACTGGATTCATGAGGATGAAACCAACACCGCTATTGCCGATCTGAAAAGCAAAGGATACGAAATTATAGGAATTGAACAGACTACGGACAGCAAGCTTATTACTGATTTTACCATTGATCAATCCCAAAAATATGCTTTGATTTTAGGAAATGAAGTAGAAGGAATCAGTGATGAAGTATTACCTAATATTGATGTGTTTCTGGAAATTCCACAACTTGGAACTAAGCACTCTCTTAATGTAAGTGTATGTGCCGGAATTGTGATGTGGGAATTCTCAAAAGCCCTAAAATAAAAAAACTGCATATGTCGTTAGTAGACAGTGCAGTTTGAAATAAATCTAATAAAAAGTAAAAATGAAAGGCGACAAAGGTACTTTAATTTTCTTTACAAACAAATTTTGACGGCATTTTTTTTGCTTCATCTTAAAAAAAGTCGTGTTTTCAGAAAAAGTTTCATTTAATTTTTTATAAATTAGCACAATGTTTATCAAGGACTATATCTCAAAAGACTTCCCGTGTTTTAGTATGTCTGATTCAATAGAATCAGCCAGAAATATGCTGGAGGATTTCGGATATTCCCATATTTTCATCAAAAAATCCCAGCATTTTTACGGGGCTCTTGCGAAGGACTTTCTTTACGAAAAAGAAGAAGGGACTCTAAAGGAATTTGAGCATCAGATTGAGCGGTTTGCTATTTTGGAAGACAATAATATTATGGACAGTATCCGTCTGTTTCATACGTTCAGTTCCAATGTGATCCCGGTCATCAACAAAAATGAGAAATACCTGGGATATATTACCTGTGAAGATATTTTTCAGGACCTCTCCCGTTATCCGCTATTTTCGGAATCAGGAGCTATTCTTACCATAGAAACTCCTGCAAGGAAATATTCAATGACAGAGATTGCCAATATTGTGGAGAGTAACAACTCGAAATTTTATGGTGGATTCATAAGTTTCATGTCTGATGAAGTGGTTCATGTCACCATCAAAATCAGCAATGAAAACCTGGCTTCGATAGACTCTACATTTGACCGGTATGATTACAGGGTTGTTGAAAAATACTATTCTGATGAGAAATCCGATCTTTTTAAAGACCGCTTTGGTTTTTTCCAAAAATTCATAGAAATATAACATGAAGGCAGCCATATATTCTCAGAAAAAAGATCTTGATACTTTTTTATATTTAAGCAAGTTTATCTCTGAACTTGAAAGCAGAGGGGTAAAATCTGTTCTGTATGATGAAATGGCTGAAGCACTTCAGTTTTCAAAAATATTCGATACCTTCAACTGTAAACAGGATCTTCTGGATAAAGAAGTCGATCTGTTTTTCACTTTCGGTGGAGATGGAACGATTGTAAATTCTTTGACCTTCATTGAAGATCTTGAAATTCCCGTTGTGGGAGTTAATACAGGAAGACTTGGTTTTTTGGCTTTTTTCACTAAAGAAGAAGCTTTCAGAGAACTTGACTCTATTTTAAAGGGAGATATAAAAACAAGCCGACGTTCGGTAATTGAAGTTGTTTCTCCTAAACTAGAAGGATCATTCCCCTATGCATTAAATGATGTTACTGTTTCCAGAAAAGAAACGACCTCAATGATTACAGTAGACTCTTATATTAATGATGAGTTTCTGAATGTATTCTGGGGAGACGGAGTGATTATTTCAACTCCCACAGGTTCTACTGCTTACTCACTGAGCTGCGGCGGGCCAATCATTTCTCCAAACAACGAAAATTTCGTCATTACTCCTATTGCCCCTCACAATCTTAATGTGAGACCATTAGTAGTAAATGACAAAGTAGAAATAAAATTCAGGGTGGAAAGCCGTGTACCTCAATATTCTCTTTCTTTAGATTCCCGATTGATTCACATAGAAACGGATAAAGAAATCATCATTAAAAAGGCAAAATTCCAGCTTCTTCTGGTACAGCCAAACAGTTTGAGCTTCTATGAAACCATCCGCCAGAAGCTTCTTTGGGGAAGAGACAAAAGAAATTAACAATTTCTTAAAAATGATTACCTTTACACGAAATTAAAACACCTAATAAAATTTATAATAAAAAGTAAAACATGAGCAGAATTTTTCCGGCAGGAGTTGCCACAGGTCAGTTAGTTACTGATATCTTTCAGCATGCTAAAGAAAATAAATTTGCATTACCCGCAGTAAACGTAATTGGATCAAGCAACGTAAACGCTGTGATGGAAACTGCAGCGAAATTGAACTCTCCTGTAATTGTACAGTTTTCAAATGGTGGAGCAGCTTTCAATGCAGGGAAAGGACTAAGCAATGACGGACAGAAGTCTGCTATCTTAGGAGCTATCGCAGGAGCAAAACATATTCACACCCTAGCGGAAGCTTATGGAGCAACTGTAATTTTACACACAGACCACTGTGCAAAGAAATTACTTCCTTGGATTGACGGATTAATGGATGCTAACGAAGAATTCTTCAAGCAGACAGGAAAATCTCTTTACTCTTCTCACATGTTAGACCTTTCTGAAGAGTCTTTAGAAGAAAACATTGAAGTTTCTTCCAGATATTTCGAAAGAATGGCTAAACTTCAGATGACTCTTGAGGTAGAAATCGGGGTAACCGGAGGTGAGGAAGATGGTGTTGACAACTCAGATGTTGATAACTCAAAATTATATACTCAGCCTGAAGATGTAGCTTATACTTATGAAAAATTAAGAGCGATCTCTGATAACTTTACAATCGCTGCCGCTTTTGGTAACGTACACGGAGTTTACAAGCCAGGAAACGTAGTTCTTACTCCAAAAATCCTTGACAATTCTCAGAAATATGTTCAGGAAAAATTCGGAACAGCTGCTAAGCCTGTTAACTTTGTATTCCACGGAGGTTCAGGATCTACTTTAGAAGAGATCAGAGAGGCAATTGACTATGGAGTGATCAAAATGAACATCGATACAGACCTTCAGTTTGCATACACAGAAGGTGTTAGAGACTATATGGTAAACAATATTGATTATTTAAGAGCTCAAATCGGGAATCCTGAAGGAGAAGAAAAACCTAACAAAAAATTCTATGACCCAAGAGTATGGGTAAGAAAAGGTGAGGAAACATTCTCTACAAGGTTGGTGAAAGCATTTGAAGATTTAAATAACGTAAATACTTTAAAATAAAATTTGTATAAAGTAAAATGTATAAAGTACAAAGTATTTTCCAAATCTCTGTTTTTATACATTTTACACTATACACAGTACATTAATACTTATTAAAAATGGCATTCGACTGGTTTAAAAGAAAAGCAAAAAACATAACCACCTCTACTGATGAAAAAAAGGACGTTCCTAAAGGCCTTTGGCATCAGACTCCATCCGGAAAAGTTGTGGAACATGATGAACTAAAGAGAAATAACTATGTTTCTCCTGAAGATGGATTTCATGTAAGAATAGGAAGTGCAGAATTTTTTGACATCCTTTTTGACGGCGGTAAATTCACCGAACTGGATGCCAATGTGGAAAGTATTGATATCTTAAATTTCAAAGATACAAAACCTTACAAAGACCGTTTAAAAGAAGTAAGAGCGAAAACAAAACTTACAGATTCTATCAGAAATGCTGTAGGAACCGTAAAGGGAACTGAAATGGTAGTTTCTTGTATGGATTTTGCTTTTATCGGTGGATCTTTAGGTTCTGTAATGGGCGAAAAGATCAGAAGAGCTATAGACTACTGTATTACACACAAACTTCCTTATATGATTATCTGTCAGTCTGGAGGGGCAAGAATGCAGGAAGCTACTTATTCTCTGATGCAGCTGGCTAAAGTGCAGGCTAAGCTTGCTCAGCTTTCAGAAGCTGGGCTTTTATATATCGCTTACCTTTGTGATCCTACTTTTGGAGGAATCACAGCCTCTTTTGCAATGACAGCTGATATCATTATGGCTGAGCCGGGAGCTCTTATCGGTTTCGCGGGACCAAGAGTAATCCGCGAGACAATTGGTAGAGACTTACCGGAAGGATTCCAGACATCGGAATTCTTACAGGAGAAAGGATTTGTAGATTTCATCGTAAAAAGAACTGAAATTCAGGATACTGTTGCCAAAACGGTTAATTTATTAGCTGTAAAAGCATAGTATCTGTAACAAAAACAATACAATCTCTCTCTAATTGGGGAGAGATTTTTTATTTATGAGGACTTTTAAGATATTTTTCAACACCATCAGGAGTATGAGCTTTAAAAAGATAATCCGTCTTTTGTCGCTTGTTCTTCCCCATCCTCTTTTTGCTATATTAAGCTTTCATGCTACTATAAAGGCCTTCACTATAGCACAGGCAAAATTCCCAAAGACAGCCTCTACCAATGGTATAGGAAACGCTTTCCGACATGCCCTTTGGTGCTGTTTTATCATCATGTACTGCTCTAAGATCTCTTCACCCAAGAAAGCCCTTGATTTCTGTAAGAGAATGACTGACATGCATGAGGAGCTGTTTCCCAACAAACCGCTGGAAACCAAAATGGACCTCCACAACAACAAATTCGGAATGGATTATTTCATGGAGCTTCTTCCGGGAATACACCGTCAGTTTTTTGAAAAAAGCTTCTTTATAGACGGATTGATCAAAAAAATGGATGATGCAAAAGTTCTGAAAAACCTGGATGATGACTTTGAAGGGTACCTAGTTTACCTGGAAGAGTAACTTTATCTTTCTAACGTTAAAAAATACACAGAGCGAAAATAAAACCTACTGTTTATTTTTCATTCACAAGGTCATACCATTCAGCAATGTGTTTAAGCATAACCCCTTCTAAGTGCCAGCACCTTTTCGAATGCTGCATTATATAAACCTGAAAACCGGCAGACTTCAATTACTTCTCTCAATAAACTGTAGAATAACAAAAGACATTAGTTATTTTTGTGGTTTAAAGTATTTTTGATAAGTTTAAACAATTAATTAAATCAGATGGTGCTCAGCAGAATTTGGTCGGCTTTTATTATCATTGCCATTACCATTGCCAGTATAAAATATATTTCATCAGACAACTACAAAACCATTTTTAACGATATGGTAGTGGGAAAAGGCGGTGATACGGTGAAGATTACATCACAACCTATAGCAGTACTTTCTCCTGTGGTGAAAGATAATCTGATGAAAAAAAACGATTTTGCAGACAGCAGAATTCATTATAAAACAGATTCTTTAAAAACAAAGGTACAGGTTTACCGTGTTCAGGAAACTGATGGGGTTATTGGAACCTCAGAAACGGCAGTAAAAATCTGCCTTGGACTTATTGGAATCATGACCTTGTTTATGGGCTTTATGAGTATTGCAGAAAAAGCAGGAGGTATTAATCTGTTAAGCCGCCTGATCCAGCCATTTTTCTCCAAATTATTTCCGGAAATCCCAAAAAACCATCCTGCATTCGGGCATATGCTGATGAATTTCAGTGCGAACCTCCTTGGTTTGGATAATGCAGCTACTCCTTTTGGCTTAAAAGCTATGGAAAGTCTCCAGACTTTAAACCCCAATAAAGATACTGCCAGCAATTCACAGATTATGTTCCTCTGCCTTCATGCCGGAGGACTGACCCTTATACCCGTTTCTATCATTGCTATCAGAGCTTCTGCAGGCTCAAAAAACCCTACCGATATATTCCTCTACTGCATGATCGCCACGTTTGCCGCTACTTTAGCGGCGATGATCATTGTTTCTTTATATCAGAAAATTAATTTATTAAAGCCTGCCGTTCTTATTTACATAGGCGGAGTTTCAATAATTATCGGCCTTCTTGTGTGGTATCTTACAGGACTTAGTAAAAGTGAGCTGGATATTTTCAGCCAGGTTTTAAGTAATGGGCTGATTCTTTTTATTTTCCTGGCGATCGTGCTTGGAGCTCTTTATAAAAAAATCAACGTTTTTGACGCTTTTATTGAAGGGGCAAAAGAAGGTTTCACCACCTGTGTAAAGATCATCCCTTATCTCGTGGGAATGCTTATTGCTATTTCATTATTAAGAACTTCCGGTGTTTTTGATGTGGTTATTGACGGAATGAAATGGGTTGCCAATATTGCAAACCTTGACCCTCGATTTGTTGACGGACTTCCAACAGCCTTAATCAAACCTTTATCCGGTTCAGGAGCCAGAGGAATGATGGTGGATACGATGTCTACATTTGGCCCGGACAGCTTCCAGGGTAAATTGGCAGCGGTTCTTCAGGGCAGCTCAGATACGACATTCTACGTGATTGCCGTTTACTTTGGGGCCGTTGCTGTGAAGAACACCAGATATACTGTAGTTGCTATGCTTCTGGCCGATCTAGTGGGGGTTATTACTTCAATAGCACTTGCTTATTTATTTTTTGCTTAACTAAGTCCTGGTTGAGCAAATGCTGTTAACTTTATACATTCAACTCAAAACCCTAAATCTATTATGATTACAGATAAAGAATTTACCCTAAGACTCATCCGCCAGCTGACTCAGGCATTGGAAAAATTGATTCTTGACAAACCTGAAGAAAGTTTAATGCAAAAGGAGTTAGATTTTGATACTCTGATGAGAGATATTTTCAAGATGAGCTTCACCGATATTTCTTCTAAAACCAAAGAAGAAATAATTGAAATTGTGAACGAAAGACAGGACAGAGACCACAAAGATTATTATGAAATGCTTGGGAACCTTTTCTATTTTAAGAGCAGAGAAAGTCAGAATAAAGATTTTCAGGATAAAGCCAAGACATTTTATGAGCTTTATCTTCAGACCAGCGGAATCTTTGCCCTTCCGATTATTAACAGAATTAATGAATTGAAAAAAGCACTTGAATAAAGTGCTTTTATATTTTTAGAATGTAATCTTATAAGTTCCGGTGGATGATGTATTGGCTTTCTCAGCCTTTACATATTTCTTGACCCAGGCGACAGATGTGGATGATACGCAAGGATCTGAAACTCCTCCTAACCTTCTGGCAGAAACCACATTTCCAGCTTTATCTACTGTGTAAGCAATGGTAATAGATCCACTTTCGGTGCAGCTGTGAGATGGCTGTGCACCTCCTCTGCCCATTGTCCCGGGGATATATCCTACCAGCTTCCTGTCGATTCCTACCTTGCTGTCTCCATTTCCATCACCGCCTAAAGGATCTCCTGCATTTCCTATCCCATCACCAGTTCCCTGGCTTCCGGCTTTTGTACCTCTTCCTTTTATCAGGTTACCAATAGCAGCATTTCCTTTTCCGTCACCAGTTCCTGTTTTTGAATTAGCAGTAGCAGCTCCGGATTTCTTAGTATTTTTTGAAGCATTGGTACTCGTTGCTTCCTTTTTCTCAGCTTTTTTTGATTCCTCTTTTTTAGGAACTGTATTTTTTGAACTATTTCCTGTAATGATTTTTTCCTTAGCTTCAGTTTTCTTTGGCTCAGGAGCAGGCTCCGGCTTTACTACAGTTTTAGTTTCAGGCACAGGTGTTTCCGCAGGTTCCGGAATAACTTCTTCTGTAGCTGCAGCTAAACTTCCCGGTTGCTCAGCAGGCTCTTCAACTCCTTTCCCGTTTCTGTTGTCTCCAAAGTTCACAAGCATTGTTGTCACTACTTCAGAGTCTTTATCCAGCTCAGGTTTTAATTTATATAAAAAAACAAAAAGCAAAACGGAAGCCCAGATAAGAATAGTAAGCAAAGCGCTCTTTATCCTATCTTTATTCTCTTCATTTTTATTTGCTGTATAGCTTCTCATCTTTAAAAGTAATTCTTTCCGAGATTCGGATTTGTTATTTGTCTTTAACCGTTGCGATAGCAATATTAAATTTATATTTTTCAGCGATTTCCATAACGAAAACAACATCTTTATGCAGTGTATTTTCGTCTGCTCTTATCGTGAAAGATTTATTGGTCTGATTGGCCATTTTATCGGCAATAACCTGTTCCAATTCTCCTTTGTTCACTGGGTTATCATCAACAAAAAATGAACCATCCGGTTTGATGCTTACCGTAAGAGGATTGGGAATATTATCTTCAGTAGCTCCCGCCTTTGGCAGATTTACGTCTATAGCACTCTGATTGGCTGCAGAAGATGTTATCATAAAGAAGATCAGCATCAACAGGATAACGTCTGTCATCGCTGCTAAACTGAATTCCGGATTCGCTTTATTTCTTCTCTGAATTTTCATCTGTTTATTCTAATATTTTTAATGGTCAGATGGAATCGCTCTATTGTTAATTTTCTTAAAAAATTTCTGATAGTACGATTTCATAAGAAAGATTTATAAAGGTTTGTTGATAAGATCTAAAAATTCTCCAGACATATTCTGTGCCTTCAATACAAACCGGTCAATTCTTGTTAAAAGAATATTATAACAGAAATTGGCAGGAATAGCTACCGCCAAACCTACAGCAGTTTGCCCTAAAGCAGTATAAATACCTTCAGAAAGCGTTTTTGGAGAGAAAGATCCTGTTGCATGAGATAAATTAAAGAATGCAATAATCATCCCGATTACTGTTCCCAAAAGTCCCAACATTGGAGCAATACTAGGTACTACAGCCAAAAGATTTAAGTTCTTTTCCATATTGGCCACTTCTACCTGAGCCTGAGATTCCATAGCACTTACAATATCAGAAACAGGGCGTCCCAATCTTGAAATCCCTTTTTCTAAAATTCTTCCTTCCGGAGAATTCTGTGTTTTGCAATAATCTGCTGCAGCTTCTATTTTTCCTGCTTTGATAAAATCTTCAATATTATTCATGAAATTGGAATCTGTCTTTGAAGACAGCCTCTTGATAAAGAAAAATCTTTCAAAAAACAGATATAGGGAGAATATGCCCAACAGCAATACAGTTCCCATTACTATTTTAGCGAAGGCTCCTCCGTGGAACATGATCTTCCAAAATGAAAATTCTAAATTGTCTGTGGCAACTACAGGTGTAGCAATTTGCGCAAATAAAATCTGAGAAAGTTCCGTTAACAGCATTAAATGTGAATTTTATTAAAGTTTCAACGACAAATGTAGTGGAATATTATTAATTGATATCTTAAAAATTGCTTAAAACCACTTAAATTTTGTTATGATTTATACAAATAGCAAATTTCTTTCCAAAAAGAAATTTTGAAAAGAAATTCGATATTAAAAAAGAGGAAAGACTCTGTTAGTCTTCTTCTACGTCAATATCATCCTGCCTGAATTCACATTTTAACCTAAAAGGAATCGGTGTATCTGATCCGGTATAGAAATCATCAATACTCCCCTTCCAGATTAGCTGAAGTTCACCTTCCTCGTTTCTTTCAAAAAGAAGCTCATTGTCATAGACATAAGCGTCTTCATCATCGAAGAGGTCTACCTCGGTATAGGTATCTTCATCAGAATCATTGATTTTAATGGTTTTGCCTTCTATCTCCCCAGAATCTATGGGGAAATCAAAAATTTCTAGTGAAAGCTGCGGAAAGTTGTACTGTAATGAATCATCATCTACGTGATCCAAGCTGTCATCCGTTATAATTTCAACCTCTAAAAAATGTTGCTGGTTGCTGTAGACGGCTTTACAATAAGTATTTCTGATATTGTATTTTAGCGTTTCGTCCGGATGGTAAATTTTTAAAATCCCTTTCATTTTTCCTTAAAAAAGAACTGTAATAATATGATTGTTAAACGTTTTAGACAAAGATAAAAAATTGATTCAAAGTTAAAAGGATTTTGAAAATTATTTTTTAAAATCAATTCAGACAATGGGTATGAATCTCCCAATAATACTTACTTTTGTTTCATAAAGATTCTGAAAATGAAAAACATTTTATCAAAAAGTATCCTGGGAATAGGATTGATGATAGGCCTTGCTTCGTGCAAAAAGACGGACTCACCACTTACAAAGGTGACTCCCAGCAATCTGGATTCTATTGCTGCCAACTATTATGAGCAGTACCTTAAACTATATCCTTTAGATGCTACAGCACAAGGAGATACAAGGTATAATGACCAGCTACCTATCAATATTGATAAAGATTTTATCTCAGGAGAGGTAGCGTTTTACAATTCGGTACAAAAGCAGCTGGATCATGTAGATTACAAAACACTGTCTGACGATGATAAAGTAGTGTATGACGTGCTGGATTATACTTTAAAAGATAAAATTGAGGCTTATGCCTATCACCCCGAATATATTCCTTTCACTCAGTTTGGAGGGCTTCCGCTTACTTTTCCTTTATATGGAAGCGGAGAGGGAAATCAACCTTTTAAAACAGAGAAAGACTACAGTGACTGGCTAAAAAGAATGGAAAAGTTCCCGGAATGGATGGATGCGGCAGCAGACAATTTCCGTGAAGGGATCAATAATAAAATCGTACTCCCTAAAAAACTGGTTTTCAAAATGATTCCTCAAATGAAGGCAGAGGAAATCATTACACCAGACATGGAAAAAAATATTTTCTATGGGCCGATTAGAAATTTCCCAAAAAACTTCTCTCAGGCTCAGAAAGATAAATTTTCGGGGCTTTATAAAGATGCGATTACTAAAAAAATTATTCCTGCCTATACCAAGATGGGAGCCTTTTTAGAAAAAGACTATCTGCCGAAAGCCAGAGATACTGATGGTTACAACAGTCTTCCCAATGGGAATGAAATTTATGGCTATTATGTAAAAAGCTGGACAACTACTAAGAAATCTCCAGACGAGATCAATAAAATCGGCCTACAGCAGGTGGCTATGCTTCGTGCAGAAATGGAAAAAGTAAAACAGCAGGTAGGTTTCTCCGGAACTCTGGAAGAATTCATCACCTTCGTGAAAACTGATCCCAAAGCAATGCCTTATAAAACATCTAAGGATGTTTTGAATGGGTTCAACAGCATCTTAACCAAAATTACTCCGAAGCTGAAGACCATGTTTAATGTGACCCCAAAAACAAAGTTTGAGATCAGACAGACTGAGAAATTCAGAGAGGCAAGTGCGAGTGCGGAATATATTCCGGGAACTCCGGATGGCAAAAGAGCGGGAATTTTCTATGTTCCTCTTCCTGACCCCACCAAATTCAATGTTACCTCAGGAATGGAATCTCTTTTCCTTCATGAGGCAATCCCGGGACATCACTATCAGGTTTCTCTTCAGCAGGAAAATACAAAACTTCCGAAATTCATGAGATTCGGATGGTTTGGAGCATATGGTGAAGGATGGGCACATTATTGTGAAACACTGGGCCCTGAGTTTGGATTATATACAGATCCTTACCAGAAAATGGGATACCTGAGTGATCAGATGCTGAGAGCGGTAAGACTTGTGGTAGACACAGGGATTCATACGGGAAAAATGTCACGGGAAGAAGCCATCAAATATTTCTTAAGCAATATTTCTTATGATGAAGGATCGGCTGTTGCAGAAGTGGAAAGATATATGGCAATGCCCGGACAGGCGCTAGGATATAAAATAGGTTCTTTAAGAATCCGCGAACTTAGAGAGAAGTATCAGAAAGAGCTTGGAAATAAGTTTAATCTGGCCAGCTTCCATGATGAAGTACTAAGCCAGGGATGCCTTCCTTTGGACGTTCTGAACAGAAAGATGGAGCTTTGGGCTAAAAAACAGAAATAAAATCTTTATTAACAAGAAAATACAAAGGGTACTGAAGAACAAACAGTGCCCTTTTTCGTCTCTTTTTTTCCATTTCGAAAATTTAAATAAATTTAAATATAAAAAATCATGATCACAGAAAGCCTGAAATCCCTATACAACAGAGATCTGAATAAACTAAAAACAGAGATAGAAGCCTATCAAAATGAAGAAAACCTTTGGAAAACCGATAAAAACATTGCCAATTCTGCCGGAAACCTCTGCCTTCATTTAGTGGGAAACCTCAATCATTTCATAGGCACACATCTTGGAAATACAGGTTATGTGAGACATCGCGAACTTGAATTTTCTTTAAAGGATGTCCCAAGAAAGGAACTTATTGAAAAGATTCGGGCAACCGCCGTCGTAATAGAGACAGCACTCAGCCAATTATCTGAAGATGATCTGAAAAAAGAATACCCTCTTGTGGTTTTTGAGGATATTATGACCACAGATTATTTTCTGATTCACCTTATTGCCCATTTAGACTATCATCTGGGACAGATCAACTATCATAGAAGGTTACTGGACTATTAATGACCTTTTTATTAGTAAAAATTCCCTCTGAAGAAGAGGGAATTGTGTTTTTATATGATTACTGATATTATTTTTCAAACATCATATTGGTGATAAAATCTTTATCTCCCTTCCCTCTTGCAGGGGAATATTCTCTTCCGTAAAAGATAATCTGAAGGTGAAGTTTGTTCCATACCTCTTCCGGGAATAATTTTTTGGCATCACGCTCTGTTTCAACCACATTTTTCCCTGAGGTAAGTTTCCAAAGTGTCATCAGACGATGAATATGGGTATCTACCGGAAAAGCAGGAAAACCAAAGCCCTGGCTCATCACTACTGAAGCCGTTTTGTGTCCTACTCCCGGAAGCGCTTCCAGTTCTTCGTAGGTCTGGGGAACGATGCCCTCATGTCTTTCCAATAAAAGTTCGGCCATCCTTTTCAGGTTTTTGGCTTTGGTATTGGACAGCCCTATTTCTTTGATCAGTTCTTTGATCTCAAATTCTTCCAATTTCGCCATTCTCTGCGGAGTTCCTGCTACGGCAAAAAGATCAGGAGTCACCTGATTCACTTTTTTATCTGTTGTCTGGGCAGAAAGCGCTACGGCAACCATCAATGTATAAGGATCAGTATGATCCAGCGGAATAGGTGTTGTAGGATATAATTTCTCCAGTTCTATCTGAACGAGCTCAGCTCTTTGCTTTTTTGTCATGTAACCCTTAAATTTGAACAAAATTAAATCATTATGCTGAAAGTTGGAGACAAATTACCTGAATTTGAAGGAATAAATCAGGACGGGGAAACAGTAACCTCATCAAAGTTGATAGGTCAAAAACTAGTTGTTTTCTTTTATCCTCAGGCCAGTACACCAACATGTACTGTGGAAGCGTGCAATCTGAGCGACAATTATTCGAAGCTTAAAGAAGAAGGATTTCAGTTATTGGGAGTGAGCGGTGACTCTGTAAAGAAACAGAAAAATTTCCACAGTAAGTTTGCTTTTCCTTATGATCTTATTGCGGATGAAAACCGTGATATCATTGAAAAATTCGGAGTCTGGAAGGAGAAAAAAACGTTTGGGAAAACCTATATGGGGATTGTAAGAACAACCTTTATATTTAATGAAAACGGAGTCTGCACCAGAGTTATTGAAAAAGTAACTTCAAAAACGGCAGCAGAACAGATTCTGGAAGAATAATGTTTCTTATACTAAAGCACAAATATTTTCATCTGCGAGACCCTTCTAAGGGAGGCTTTGAAAATATTTGTACTTTTTTATGTTGATCTTTATTCTGTCTCGTAATAGTTTAGCTCTTCATCTTCACCAGGAAGAGTAACACATTTTTGAAACTTCAGTCCCAGTTTTTCGATCAGATTCTGAGAGGAAAGATTGTCTTTTGAGATGATGGCCGATATTTTTGACAGTCCGAAATCATCCATTCCAATGGATTTTACCTTTTTGGCGGCCTCAATTGCATATCCTTTTCCTTCAAACTCTTCCAACAGAGAATATCCGATATCTACGACATCAAGTCCTTCTCTTTCAAAGATTCCCACAGCTCCTATTTTTTCGTTCCCTTCCTTGGTTAGCAAAAGATAGTTTCCGAATCCAAGTCTTTCAATTTGCGGCGCAAATCTGCTCAGGATATAATTCTCAGCATCCTCAATGGTATTAACGTTGCGGTTGCCGATATATTGGATAAACTTAGGTCTGTTATAAAGTTCAAAAATGAAATCTCTGTCTTCACGGGACATTGGCCGAAGTATTAACCTCTCAGTCTCGTAAACGTTATCTGCGTTTGGGTGTTTTGTTAAGCTCATCTTTCTTTGGTTCTTCCTTTTTTTCGATTTTTAAAAGTCTCGGGTTGTTAGCACATTTTTTATTGTAAAGCTCAATGTAGGTTCCGTTATCTTTTACCTGAGTAACAGCTCCTGTAGCTTTATTTACCGTCAAGGTATAATGTGTTTTCTGATAAGGGCATTCTTTTGAGGTCAGTTTTCCAAGATCTAAATAATAATTAGACTTGTCTTCGTGATAATTTCCTGCAAGATCTTTAAATTCTTCATCTACGATATAGCCGTCAGCAGATAATACTATTGCGGCTTCCTGAGCATTATCAACTTTTCCCACGAACTTTTTAAGCCCCTCTACATCAAGAACATAATTTACCTTTCCTCCTTCGGAATAGGCAATATAATAAAAACTGTCCTCACTGGGAAACAAATTGAATCCCGAAAACTGAGGAGTATAGCTTAGTTTACTCGCAGTCTTTATCTCCTCTCCTTTTCCGTAGCTGTTGTATACCAGCACCCAGGAGTCCACTTTATTATCAGGATTAATCTGCTGCAAAATACCCGAAATACTTGCAAATTTCTTTTTCTCCTGAGAATATCCTAAAATTCCCAAAAGTAAAAAAGAAAAAACAGTAAAGCGTGTTGCAGTTGTAATCATAATTTTAAAATCAATAGAAAGTATACCAAATATTACATGAATTTCTCTCCTTTCTTGAAACTTTTTAAATCGAGAACATAATCTTTTATCAGCTGATCATTTTCACGGGGGCAGATAAGAAGTGCCTTATCGGTATCTACAACGATATAATTTTCAAGACCGTCAATAATCACCGCTTTATTGTTGTTTTTTAGACGTACAATATTTCCTTTTGAGTTGTAGGCCAGTAAGTGCTTTAGTTTAAAAGCATTTCCGTCTTCATCTTTTTCTGTATTTTCATAAACAGAAGTCCATGTTCCAAGGTCACTCCATCCTAAATCTGATGGAATTACATATACATTTTTAGCTTTTTCTAAAATTCCATTGTCTATAGAAATCTTTTGAACCTTCGGATAAATGGTTTCAATACAGCTGTTTTCTTTGTCTGAATTGTATTCACACGCCATAAAATGCTGCATCATCTCAGGAAGATAGTTCTCAAAAGCATGGTGAATGCTTTTTACATTCCAAATAAATATCCCTGCATTCCAAAGGAAATCTCCACTTTCTAAAAAGCTTTGAGCAATTTCAAGAATCGGTTTTTCTGTAAATGTTTTTACTTTGAAATATTCCGATCCCGTTTTTTCTACAAACTGAATATATCCGTATCCGGTGTCAGGCCTTGTAGGAGTAATCCCAAGTGTTACCAGATAATCATGTTTTGAAGCGACTTCAAATGCCAGCTCCACTTTTTCCAAAAAAACATCCTCTTTAAGGATCAGATGGTCTGCCGGTAATACAATCATGGTTGCATCCGGATTAATTTCAGCGATTTTGTTAGCCATATAAAGGTTACATGCTGCTGTGTTCTTCATAAGAGGTTCCCCCACAACATTTTCTTCAGGAATTTCCGGAAGCTGCTGATGAGAAAGTGATACATACTCCTTATTCGTAATCACGAATATATGCTCTTTAGGAATTATCTTGCTGATTCTGTCATAAGTCTGCTGAATCATGGTACGTCCTGTTCCTAAAATATCCTGAAACTGTTTTGGAAATTTCTGCGTACTCATCGGCCAGAACCGGCTCCCGATTCCACCCGCCATGATAACGCAATATCTATCTGATTTTAACATTCTTAGCTACATTTTTCTACCCTGGCCAAAGGTTTGAAAGAATACTTTCTTCCGGTAGCCAGGTTCTGACAAAGATAGTTTTTTTTAACCAGACCTTCGAATAAATACTTTTCGTTGCGATAGATAAAAAACTCACCCTTCTGAAGTTCTTCAATAAACTGGAGCCTATCGTCTTGTTTTTCAGTATGAAAATACCGTACAAGATCCGGGCTTGCCATGAAATTTGCCTTTGGTGATTTTGAAAACTTTACGATGACTGGTTTCAAATCTTCGTCATAGACTTCAAGGCTTTCAAGAAGCATATTTTTATACGTTTCTTTCCACTCACTGCCATGAGGTGAAATTCTGCGTCCATATTTTTCAAAGGCAATCAAATGCGCCAGTTCATGGGTGAGCACAAAGAAAAAAAGCTGAGGAGTTAATGTAGAATTGACTGTAATTTCATGAGAATTGTCTGGGAGCTTTCTGTAATCTCCCAGTTTAGAATTTCTATTTCGTGTAACTTTTATATGAATATAGTAATCTGAAAACCATATCCTTAAGTATTTAAGTGTATTTTGAGGTAAATATTTTTCTAGTGATTGGATAGACATTTTACAAACTTAACGGAATTCCTGCATAGAAATTCAATAGTTTAAGACTAAAAAGGTAATTATATTTCGCCTGTGCTACTGATCCCTGTGCATTTGCATAATTATTTCTTGCGACATTTACATCATAAATAGTTGTTCTTCCCACTGCATAGCTTTTATCTGCAAACTCAAGAGCAAGTTTTGAGCTTTTTTCCGCTTCTACCGCTGCCAGATAGCTTTCATAGTTAGCATCTGCATCAAACTGGGCCTTCTGTACATTTTGTCTTACAGTCTGTTTCTGTTGTTCCCATGTATTTTTGGCAATACTTTCATTTATTCTGGATTGCTCTACCTGGAGTTTTGTTATTCCTTTATTGAAAATAGGAATATTCACAGAAACACTGGCCTGCTGTCCAAAGTTGTCTTTATACTGCTGAAAGAATCCTTTTTCCTTTACGTAGATAAACTCATTTCCTATATTATCAGTATTCAAAAGGTTGTTATAGAAAGTTCCTACTCCTACACTAGCCGTTATAGTAGGCCAAAAAGCGGTTTTCGAAACTTCGGTCTGAGCTTCTGCCGAATTGATCCTGCTTACAGCAGCTTTTATTTGAGGTTGAGATTCATAGGCTATGGCTAAAACTTCATCCACAGATTTAAGTTCAGGAGCTAACTGATCTGAAACAGCGACATCTTCCACATCAAAATTCTTATAATCAGATAATTGTAAAAGCTGAACCAAAGCAAACAAACTTCTTCCCACGTTCACCTCAGCCGTTTTTAAATTCTGCTTCTCTCTTGCTAAGGCAGCTTCCGCTTCAGCGAGAACAGTTTGAGAGGTTGTTCCTACGTTTGTTGTAATTTTTGCTCTGTCGTATTGTTTTTGTGCATTTCCCACAGCACTTTCGGAGATCTTCACAATTTCTTTATTTAGAAGTGTGGTTAGATACTGCTGTGCTATCTGTAGAGAGATATCATTTTTAATGGTTTCTACATCATAAAGACTTGCCTCTAAATCAAACTGACTTTTTCTTACCGTCTTTTCCATTCTGCCATTATTGTACACCAAAACATCAGCTCCAACACTGGCATTATTACTGAACCTGTCATTTCTTAAACTTCCTGTTCCGAACGACGTCTGTCCAAAGCTGACCGTATTTCCTAAACTCCCTGAAACAGATGGTAAATAGCCTTTTTTAGCAATTTTAAGGCTTGCATCCTGCGATTGCTTGTTATATTTATTTTGGATAACCTGAAGATTATGCTCCACTGCATAGCTTACGCATTCTTCTAAGGACCATTTCTTCTGAGCGTTTAAACCCAGATAACCCAATCCGAAAACGATAATCCAAACTTTTTTCATATGTATATGTTTATTTGTTTTTTAATGGTCCTATGAAATCGCGTCTTCTTCATCAATATTGGTATCTCCAAATGAGAGCGATTCCCTATTAAGATTTTTCAATATTAGACGAATTAAATATAAAAAAGTTACAGATTGAAAAATTATATTTTATTTTAAAAAAACTTTTGAGAATTTTGTACCATGACAAATGAACAATATCAGGAAGCTATCGATTGGCTTTTCGTGCAGATGCCCAACTATCAGGTAGATGGGCAGAAGGCTTACAAACCGGGACTTGATAATATTACCAAGCTTTGTGCTTTCTTTGGAAATCCTCAGGAAAAGATACAGTGTATCCATATCGGAGGAACCAACGGAAAGGGCTCTTCAAGCAATATGCTGGCTTCAGTTCTTCAGGAAGCAGGTTATAAAGTGGGGCTTTACAATTCACCGCATCTTATCGACTTTACAGAGCGAATCAAGGTTAATGGGAAAAACTGCAATAAAGAATTTGTCTTTGATTTTATTCAGAAACTTAAAAGTATTCCGGAAGATATCCGTCCTTCTTTTTTTGAGTTCACTACAATCATGGCGTTTGAATATTTTTATCAGCAACAGGTAGATTTTGCCATTATTGAAGTGGGACTGGGGGGAAGACTGGATTCAACCAATATTATTCAACCCCTGATTTCAGCCATTACGAACGTTCAGCTTGATCATCAGAATATTTTGGGTGATACTATTGAAGAGATTGCCGGAGAGAAGGCGGGAATTATAAAAAGCCACATCCCTATCATCTCCGGCGATGACAATGATGTGGTCAAAAATATTCTCAGAAAGAAAGCTCTTGAAGAAAATGCACCTTTTACAGATGCCACATTCATCCAGAGTGAGCTTACTTCTGATCTGAAAGGAAACTATCAGAAGAAGAACATTAAAGTGGTACTGGCTATAGTAGAAGAATTAAAGAAGTTAGAAATAAACATTACGAACGAAGATCTTGAAAAAGGACTGCTAAACGTTCATCAGAATACAGGTTTTATAGGCCGTTGGTTTGAATTCTCAAAAGATCCGCTTATCATTTGCGATACGGGACATAATCAGGCAGGTTTGGAGCACGTTTTTTCGCAACTTAATTCAATTGACAGGCACAAGCATGTCATTTTGGGGTTTGTAAATGATAAAAAAATAGATGAAGTGATGGATTTACTTCCTGAAAATTCTGAGTTTTATTTTGCAAAACCATCTGTCAACAGGGGAAGACACCCGGAAGATTATGAAAATCTACTTCAGGAGGCGAAAATTTTTTATAAAATTTTTAATTCTGTACAAGAAGCGTATCTAGCTGCAAAAGAACGATGTACAAAAGAAGAAATGATTTTTATCGGCGGAAGCAACTTTGTTGTTGGAGATTTTTTAGAAAAAAATTTGGAGATTACTGAATAAGTTGTATATTTGCACCACTCTAAACAAGGAAACAAGTATAGGGGCTCTTAGCTCAGTTGGTTCAGAGCATCTGGTTTACACCCAGAGGGTCGGGGGTTCGAATCCCTCAGGGCCCACTAAAAAGGATACTGAAGCCTTTCAAAAAATTTCAGGGCTCTTAGCTCAGTTGGTTCAGAGCATCTGGTTTACACCCAGAGGGTCGGGGGTTCGAATCCCTCAGGGCCCACAAAATCTCTCAGGAAACTGGGAGATTTTTTTGTTATATATAAACTAAAAAATCTATGAAAAAACTTTTTATACTTTCCTTATTTATTATAACTTCTATAAAAAGTCAGACTCTTGGAACTCAGGATATGACCTTTGGAAATAGTGGATCAACAGAATTCACATTTAGCCCACCTGTCAAAGGATTTCAGGCTTATAATATGAATCTTCTCCCAAACAATGATTTTCTTGTGGGAGGCGTGTCCAATTGGGGATGTAGCTCAACAAGCAATTACACAGGAATTCTTTCTAAATTTAACCAGGAGGGAACGTTAGATACTTCTTACAACCAGAACGGTGTTTTAGACAATTCAGCTATTGTCAACAGGATGAAACCATCAAGGGACGGCAATTATTTTATACTAAATCAATATTCTACTTTATCGAAAGTTGACGTTAATGGTAATCTTATTACTTCTTGGGGGGTGAATGGCTATATTACATTACCCTATCCCTATAACATCCGTGATTGGAAAGAATCTCTTAATAACGAAATTATCATTAATGCTGTTAAAGTAAATTTTGACAACAAAGTATACTCTGCTATTTTCAAATATCATCAAAATGGTACTTCAGACGTTTCCTTTGGTACTAGTGGTAAAATTGAATTTGCCAATCAGCCCAATCTCATTATAGCTAAAACTGATATAGACAATGAGGGTAATTATATGTTTACGGGAAAAATTAGCACTAGCTTAGTATATAATGATGCCAATATCATTGTTTTTAAAACCAATCCAAATGGAAATCCAATTTCCAATTTTGGAACAAACGGGCTTTTAACAATAACTAATTATGTATCTAATACTACCAATGATACTTTTACCTTTATCACTCCTGACAACGGCATTATCATTATCACCGATAGACTTTTAATGTTTAAAGTTTTATCTAACGCAACTCTAGATCCTTCCTTCAGTAATGGCTATAAGTTTCCTCAAAATGTTGCCGGTATTACCGATGTTCATTTTGTCAATAATAATTTTTATGTTTTTGCGGATAGAAATGCAACCACGTTTCTTCTGGGAAAGATAAATATCAATGGAAATATTGATACAACTTATAATGGAAATGGCTATATATTAATCAATAAACTAGCTGGTCCTCATGGTTCAACAAAGACGCTTATTCAAGGGAATCGATTAATTATTGCTGAAAATATGGAAAACTATTACTGTTCCCAACTCAACTGGAAACTTATAATGAGAAGATTCTATATTGGTGAAGTTCTTTCAACAATAGAAAATAAATACCCTGATTATACAATAATTTATCCCAACCCTGCAGAAGACAAAGTTTTTGTGAAAGGCCTTACTAATATAGAGCTTTTATCCATTGATGGTAGGAAAATTGAAATAAAAACTCAATTTAAAGACAAAGAACAAATTCTTGATATTAGCCAACTAAATAAAGGAATTTATTTTATTAAAGGCAAAAGGCATGATGACAAAGTAGTTTCTAAAAAAATAATAAAGAAATAATTTTATTGGCCGTCAATAAAAACTCGGAATTGATTTACAATCAATTCCGAGTTTTTTTTCTAAAAGCAACTTCAAAGTACAAAAATCAATACCTTTTATTTCATTTTCCGAATGAGAAGTCCCAGCTTATAAAGATCAAGATAACGAAGGCTGCAATTTCCTTTTAAAAGCTGTTTTTTAAGATAAGTATCTTTTGTCCAAAAAATAAGGCCAAGAAAAGGCTTAAATGGAGTGGAATCAATCTGGTGATACAATTTCACCAGCTTGACTTCAGAAAGCCTTGAACGGAGGTCTTCGTCTTTAAGCATTTCAGCCAGACTTTCTACAGACTCTTCCACTTTTCCAAGATAGACTCCGTTTTCTTCTAAATCATTATTGAGAATAGGATCATCAATATGGTCAATCTTTACCTTTTCAGATTTTAAATCCATTGCAAACAGAAGGTCTTCATATCCATACTTTTGAAATTGGGGATTAAAGGCAATTTTTTCAAGCACAGCTTTTTGAATCACAAAATTATTAGTCTGGAAGCTCAAATAAGGTTTCTCCAGACGCAATGCCAGTGAAAGGTTTTCTCTTTCAACAGCAAATTTCCATCTTAGCAAATGATTTTGATCCGGAAAAGAATCCAGAACCTTCCTGCCTCCATAAATAACCTGAGTACCTGGGTTATCCTGTATAAACTGAATGTATTTTTTTAAGAAATTCTCATTGACAATCTTTCCGTCACAATCCAGAAACAGAAGATATTCTCCTGTAGAATATTTAAGAAAAAGATTACGGATTTGAGATCTTCCTATGTTTTTTTCAAGAAATATAAATTTTTGTACACTATCGTGAACTTCTCTGTTCAATTCTTTGAAACTGTTTTTCGAAGCATCATCAATCAGAATGATCTCAGCATCTACCCCACTCTCTTCAACTTCATTTTTCAAAGTAAAAACAAGCTCACGAACATCAAAATTATAAACAGGAATACAGATTGATATCTTCATGTCATCTGATTTTATCAATGACTTTTTGGATCCTAAACTCCTCAAGACATGCCCAATCTCCTCTGTAGCACTCTTTATCTCCGAACACAGAACACGGCCTGCAGGTAAGATCTTTTACCTGAACCACATCTTCCTCACTTTGCCCGAATCCTAAAAATCCGGCATAAGGATGCGTTGCCCCCCAGATAGAGATGCATCTTGTTCCCATAAGACTTGCAAGGTGCATATTGGCAGAATCCATAGAAATCATTATTTCCAGTTCTGCAATTTTGTTGAGTTCTTCTTCAAGAGTTAATTTTCCGGAAAGACTTTTTGTATTAGGAATCTGCTGTTCCCATTTTTCAAGAGTTTCAGTTTCTTTTTTCCCCCCTCCGAAGAAATATATAGTATGTTTTTCTGATAAAATTTTAGCCAGTTCAAATGACTTCTCTAAAGGCAGCATTTTTCCTTTATGCTGAGCAAAAGGAGCAAAACCAATGCCCAATTTATGATTGGAAAGTGGTCTGAGTTTTTGGGAAAGTTCCACCCTGAATCCCATTTTTCTAAAAACATCAGCATAGCGTTCTACTGTTTTCTTCAGCTGTACTTTATCCAGATTCCATACGTCTGTAAGATGCTCCTTCTCTTCTTTCCCTTTATCTATTTTGAAAACCTTAAGTCCTTTTCTTCTGTAGATTTTATCCAGAACCTTTGTTCTGATTACATCATGAAGATTGGCAATACAATCGGGGTTAAATTCCCGGATCAGCTCATTACTTAACCTTCTCAATCCAAAGAATCCTTTATAGTTATCTACATCGATTCCTTTGAATATTACATTGGGAATTCCCGCAAAAAGAGCTTCAAAGTTTTTTCTTGAAACCATAACAATTTCCACATCGGGATTCTGTTCCAGAAATTCTCTGAAAACAGGCACTGTCATTGCAACATCTCCGAATGCCGAGAAACGATATGCTAAAATTCTGGTCACGGTTATGATTTCAGTTGGTAGGCTACTGCGTAAAATTTGATTTGTTTTGTCATTGCCATCAATCCATTGGCTCTGGATGGTGAGAGAAATTCTTGTAATCCTATTTCTGCTATAAACTCGAAATCGGAATCCAGAATCTCCTGAGTGGAGTGTCCACTATAAATACTCACTAAAAGAGAAACGATACCTTTTGGCAAAATCCCATCTGAATCTGCATTAAAGAAAAGTTTCCCTTCTTTAAATTCAGCATCAATCCAAACCTTGCTCTGGCAGCCTTTAATAAGGTTTTCATCTGTCTTTCTTTCTTCCGGCAAGCCCTTCAGTTCTTTTCCAAGATCAATGATGTACTCATACTTTTGCTCCCAATCTTCAAGAAACGCAAATTCGTCGATTATTTCCTGCTGTTTTTCCTTAATGGTCATTTTAATCAAATTTCTTTATGCAAAGATAACCAATTTTGTAAAAATTATCTGCAGGATGCTTTTTCAAAAAGTTGCAGGATATTCCTTTCCTCATTTTCCCAGCAGAAGACGTCTGCAGCCTTATTAAGTTCGTTTTGGTAAAACAATCTTCCGTTGTTTAGAACTTTACTGATCGCGTTTTCAATGGTACCAGGCTGATGGTCTGTAATCATTTCGCCTACATTAAACTGATTTTTTATGCGCTGCATCTCAGGGAAGTCAATCATCACAAGAGGCACCCTGGACTGGATATAGTCGCAGACTTTATTAGGAAGAGAATAATAATAGCTCACGCCGTTATTTTCTTCAAGACTGAATCCTGCATCGACAGTTTTTGTAATTTCCCGAAGGTTTTCCGGTTTTAGCTTGCCGAGAAAAAACACTTTATCCTGAAGGTTTTCCTGTGCTACAAGGTCTTCATATTCTTTTTTCTTTGGTCCATCCCCTGCTATTTTCAGAACAGCACC
Organism: Chryseobacterium sp. MEBOG06; assembly: GCF_021869765.1. Lineage (NCBI taxonomy): Bacteria > Pseudomonadati > Bacteroidota > Flavobacteriia > Flavobacteriales > Weeksellaceae > Chryseobacterium > Chryseobacterium sp. MEBOG06. Next base: position 5,236,168 of record NZ_CP084580.1, on the reverse strand, counting down.
TTTAATATGGTGCATTGCAACAATCATTTTTTCAATTCCTCTAGACTGGTTGATCGCTCCCTGATATAGGATTATCTTAGGGCTATTATCCGGAATCTCGGGTACAGAAAGAATCTTCCTCGGAATATTTCGTACCACAACAGGGTTTACATTGTATTTCTCATGAAACCATTCTGCATAGCTTTGGCTTTCTGTCATCATGAATTCCAATTTAGGAATCAGATTTCTTTCAAGCATCCTCCAGAATTTCTGTGACATCCTGTTTTGTATAGCAGGCATTTCCGTAAAAATTTCATGGCTGTCAAAGACTAATGGGATATTAAGTTTTTTTGCAATGAGATAATTTGGCAGAAGTGCATCTATATCATTAGCAAGAAGTATGGTGTCTTTGTCAGCTTTTTTCTTCAGTTCTTTATAAAGCTTCCAGTTGAATTCAAAATAAGCAGTCTTTAGACTTTTAGACTTTACCTCTATTCTCGAAAAAGAATATGGGCGTTCCATTTTTTCATTTCCACCCCAGTCATTTCCTATAAGGTCTATGGAATATCCGTTATCAAAAAGGGTTTTGCATACTTTTTCTATTCTTTGATCAGTATACAGATTGCTAAAAGCAGAAACTATTATTTTTTTCTTCATGAATCTTTCTTGTCTATTATTAGATAGTATATCTGAATGAAACTAATCAGCCCATTGGGAATAATAACCGGCCAAAGCATTCCATTAAAGATACCGTAAATAACAAAACAAATACAGCCAATCATATTGACAACTCTGATTTTTCTTACATCTTTCAATATGAAACTCAATACGATAAAAACCGAAGCTGAGTAACCGATATAAGTGGTAATTTCAGGATTCATGAGAAAATTTTAAGAATAACAAACTTAATCATTTTCAATAAGATAATAAAATTTTTTCTGCCATAAAGTCATTAATTGATTTTTGGTAAAATATTTGTAATTTAGATAATGAATAAAAGGTAATGTTGCCTTTGTTCTAATGAGATATATTATGGATTATAAGTTTTCACAAGGTTTGAGCCAAGTGTTCAAACAAAGCAAAAGCGAAGCTAAGAGGCTGAAAAGTGAATTTCTTAATACAGAACATCTACTTTTAGGTATTATAAAAACGGAAAACTCTGCAAAAGAAATCCTTCAAAACCTTAATGCGGATTTAACACAAATCAGAAGAAAAATTGAAACTTTAAATACAGCAAGTCTTAATCCCATTTCTGAGGAGGTTACCAATATTTCTTTCACCAAGATGGCTGATCATGCCATTAAACGTGCGGAGTTAGAATGTCGTCAATATAAAAGCAATGAAATTAATACCGTTCACCTGCTTTTAGGCATTCTTTATAAATATGAGGACCCTACTTCAAATATTCTGGGAGCTTACGATATCGACTATGAAGGAGTTTCAAGAGAATACCAGACCATGCTCAAAAACTCCGGGCAGTCACCACAAATGAGTGCTTACGATGATGATGATGAGAGAGAGGAATTTGAGCAAATGAGAAAGCCTACCGGAAACTTAGGTTCTGCGAAAAGTAAAACACCTACTTTGGATAACTTTGGTAGAGACCTTACTTCTTTGGCTAGAGATGGAAAACTGGATCCTGTGATCGGACGTGAAAAAGAAATCGAGAGAGTTTCTCAGATCTTATCACGTAGAAAGAAAAACAATCCGCTTCTTATTGGGGAGCCCGGAGTTGGTAAATCTGCGATCGCTGAAGGGCTTGCATTAAGAATTCAACAGAAAAAGGTTTCAAGAGTTCTTTACGGAAAACGAGTGATCACACTGGATCTTGCCAGTTTAGTAGCAGGAACCAAATACCGTGGTCAGTTCGAAGAAAGAATGAAGGCCATTATGACTGAACTGGAGAAAAACAGAGATGTCATCTTATTTATAGATGAGCTTCACACTATTGTAGGAGCAGGAAGTTCTACGGGAAGTTTAGATGCTTCCAATATGTTCAAACCTGCTTTAGCAAGAGGAGAAATTCAATGCATCGGAGCTACCACTCTGGATGAATACCGTCAGTATATTGAAAAGGATGGCGCTCTGGAAAGAAGATTCCAGAAAGTAATGGTGGAACCTACTTCTATAGATGAAACCATTCAGATCCTTAATCAGATCAAGGATAAGTATGAAGAACATCACAATGTGGTTTATACTCCTGAGGCGATCTTAGCGTGTGTCAATTTGACATCGAGATATATTACTGACCGTTTTTTACCAGACAAAGCAATTGATGCGATGGATGAAGCGGGTTCAAGAGTTTATATTAAAAACATGAAGGTTCCTACTGAGATCATTGATTTTGAAAAGAAAATCGAAGAGATCAAAGAACTGAAACAAAAAGCTGTAAAAGCCCAGGATTATCTTGAAGCAAGAAAGCTTAAAGATGAAGAGGAGCGTCTTCAGATGGAGCTGAACTCTGCTCAGGACAAATGGGATAAGGATGCAAAAGAGAAAAAAGAAACCGTAACTGAAGAAAATGTAGCGGAAGTGGTTTCTATGATGAGTGGTGTTCCTGTAACCAAAGTTGGCAAAAATGAGCTTGATAAACTAGCTCAGATGGATGAGAAACTGAACGGGAAAGTGATCGGACAGGCAGATGCTGTGAAGAAAGTTGTTAAGGCAATTCAAAGAAACAGAGCTGGTCTAAAAGATCCTAACCGCCCTATCGGTACATTTATCTTCCTTGGAACAACTGGTGTTGGTAAGACTGAGCTGGCCAAAGTAATGGCAAGAGAACTGTTTGAATCTGATGAATCTCTGATCCGTATTGACATGAGTGAATACATGGAAAAATTTGCGGTTTCAAGATTAGTAGGTGCGCCTCCGGGATATGTAGGATATGAAGAAGGTGGTCAGCTTACCGAGGCTGTAAGAAGAAAACCTTATGCTGTGGTTCTTTTAGATGAGATTGAAAAAGCTCACCCGGATGTATTCAATATTCTGTTACAGATTCTTGATGAAGGCCACGTTACTGACAGTTTAGGAAGAAAGATTGATTTTAGAAATACAATTATCATTCTTACATCCAATATCGGAACAAGAGATCTTAAAGATTTCGGAGACGGTGTAGGATTTGGAACTTCAGCTAAAAAGACAACTTCAGATTCAAGAGCGAGAAGCACGATTGAAAATGCACTTAAAAAAGCATTTGCTCCGGAATTCTTAAACAGAATTGATGATATTGTGATCTTTAACTCTCTTGTACAGGATGATATCAAGAAAATTATTGATATTGAACTGAACAAACTTTATGGCAGACTTGAAAAATTAGGATATAAAGTTGAACTGACTGAAGAGGCAAAAGACTTTATTTCTGAAAAAGGATGGGATAAAGATTTTGGAGCAAGACCATTGAAACGAGCTATCCAGAAATACATTGAGGACTTATTGGCAGAAATGCTTGTAAATAAGCAACTGAATGAAGGAGAAACTGTAGTTCTCGAGGTGAATGAGGCAAAAGACGGACTAGTCGGAAAATCTCAAAAAACGAAAAAAACGACCGAAAAGTCCCAATCGTAGTACAAGAAATAATTTAATAATAACAGAAGCACCGCAGCTAAAACTTGCGGTGCTTTTATTTGTAATTTAAAAATCAATTTCAGGAAAAATTAAAGTCCCACCACAAAACCGATATTAGGGACCAATCCATTTGAAAACACACTTGAATTCTGCTTCCAAAGTACATTATACATCAGCCCCAGCTGCATAAAAGAATGATTGCCGATTCGCTGCATATATCCACCGCCAAGATACAATGCTGTTTCTTCTCTATTGTATTTATAATCGTAGTATTTATCTTTATAATCGATAAAATAATGCTGCATATTAGCTCCCAGATAGAAAGATCTTGCAAAATAATAGTTTAAAAACGGGCCAACTCCAAACATGGTGGACCTGTAAAAATCTGAAGTCTGCCATGACACACTTCCCACCACTCCCCCTTCAAGGTCATCGGTAAGTCTATAACCTACTCTTGGAGAAGCCTGCAGGTAAAATGAACTGTTGCTTCCAAATCCCAGACCTATTCCTCCCCCGAAAGTCCATCTGTTGTTATCCTGCGCTGCAGTGCCTACAGAAACCTGAGAAAATACTGATCCTGAAGCCATTAACATCAGGGAAATAATAATTTTTTTCATATATAGATATTTTATTTTCATAATATTCTATGCTTTCACCACGTGCTATTGGTGTAATGTGATGGTGATTATGATAATATCGTTTTTATCAATGTTTAAAATTATGGTTTTTTTACGAATTTATTTAGTTGTATTTTTGTTGCATCAAACTAAGAACTCCCGTTAAGAGTTTCGTAAAATTGAAATACAATGAAAATAGTAGTAGGCCTCTCAGGAGGTGTAGATTCCAGTGTTACAGCACATTTATTGCAACAGCAAGGTCATGAAGTTGTGGCATTATTTATGAGAAACTGGAATGATGCTTCGGTAACATTAGAGGATGAATGTCCATGGATCGAAGATAGTAATGACGCTCTGATGGTGGCCCAAAAGCTGGGGATCCCGTTTCAGGTGATTGACATGAGCGAGCTTTACAAGGAAAGAATCGTTGATTATATGTTCGATGAATATCAGAAAGGAAGAACTCCGAATCCTGATGTTTTATGCAACAGAGAGGTAAAATTTGACGTTTTTATGAAAACGGCTATGTCTTTGGGGGCTGATAAAGTGGCAACAGGACATTATGCAAGGGTTGACTCAACCATTGATGAAAATGGAAAAGAAATTTTCCATCTTTTAGCAGGAAAGGACAACAATAAAGATCAGTCTTACTTCCTATGTCAATTGAGCCAGGATCAGCTGTCAAAATCTTTATTCCCTATCGGAGAGCTTACAAAGCCTCAGGTAAGAGAAATTGCAAAAGAAATCGGTCTGGTAACGGCTGATAAAAAGGATTCTCAGGGATTATGTTTTATCGGTAAAGTAAGCCTTCCACAATTCCTGCAGCAGCAGCTGAAACCTAATGAAGGAGAAATTGTAGAGATTTTCAAAGATTCACCATTATTTTCAGAAGAAAAGAAAGAGTTTTCATCTAAAGAAGAAGAACTTGAATTTTTATCAAGAAAGATCAATTATAAAAAAGCTGACGGTAAGGTGATTGGAAAACATCAGGGAGCTCAATTTTTCACCATCGGACAAAGCAGAGGTCTTGGAATAGGCGGTCATAAAGAAAGCTGTTTTATTGTCTCCAGAGATATGGAAAACAATATTCTCTTTGTAGGAGAAGGAAGCCATTTCCCGGGTCTTTACAAAAAAGCTTTAAAAATTGATAATTCTGAACTACACTGGGTACGTGAAGACCTGAGACTTCAAAATGGAGAATCTATGAAAGTAATGTCAAGATTCAGATACAGACAGTCTTTGCAGGAGGCAACGATCTATCAGTTTGAAAATGCTTTTTATATTGAATTTAATGAGCCTCAGTCTGCTATTGCTGAAGGACAGTTTGCTTCATGGTATATTGAAGACGAACTTATCGGCAGCGGAGTGATTTCGTAAATACTATATCAGGTTAGGATCTCAGAATAAGAGATCAGCATCTGAATTATTAAAAAATTAAATATTAACAATCGATATAAGCCCGGAACAGTTTTGTTTCGGGTTTGTTTTTTATGGGTTTATTACTTTATGTTTTTCTTTAAATAGTATTTAATAAGCAACACTTCTGCAAAGCCTTCCGCTATCAATATCATGATCAAAAATCCTACAGGTTTTCCCAGCAGTACTCCTCTTACCAGTTTTATTAATCCCAAAAGGAAAATAAGAATCATAAAGGAAAGTGTGGTTTTTGAAACCGTTTCTTTAAATGATTTTAAAGCCAAAACAGAAGCATAAAATCCGAATACCAGAAGTAAATAAAACTTGAGAAACTCAGGGGCCCTTAAAATTACAGGATTGAATGTATGCGAAGTTGCAGCAAGTTCTAAAAAGCTTATCACAACCGGAACTGAATGAATAATTATCTTTTTCATAGTTTTATTTTTTTTAACCACCACAACCTCCGCATCCTCCACAGCCGCCTCCACATCCCCCGCCGCAACTACCCCCGCCGCTGCAGCTGCTTCCTCCACAGCTCGCTCCGTCGTCTTTCTTATTCTGTCCACTATTATTACTTATAGCAGAGACCAACAACCCGAAAGAGAAAATGCCTATAATGGATAAGAATATCGAAATAGAGGTGCTTATCATCTCACCCAAACACGAGGATAGCATTAGAAACACGGTGAACAGAGGAATCAATCGGAGTTTTTTCCACCAATTGTTTGTTTTTTTATCTTTTTCATATCCGGACCAGATTTCCAGAGGAGCTTCGCAGTGGAAAATTTCACGATAGCTCTTTAATGTTCCTGAAAACCAATTCATATGTTTGCGCTCTTCATGGTCTCCCCCTTTTGAAGGATGATGATGTAAGGTGCGTTTTAAAATATTCGGACAGAATTCTTCCCAGTAATTCTGCGTGTAGATCAAATGCATATGCCATACTTTATCTACTACTTTGCTGGGGGAAGCGCCATGAGGAAGAATACAGCAGAGGTATACAAACTTCTTGTACTCTTCTATGGCTCTATTAGCAAAATCAAGGCTCCAGTTTTCGTCTTTTGCCAGTTTTTTTGAAAAAGGAAAATCAGCATCAGAAGCGTCTAAGGAAAACCCCTGGATCCTTTCCCAGAGGAATTCATCTTGTAATATGAGTTTTGTTTCCATTGTATTAACTTTTATTTTCTACTCAAATATCTTTTGATTTTAAAATATAAAAGTCTTCTCTCCATCTTTTTTGGATGGATAAAAATCTTAAATTAGTCTTATAAAGTATAGTGATGAAAAAAGAAGATATTCTGCATCTTGAGAAGCTAATGAATTTTTTAGGACGCCATTTTTTAAAGAAAAACCATTGGGAGGATGTTACAAAGACTGAATGGTCCTACATCTGCGCGGAACTGAACGAGCTTATTGCAAATGATCATTCAGAAAAGGGTATCAATAAAGACCCGGATCTTCTGGGGACCAATTATCTGTATGAACATCTGATCATTAACAAGTTAAAAAAGTTCAGCCAGAATGAAAATGCAGTTCTAAGCAGGCCTAATCTCGCAAAATTAAGCCAGATTGTAAAAGTATTGGGGTATTCCAATTATATAGATTTTATCAATTCGAATACGGAGTCTTTCAATTTTAATGATCTTAGAATTGATATGAATAACACGGCCATGAATACGGCTCTTCTGGACCGTTTAACCGGCTTCTGGTATTCCTATAACAGAAATCTTCCCGAAAATCCTTTACAAGCTAAAGAAGACAGAATCTGGCGCTCGGCGATGGAGATCTACAAATCTGAAACTACCGGTGAATATTTTATAGAAAGAAGCGGTGGTGACCATCACAAATATTTCGGTAAGGTGACAGCCTATTCAGATTATGTATTTATCATTATGAACAGCAATACCTTTATCCGGCAGAGGCATTTTATTTCAAGAATAAAAGATAGTAAGGAAAAGCTTAAAAATCCGGATTACAAGCTTCATGAGCTTCACTTTATCAGCACTTGCATAAGTTTCAATCAGGAGCCGATTGCTTTATTTGAAATCTACCAGAAAGCAGACCGGAAAACCTTTGTTTCAGACTCCATCAGTTTTCCTGTTGACAGCGATGAAATACCACCGTCTATATTAAAACAGCTTGAAGATACTGAATCTAACAGAATTGATTACAAATAGTTGGATGAATAAATTATTTTTTGAAAATTTTCTGTAACGTATTTCAAATTGTCATACTTACTGAGTAAATAATAATAAAACCAGTAGTATGAAAACAACTTCTTCCAACAATCAATATACAGCAGCAAACAATGTTTTGATCTGTATCGTATCAATGCTTTTAGGTTATAATATCTATCAGGCAGTGTATCACCCTGAAAAGTCAGAACTTTTACTTTGCATTGCTCTTGTCATATTTACTTCGGCTATGATAAGAAAATATGAGACAAAAAAAATGAAAAACGAATAGGAAGATATCTATTTACCATATCCATCCCGGAGCATAAACGTTTCGGGATTAATTTTTCTCTTATGCCTAGAATACATTTAAATATTTAAAATCAATGTATTACCGCAATAATTGTATAATTTAAATGTTCATAAAAGTGAACCCTCAATAGTCTCACTATGGAATATTATGAATTGTATGAAGTTTTGAAAGGTCATTTTGACTCCGGAAAAGGCGTTGTGGAAATCAAGGAGCTGAATCTAACGATTCAATCTCTTCCTTTTGAATCCAAAGCTTGTAATCTGCTTTATGGATCTGAAAATATGAATTGTACACAGCATCAGCAGCCTCTGAACATCAATGAAAATGCTTATCTTTTTTATAGTCAGCCTTCTATAGACATCCGGGATTTTGATATTGAATGCAATAAAAAATTTGAGTATCATATTCTTAAGAGAGCAGATGTAGAAGTGGCCAGCGGATGTATTCTGTTCTTCCATGGCCTCAATGAAAAGAAATGGGATAAATATCTGCCGTGGGCTTATGAATTGGCTCAAAGAACCCACAAAGCGGTCATTCTGTTCCCTATCGCTTTTCATATGGACCGCGCTGCTCCTGTATGGGCAGACCGCCATCAAATGATGGAAGTGGTAAATTCCAGAAAATTAAAATATCCGGAAAACACCAATTACTCTTATATCAATGCTGCGATAAGCGCAAGGCTGGAGGCCCATCCTCAGAGAATATTCTGGTCCGGGCTGCAAACTTATTCGGATATCATTGAGGTGGTAAAAGACATTAAAAATAATCATATAAAAGGTATTTCTACCGATGCAAGTCTGGATTTATTCGGGTATTCCATAGGATCATTCCTTTCAATGATTATCAAAATGGCTGACCCGTACCACTTTTTCACATCATCCAAGGTATTCTGTTTTTGTGGAGGAATGACCATTGACCGGATGTTTCCGATCTCAAAATATATCATGGACACTCAGTCTACGGTTAGAATGCAGTCTGTTTTCACCGAATTACTAAGTTCGGATTTTAAATCTGATCCCCGTTTAAGACATTATCAGAATGATGATCAGCATCCGCATGAAAGCTGGTTCAAAAAGATGCTGCGCTATAATTATTTTCAAAAGGAAAGAGAAGACAGAATCCGCGAGATTCAGTCTCAGATAAAGGTATATGTTCTTGAAAAAGACTCTGTAGCGCCTCCCATTGAAGCTTTAAATACGTTAACCGGAGGATACCGTGACATTGAGGTAGAGGTTGAGATCAAAGATTTCCCTTATGAATATTCACATATGGTTCCTTTTCCTTTAACTCATAAAAATAAAAAGGAGGTGACCGAAGCCTTCTATCAGTTTGTAAAATCAGCAGGTGATTTTTATAATCAGTAAACCATTCTCATTTCAGCGGTAAAAGAACGCAAGGAATAGTTTGAAAAACAATAAAATAAGATCCATGGCATTTGTTTTTGTAAGTTGGTATGAAAGGTATATACAGCAAAATAAAGGTATTTTGAGCCTAAAAGCAATGACTTTCCTTAATACCTTTATTTTCAGTTTTTGATCAGCTTACCAGCCAATCTTTAAAATCCTTGACACGGTCTCTGCTTACCGTAATTTCTTCCTGGGGCTGAAACTCCATATCCACTTTATAATAAGGCGATGTATGAATGTTTTTAATGTAGTCTGAGCTGATAATAACCTGTCTGTTGACACGGAAAAACTTTTTATTGTCCAGTACTTCTTCCAGTTCGTCCAATGTAAAATCTGATGGATAGCTGCGGTCTTCTGTCTGAAGATATACGATTTTATTTTCACTGAAGAAGCAGCTTATTTCCTGAGTCTGTATGATTTTCAGATTATATCCTATTTTCACCAAAACTCTGGAAAGGGTTGATTTTTCTTTTTTTATAAGCTGTTTTATATCCTGAGAATTTACGGTGTCATTTGCAGGAATGAATGATTTAAACTTTTCAACAGCACCGGAAAGATCTTCTTCCAGAATAGGTTTTAATAGATAATCAATACTGTTTAGTTTAAAAGCCTTAAGGGTATACTGATCAAAAGCCGTAGTATAGATGATAAAGCCTTTGGTAGGTACTTTTTCAAAGATATCGAAAGACAGTCCGTCTCCTAAAACAATATCAGAAAAGATCAGCTGCGGGTGTTCGTTTTCAGAAAACCAGGCTACCCCTTCTTCCACTGATTCTATTTTTGTAACGACTTCAATTTCAGGAAAATTACTCAGCATTCTTTCTAATTTCCTTGAAGCTGGTTTTTCGTCTTCTATAATGACAGTTTTGATCATTGAGTTTTAATTTTGGTTGTCAGATTTTGGGAATTAAAGTTAAATAAAAACAGACCTATTTTAATAGTCTATAGGCTGTTTATCTTTTTTAAGCTCTCTTTCAATCATATCTCTTTCCCATTCGGAATCAAAAACAAACAGTTTTATGGCTTTTACAAAGAGAATAAGTCCCCATATTGCCAATATTGTGTATCTATCGAACAGTCTAATTCTAATGATTTCTTCGTCAAAAACAGTATCCGGAAGGATCAGAAGAGCAATGATAGCAAATAAAAAAATATTTCTATAGAATTTTTTAATGTTGCGGGTTCTTGTGTATGCCGTGTGATAATCCATGATTGTATAAATTTTTTAATTTATTATTATAATGTTTTTGTTTTTCCTCTTTCCTGTTCCATCAACTCTTTTATTTTTTTCTCTTCCCAGCTTCTTCCGATTCCAAATATGTTTACGGCATGAAAAATAACGCCTATTCCCCAACCCAGCATAGGCCATAAGAACCACAGATATCCTGGAGAGGTCAGCAAATTTAATGCTGCTAAAAATGGAATTACAATACAGTAAGAAGTAAGATTTCCATAAAATTCTTTTAATTCTTTTACTCTTCTTGAAGCTTTTTTGTAAGCTATCGTTTCTCTATCAGATGATAAAATTTCCATACTATTTTGTTTTAAAAGGTTAGTTTGTCTTTTTTGTTGAATCAAAGGTAGGTCAGAGAACAGCCTTAAATCAATTTTATATTACCGAACGGTAGAATATGCTATCTGAATGGTAAAAACCCGAAAGTAATGAATATATAGATGCTGAGTAGACGCAAAGCAGATCTGCCAGTCTGATGTTTTCTTGTAAAAAACAGAACCTGCTTACTGAATTATCGCAGGCATGTAAAAGAGAGGATCAATAAATAAAAGGAATTATTTTTTTGGTGTTCTTTCTGTATTCGATGTATTCATCTCCAAACTGTTCTACCAAAGCCAGTTCTTCCACTTTAATTCTGTAGGCAAATGCTAAAAACGGAGGTATAAAAGCAAAGAGTAAAGACCACCAGTTATTGAGGTATAAACCAAGACCAAGAGAGGTCAAAAGAGAAAGAGCATACGAAGGATGTCTTACATATTTATAAAATCCTTCTTTTTTGATTTTATGGTCTTCTCTTATGGTGACATCCACTGTAAAATATTTACCTAAAGATCTGATAATAATGAATCTTAAAACAATTCCCAATATAATAAAAAGCTCTCCTACATACATGATCCAGTCAGCCTTTATAATGGGAAGTTTTGTATTATAAGAAAGAATAATAGAGGCCCCTATAGAAAAAGGAATGGCAAGCCACAGAATATTCAGGGTAGATTTATCTTTATCTTTCTTGTCACTTTTCGTGGATTTCAGCATATTTTTATACAAAAACTCACTGAGAAACCAAGCGGCCATAGAAACGGTAAAGAGTATTTGTAAGGTATTCATATTTTATCTTTTGTGTTAATAAGTTTATTTCATTTATTGCCTGTTCTGCCTTTTAAGACCGTATTAAAGTTCTTTTTGTTTTTCAATCAATTCCCGGATTTTTCTCTCTTCCCATTCCTTTACAAACCGCACTTTAGGCAAAAAGACGATCAACGCATGAGAAAAAAGTCCAATTCCCCAGAATATGGCCGTAAAAAAGTTTTCAAACTGGAAATAACTTTCTCCGGGTTTCAGCTGCGAATAGTTGTAAAAGACGATTACAATATTTACCACCAAATAGGCAAATAAATGCCCGTAAAAACCTCTTAACTGGTCTACCTGTCTTTTAGCCTGCTGATATTGAATATCATCTTCGTCAAATGTTTTCATTATTTTTATTTTTTTGTTGATCCATAATTTCTCTGATCTTTTTTTCCTGCCAGGATTCTCCAATCCCGAAAACCCGGAAAGCACGGAAGGCCAAAGCAACTCCCCACCCAAATAACGGGTACCAGAACCAGTAGGTTCCCCTTCCGGTAAAAAGATTGATAAAGATTAAGAAAGGAATAATAATACAGTAAGAAATCAGGTTAGAATAAAATCCTTTAATTTCTTTAACTCTCTTTTGTGCTCTTTTATATGCCGCAGATTCATCCTCCGTCTGTACACTGGAAATATTGGGTTTAGCAGAAAGCATCGGAAGCTTTACTTTAAAATAGTCTTCAGATTTTTCTATAAAAACATTTTTCTTTGTAAGAAGAGAATAGCGCTGAACAATATTGGTAAGTCCTATCCCGGAACTTTCCTTGATCTGTTCCCTTACCTGCAGGTTGTTTTCAATACAAAGGGTATCACCGTCTGAAAAAATCCTGATCGCTAAAGGTTTTGATGAAGTAGCAAAATTATGTTTGATACAGTTTTCCAGCAATAGCTGCAGAGCCAGGGGAACCACATATCTCCGATAATCTTCTTTTGGAACATCAAAAGTGAAATCTACACTGTCTTCAAATCTGGTTTTTAAAAGATCACAATACGTTTTGGCAAATTCGATCTCATCTTCAACGGTTACCAGCTCTTTATCTTTTTGTTCAAGTACATACCGGTAAATCTTTGACATAGAGGCAGTAAATTTCTGAGCCTGCTGGGGATTTTCATCGATCAGCGAGCTTAAAACATTCAAAGAGTTGAAAAGAAAATGAGGATCCAGCTGGTTTTTCAAACTTTCAAACTGGGCATTGGCAGACTTAGCAATAAGCTTCTGCTCCACTACTTCTTTCCGGGAAGTCTTCTTCAGCTCTTCCATGAATCCTTTTGCATGAAGAAAAGCTGTAATCAGAAGAGCTATATTGATCATAAACCAATTGGTAACCCCATATTTTGAAGAGAAAAACTCTTCCACAGTAGCTGTTCTCTGGATCACAACATAATTCATATAATTACAGAAGTACACCAAAACAAAGTTCCCGATAATGATTGAAATAATGCTTAAAACAGCTCTAAGCCTGGTAGCCTCAGACCACGGAAATCTTTTATTAAGAAACTCATTAATAATTCCGTTTCCTACCCCCAATACGAAAGTATACATGGTAGAAAGCAGCATTGTCATCATAAAGGTGCGAAACGTTTTTTCATCATTAAAAAATAAGAAGAAAAACAATGTCGTTCCCATTGAGACCCAAAGTAGTATAATAAAATTTTTACGTTTCATGATCCTTTTCTTAACTCAAAATTAGTTTTTATTAAAGGTATCAAAAAGTATTTCTTACCGAAAGGCTAAATTTCTTTACCGAATGGTATAAAAAAACCTTCACAGAATGAAGGTTTTGTAAGTTTAAAACAGTAAAAAGTAAGTCGGAAAAAAGCTTTATTTACAATAAACCATAATATTATATTTCAACAACTTACATCCCTATTATTTTGTTTTTTCTTCCGGAAGGCTGATGAAATATTCAGCTTCTCCTTTTCCCCAGTTTGGATCCAGCGCTGTTCTGGGTTTATAAGCGTTGAATTTTGCCAGTGCGTCTTTAAACATCTCTACTCCTTTGGTTTTGCTTCCGCCAAACTGTTCTGGGGTAAAATAGATGTCCTCAGCCTTAATAAGAGCTATTCTTGGATTGGCTGCATCAAGCTTTTGTGCAATATTAAGCTCTTCAGTGGCTCTGGCTCCATCAGTCATATATCGCTGTTGAGGATTCACCATCATTCTCAGAGAATACGCCATTTTCCTCAATAGATGAACTTCTGCATTATCAGCACCTGCAAGATTCTGGGCCATTCCCAAATATTTTTCTGCCTGTGCCGCTACTCCATCAAGATCCTGGGTATTTCCGGTTCTCATCATAAGCCTTCCTTTCTGAATCTGGGAAAAAGCAGCATAGTACTGAGGAAGCCACTGAGAGCTTTCTTTACTTCCTATTCTCTGGAAATCGTTGGCCAATGTCTGAAACTCTTCCGGAGTTTTACAGGTTTCTATTTTCGCAATTTTCTCAGTCATTATTTTTTCGTAATCAGTCTGTGCAAAAGCAGTTAAGCTCATAAAGGCTAAAGCAAAACTTAAAAGGTATTTTTTCATGATATCAAATTTTAAAAGTTAGTTGTATTGTATATTCGAAGTTATGTTTTTATAAATTATTATTGATTGCATCATCTGTTTTATCTACTCCAAAGCTGATAAATGCTCCTATAAATACAAAGGTATTCACGGGTGGCACAACTGCAGAGCTTCTTGATCCGTCTACGGAAAAGTTATATCCGTACACGTTTTTTGATCCTAAAACATTGGTAATACTCAGAACAAGTACAGGGAAAACCTTTGAATCCTTTTTGCCTAGGTTCGGTAAATAATTAATACTGAAATTTAAAGCATTATAATCTTTTAGTTTACCCTCATTTCTGGTATAATTAATTGCTTTCCCATCTTCAAATTTAGAAGCAATATCGTAATAAGGTCTTCCTTTGGCATAGGTATAGGATAAATTAGCTCCAAGTTTCCATTCCGGAATAAATCTCTTTACCACTGCTGAAAGAGTGTGATCTGCTGCAAAAGACGGTTTCATACTGACAGGATAGTTCAGAAAGTCTCTCTTTGAATCAAGAAATGAATAGCTGATCCAATAATCAATATTTTTAAATGTTTTCTTATTGTCTCTCCAAAACAGTTCCAGTCCTTTTGCATAACCGTATCCATCATTATTTAGAGCCGTCTGCACCTGTTGGTTCTGTTCCTTGTCCGGAGTCACATTAAATGTCTTGATCAGCTGGTCATATTTTTTATAAAAAGCTTCAAAACGCAACGTTCGCCCTTCCGAAGCTCTCTGAACCTGGAAAATATAATGCTGTGACTGTTGAAACCCCAAATCCGCAGGTCTATTGATATATTTGCTCTCCGGATTTTGATAGAAAAGACCATAAGCCAAAGAAGTTGTCCAGTCTTTGGCAAGACGGTAAGCCAATGCCAAACGCGGGGCAATATTATTTTTATTCAGAAAAGATGAATGCTCTGCCCTGATTCCTATTTTTGCAGATAAAGCATTGCTGAATCCAAGATCTGTTTCTACGAAAGCAGAAGAAATCAGATCTTTATAATGTTTCTGAACCTCTTCAAAGTTTAAATTTTCATCTGTGTTATTCAATTCAAAACCTCCTCTCACAGCACTTATTTTATTTATTTTCCTTTCAAGAACTGCTTTGAAATTCACATAATTTCCATCTGTGAGCAATCTTGTTTTATTGGATTCTATATCACTTGTTTCTGTAGAAAAATTAAGATCCGATCTGTTGTACGAATAAGAGCCTCCTATATTCAGAAGATATTTCCCAAATTTTTGTCTGAAAGAGAGATTGTGATACGTATTTTTTCCGTCTAATCTTATCAAACTGAAATCATATCCAGGTTCAAGGCTTTCAGATTTCACTCCCATCTTATTAGAATTGTACATTCCGTAATATTTAAAAAATCCTCCTGATTTTGTTTTAAATCTAAAATTCATGTCTCCGTTAAGACCCTGTGGAGCGTCAATAAAATTGGTATTGAAATTAAAGACTTTCTGCATCAGGCTTAACATTGAATATCCTGCTGAAGCGCCAAAAGAATAGTTTTTACTGTCTGCCAGCTTTTGAAATCCTGCATTCAGAAAGATAGGAGAAACTCCAAGATTATAAGAACTCTCATCCGGAAGGTCAACACTTTCAAGCATCAATGCTCCTGAAAGCGCCTGCCCGTAGAGAGCAGAATATCCGCCACTTGAAAATATATTACCTTTAAAAAGAGAAGTATTAAACTGATCTCTTCCTGCAATTCCCGGAATAGAATTAGAAAAATAATTGTTGATAAGACTCCCGTCCATAAAGATCCTGGATTCGGTTCCCGTACCTCCTCTGATGAATAAACCTTCTGTTCCTCCAACCTTTTGAACCCCGGGAAGAAAGGTCAATGCTGAAGAAATCTGTCCGTCTGCTCCTGCAGTAGTATAAATATCAATAGGCGTCAGTAATGTAGTTGCTCTTTTCCGGTCGCTGGCTTCAATAGATCCTGCAGATACTACTACGGCATCTATTTCGCTGATCTGTTCTTTAAGATCCGTATTGAGAATGATTGCCTGATCATCAAGGCTGATACTTTTTTCAACGGTCTCATATTTGGGATGGGTGAAGGTTATTTTGCGATCTCCTTTTTCTGATGTTTCAAAAGAAAAATTACCCTGGGCATCCGTAGTTGACCCGTCATAGGTATCTTTTAGTGTGACATTTACTTCACTTACTCCTTTACTTTTAAAAGTTACCCTTCCTGATACTTTTATCTGAGAATATCCCGTCATAAAAGTGATCAGAGCAATCAGAAGCAGTATTTTTTGTCCTTGTGGTTTCATGGTTATTATTATCTGGGTCAAAAATAGGATGAGAAATGCCTTTCTATAAAAAAATTATTACCGAAAGGCATTCTTTTGCTACCGAATGGTAAATTACAAAACAGGAATACAAAAATCCACCATCATTTTACCTTCCGGATGCTCTTTAAAATTGGAATGGTAGATCTCAAAAGGAAATTCTTTTCTCATTGAATAATGATGCTCATTCATCCATAAAAACAATGATACCCAGCATTGCTCAAAATCATTAAGGGTTACTTCTCCACTTCCTACAATGTATTTTCCTGCATCAATGGTTTCAGAAAACACTTCTCCTTCAGTACTTTCAAGCTTTTCATCCAGAAGCATACACGCGTGTATTCTTACCTTATCGGGAGGAGTCACTTTGAAACTTTCATGGTATACAGAAATCATTTTCACATTTTCCCGTGGAAACAGATGTTTCTTTCCTGCCCAATCTATCAGAATATTATAGGAGGGTTCCACATCAGCAATTCCCAGGCTCATTACTGCTGCAAGTTGCATTTCCGGCAGTTCTTTAATTTCAATTTTCAAATTCATTTTCGTCCAGTTTAACAGGTTTTCTATAGTGCAAATATATTGGCCAAAAACCGTATCAACTTGTCCGTTCTTGCTTTGTGTTTGTAAAATCTTGTGAAATCTGGGGGGCGCTGATCTCCGGAATTCAGAAGGAGGTATTCCGTAATACTTTTTAAATGTTTTGCTAAAGACTGAATGATTTGAAAATCCGAGATCAAAATAGATATCCTTAATTCCTTTTTCTTTGTGTACAGCCAGATAAAAAGCGCTTTTTTCTATTTTCTTTCTGGTAATATAGCTCTGAAGTGTTTCTCCGGTAATCAGCTTAAATATCCTGTGAAAATGAAACGGGGAATAAGCACTGATCTCTGCAATTTTTTCCAGAGAGAGATCCGCATCAAGGTTTGTATCGATATACTGGATTGTTTTTACAATCCGTTTTTTATATTCTTCCAATTATAAAATATTGATTAACAAAAATATTGATATGAATAGGATATCTGTTGTTTATTATTGCTGTTTAAAGAAATTTCTACTTTATAATCTT
Source organism: Chryseobacterium sp. MEBOG06 (assembly GCF_021869765.1). Taxonomy (NCBI): domain Bacteria; kingdom Pseudomonadati; phylum Bacteroidota; class Flavobacteriia; order Flavobacteriales; family Weeksellaceae; genus Chryseobacterium; species Chryseobacterium sp. MEBOG06. Next base: position 5,218,424 of record NZ_CP084580.1, on the reverse strand, counting down.
ATACTTCCACAAATTTTAAAAGAGGAATAGTCTTTTTAATATGTATATCGGGCGACGCAATATAGCTGTGGTAGGATTCATAAATAAAAATCTCTCTTGTAAAAAACTTTTCACCGTCAATGACACATTCATCATTCACTATTTCAAAGGATTCCAGAGGAAGCATCATACCGCTGCCATGCGCTTTTATAACCGCTTCTTTTCTCGTCCAGTAAGTAAAAAATCCTTTTACTTTATCTTCAGTTTCATAGATTTCCTGAAATTCAGCTTCTGTCATTTGAAATTTAAAGTCCATATAGTTGATTTCCGGATTGGTAAATTCTATATCTATTCCTATAGGAAATTCAGCGATAATACAGGTTACAATATCTTTAGAATGAGAAATATTGAAATGAAGATGAGAATTTTTCAGATAAGGCTTTTTATTGGGAAGAATACCTGTTTCAACTTGAGAGATATTGTAATACGTCTGTAAGCCATATTGCAATAAAACTCTTCCCAGCAGAGAAAGCTGTGCATCCTGCCATCTTCTGTATTTCATGATATCTTTTCTAAAGTCTTCAGAAAACAGGTGTAAATACCGGTCCAGAACAGACTGATGCTTTTCCTCACTGATAAAGGCAGATAAAATGACCATTTTTAGTTCTTTACGGTTGCTGATTATGATGACTGCTTATATTATATCACGCTAAAATTAAGCATTTTCCATCCATTTTTCAAAGCAATTATCCATAAGGTTCATATTATAAAATCTAAAGAAAAAATAAAATACAATAAGCTTCTACTTTTCACTAACTTTAGAAAAAAGACCTGAATCATAAAGCGCTTTGGAAAATCTTTTTTAATTTTATCCTATAATCACTATAAATCATTTAAAAATGAACGTAAAAACATTAACATTACTGGCAGGGTTTGCATTTTTAGCCGTTTCATGCGGAACTACAAAAATGTACTCTGTAAATGCCAAAAGCGGAACCCAGACAGGAGGAACAGCCAAGTTTACCCAAAAAGGAAATGAAGTAATCATGAAACTGGATATCACGAACCTTACTCCAGGAATTCATGCTGTACACATTCATGAAAAAGGAGATTGCTCGGCAGCAGACGGAACCTCTACAGGAGGTCACTGGAACCCATCCAAGAACGATCACGGTAAATGGGGAGCTGAACATTTCCATATGGGAGATATAGGAAATCTGGTTGCTGATCAGAGCGGTACGGCAACACTGACGTTCAAGACAGATAAATGGTGTCTTGGCTGTACAGACGAGTCTAAAAACATTATCGGAAAAGGACTTATTGTACACGCAGCTGCGGATGACTTCCATACCCAGCCTACAGGAAATGCAGGAGGGAGAGTAGGATGTGTAGAAATTAAGTAATCATTTTTACGCAATAAAAAATCCGCTAATTTTCATTAGCGGATTTTTTATGTTTAGGATTTTGCTCCCATATCTGATACAATATTCATTGCTTCCTGCAGGTAAAGATCTTTTTTCAGATTCTTGATCCACATTTCAGATTTTTTCTTGAAAGCTTCATCTTTTTTCTCTCTTTCAATTTCACTTGGATACATCGTGAACTGAAGACCATTTTCAAATTTTGTTAAAGCTTTGAACTTCTCGATCTGAGATTTTCTGTGCTTCATCAGGTCATTGAATTTATTAATATTCAGTGTAATATTTTCTTCTTTATCCAATTTCTCTCTCCATTGAGCTGATTCTAACAGGAGCTGATAATTGCTGTTTTTAGCCATTCTTCCAGCACTTGCCTTTTCAAGAGCCTGAATATTGAAATAATTCAGTTTTTCGAATTTTGTTGGTGGAATTTTATCCCATGCTAAAGCAAAATCATCATATCTCTCTCCTACTTCTGCATAGGTAAAGAAATCCTTCATCTGAATATCAGAAACAATTCCTTTTCTCTGTGTAGATTCTCCTGTAATTCTGTAGAACTTCTGAATCGTCAGTTTTAAAGATCCGAAATCATCTTCAGTATTCAGGAATCTATTCAGGTCAACAAACGTCTGAACGGTACCTTTTCCGAAAGACTGAGGCGATCCCACGATCATTGCTCTTCCGTAATCCTGCATTACTCCCGCTAAAATTTCAGAAGCAGAAGCTGAAAGTTCATTTTGCATGATTACAAGAGGACCAGTCCAGATAGGAGCTTCATATTTATTCTTTAGAGTCTGTATTTTTCCGTTTCCATCTTTCACCTGAACGTAAGGTCCGGCATCCATGAAAAGCCCCATAATATCTCCTACTTCAGTTAATGAACCCCCTCCGTTGTTTCTAAGATCAAGAATAATTCCTTCAATATTCTGAGCTTTAAGTTTAATGATTTCATTTTTAATATCATCAGAAGCATTTCTTCCTTTGGCATTTTCAAAATCAGCATTAAAGCTTGGAAGGTTGATAAACCCATATTTCTTCCCGTTCGGTGTATTTACGACAATACTTCTTGCAAAAGTATCTTCAATTGCTACCTCCTCACGAATCATGGTTACATCCTTGATGCTTCCGTCTTTTTTCTGAACCGTTAGAGTAACCGGAGTTCCTTTCTCTCCTCTGATAAGTCTTACGGCTTCATCAGAAAGCATTCCAACAACATTTACAGCATCTTCTTTTGGTTTAGATTTTACCTTCAGAATCTTATCTCCTTCCGAAAGCTGCTTGGACTTCCATGCAGGTGCCCCAATCGTCAGAGCTCCCAGGTAAAGATTTCCCTTTTTCTCCTGGATCAAAGCTCCGATACCAATTACTTTACCGGTAAACTGAGTATCAAAATCTTCTTTATCTTTTGGTGAATAATAGTTAGTATGCGGATCAAATACTTCTGTATATGCATTCATATACACAGTAAACCAATCCATTTTTTTTCTCTTCTTGAATCGGGTAAAGGTATCTTTCACAAGATCTTTTACTTCATCTGTCGCCTTTTTGATCTTCTCATCCTGAGTAAGAGACTTAAACTTGATGGTATCTTTCAGCTTGTACTTCTGAACAGAATCTTTCTTCTCTTTCTGAGCTTCTTCTTTGCTGTTCATTGATTCAACCTCCTGCAGGATATTATATTTAATGAATTTTTTCCATTCATTATATTGTTCCTGCTTATTAGCCGGTACTTTTTTAAGCTTTGGCTCAAGCGTCAGGGTTTCATCTTCCTGAAGGTTGATAGGCTTGCTGAAAATATCCTGTGTGATTTTATCAATCTCATCTACCCTTTGGTAAAGTCTGTCGATGGTAAGCTTATAGAACGTAAGATCTCCCTGACTGATATAATCGTCAAGCTTTGTTTCATGCTTGCCAAATTCATCCATATCAGATTGCAGGAAATATCTTTTTGCAGGATCTACCAATTCGAAATAATGCTTATAAACATCCTTCGAATAGGCATCATTGATAGTTTTTGGACTATAATGCAGATAAGAAAGTGTATTTTTTACGCTCACCATTATCGTCTGCATCTTTTCATCATCGTTCTTTGGCGAGTTGAAACAAAACATTAGACTGGTTAATGGAATAAGGAGTAAAAATTTATTCAGTTTGAAATTTTTCCACATAAACTGTCTTTATTTATTAATTTTTTAAAAAATAGGTATTGTAATGAGTAGCCATAATTAGCAGACTGTTACAAATGATCAAATTTAATACCTTATTTACAAATATCGAACAGTTTTACCTATTTTTATTAGAAGAGATTTATAAATACTAAAGTCTTCTCTCTACATCCTGTGCTATCAGGAGTTTTCAGAGAAAAACAAAGCCAATAATCTTATCTTTTTTTACTCTTTTTTATCCTGAAAAACTTTATAAACAGACCGCCTAAAAATCAATCCTTCCTCACAAGGGCATGAAATATGCTAGTATTTAATCAAATAACTTTAAAATGTAATGTCATGAGAAGTTTACTATGGTTAGTTGCAGTTATCTGTATAGTCGTTTGGCTTTTAGGAATGTTAGGAATTGTACCCGGTATTAGTACGGGTTACCTAATACATGTCTTGCTGGTTATTGCCATTGTTGTTATCCTTTACAATATTATTACAGGCAGAAAACCACTGGACTAAGCCATATTAAGTGTTTAACCCATTAAAATCATTATCAGACTCAGCAGATGCTCTCTTTCAGAGGGGAGTTGAATAAGATTCGCCTTGAAAGAATGCATCTGTGAGGTACTGAGATGATGAGAAGCTGGAATGGTCTTCGCACGATAGACGCCAGTGTTGTAAATTTTGGAAGTTTTAATGAATTTATATTCCACTTGTTTTTTTAAACACAAGATTTCCTTCTTCATGCTCCCTGCTTTATTTTCTGATCAAAATAGCTCATTTTGTTTCACTACTGCCTCATTAATAATACATCTGGTATTTTTTAACATCTTATTTTTAACTACATTTGATGTGTTAAAAATTCATTTTGTTCATTTCAAAATATGAGCAAATTGTACTGTATTTGTATTAAATAATTAAAGATAATTTATGGAAAGACCACTTATTCTGGTGACTAATGATGACGGAATTACAGCTCCCGGTATTAGAAATCTTATCAACTTTATGAATGAAATCGGGGAAGTAATAGTTGTAGCCCCGAATTCTCCCCAAAGTGGAAAAGGCCACGCAATCACCATCAATTCTACCCTAAGCTATGAAGAAGTCACTCTGGAAGGGCCACAAACCGACTATTCTTGTAGCGGAACTCCTGTAGACTGTGTGAAAATGGCTCTTGACAAAATTCTGACAAGAAGACCTGACATTGTCGTTTCAGGAATCAACCATGGAGCAAATTCTTCTATCAATGTAATCTACTCCGGGACTATGTCTGCTGCAGTAGAAGCAGGTGTAGAAGGAATTCCTGCGATTGGATTCTCATTATTAGACTTCAGCTGGGAGGCAGACTTTAGTCAAGCTAAAGAATTTATTCAGAATATCGTAAGAAGAACGCTGGAAAATCCTATGCCTAAAGGAATTGTTTTAAACGTAAATATTCCAAAACTTCCCGCCGGAGAAATAAAGGGAATAAAAGTATGCAAACAGGCTAATGCAAAATGGGAAGAAAGCTTCGACGAAAGAATAAACCCACACGGAAAAAAATATTACTGGTTAACGGGTTACTTCAACAATATGGATGAATCTGAAGATGCCGATGAAACCGCTTTGGCCAACGGATATATATCTATCGTACCTGTAAAGTTTGACCTTACAGCCTATGAGTATATGAAGACTCTGGAGGAAGTAATGAATTTTGACAATGCATAATAAGTGAGATAGCTCAGCTTATCATTCACTAGATGAATATCATTAAAATTGAGCTTTCATGGATATAAAAAGCTCTGTATTTTATGAATTACAAGAACCAATAAAGGCATGAAATAATATTTCATGCCTTTATTCATTTTAAATAATAAGCCAGACAAAGGGATAAAAACTTCATTCATTTTCTGCTTACTTTCCGGTTTTAAAGCTGTGTCTCATTTTTATTTTTACGTTGAAATTATTATAATCTTCTTACCGAAATTCCGTGGGATTAAGACAATCCTTCCCATATTATTTAGTACCTTTATTCTGAAAAATAATTACAAGATGCGTATAGAATATGAAATAAAACTGGGATTTAAGGATGTAATGTTCCGCCCAAAACGTTCCACCCTGAAGTCCCGTTCGGAAGTAGATCTTGAAAGGGAATTTACGTTCAGACATACTCAAAAAAAATGGAGAGGAGTTCCTGTAATTGCCGCGAATATGGATACTGTAGGTACTTTTGAAATGGCTGTGGAACTGGCAAAAGAAAAGATAATTACAGCTATTCACAAGCATTACAGTCTGGATGAATGGGATGAGTTCCTGGAAAGCCAGCCGGACAGTATCTATCAGTATATTGCTCTAAGTACCGGTACCGGAAAAGCTGACGAAGAGAAGATTAAACATATTGTAGAAAAACATCCAAAAATAGAATTTCTCTGCATTGATGTAGCCAATGGATATTCTGAGCATTTCGTTGATTTTGTGAAGAGAGCAAGAGCTAATTTCCCGGATAAAATTATTATTGCCGGCAATGTGGTTACGGGAGAAATGGTGGAAGAACTTCTTTTGGTAGGAGCAGATATCATCAAAGTAGGTATCGGACCTGGTTCAGTGTGTACTACCCGGGTAAAAACAGGAGTTGGCTATCCTCAACTTTCAGCAATTATAGAATGTTCTGATGCGGCTCATGGTTTAGGAGGCCATATTATCGCTGACGGAGGGTGTAAAGTTCCCGGAGATGTAGCTAAAGCTTTCGGTGGTGGTGCAGATTTCGTTATGCTGGGCGGAATGTTTGCCGGTCATGATGAAAGCGGAGGAGAAATGATTGAAGAAAATGGCAAGAAATTCCGTTCATTTTATGGAATGAGTTCTAAAACAGCTATGGATAAACATTCCGGAGGAGTTGCAGAATATCGTGCTTCTGAAGGTAAAACCGTAAAAGTAGCTTATAAAGGACCCGTTGCAGAAACAGTGAAGGATATTTTAGGCGGAGTAAGATCAACCTGTACTTATGTAGGAGCTTCCAAACTTAAAGAACTTTCTAAAAGAACAACTTTTATAAGAGTTCAGGAGCAGGAAAATCAGGTTTTTAATTAATCCTGAATTTTAGAAAGAATTAAAAAAGTGAGGCTATACATTTTGTATAGCCTCATTATATTTTTAAGTTAACATCCCTCCGTCAACGTTTAGCGTCTGCCCGGTAACGTATGATGACATATCACTTCCGAAGAATACACATGCATTAGCGATGTCTTCCGGCTGCCCTCCTCTTTTCATAGGAACTCCGTCTCTCCATCCCTGAACTGTTTTCTCATCCAGAACAGCGGTCATTTCTGTTTCAATGAATCCAGGTGCGATAGCATTACATCTGATATTTCTGGATCCTAATTCTAATGCAACAGATTTTGTAAATCCGATAACGCCTGCCTTAGAAGCTGCATAATTGGCCTGTCCGGCATTTCCTTTCACTCCAACTACTGAGGTCATATTGATAATAGATCCTGATCTCGCTTTCATCATTGGCTTGATTACCGCTTTTGTAAGATTGAAAACTGAATCTAAGTTTACTTTGATCACTTTATCCCAATCATCTTTTGACATTCTCAGAAGCAGGTTATCTTTTGTAATTCCTGCATTGTTTACCAAAATATCAATTTGTCCGAATTCTGCCATTACTTCTTCCACCAACTGCTGTGCAGCATCATAATCTGATGCGTCAGACTGATATCCTTTGATTTGGGTTACAGAACTTAAAGCTGCTTCTAATTCTTTAGCTTTGTCTACAGAGCCGGCATAGGTAAATGCTACTTTTGCTCCCTGCTGAGCAAACATTTCAGCGATACCTTTCCCGATTCCTCTTGTAGCTCCAGTAATTAGTGCTACTTTTCCTTCTAATATTCTCATATCTATTGACAATTATTTTCTTTATAACTCATTCAGCTAGCGATTGCTGACTCACTTAGTATATATTATTCCTTTACGGAATTAAACGGTTTGCAAAGATATTATAAATTGTTATTCAACGCATTGAAATCAGCAAAATACTGCACTTTTTTGATCATTTCCTATTAAAATCCTAAAGCTGAGGAGGATTATTTCTAAATCTGGTGAAATAAATGAGCTCTGTCTTTTTATTCTTATCCAGTTTCAGTACTTCCTTCTGCCAGGAATATTTATCATAATCAATTTCTTTCAGCAGTTCATTCTGAAAATTCAAAACTCCATATTTTCCCTCTTTTTTTACTACAATTTCATTTTCAGAGTTCCCAAATATTATGATATCATCGTAAATAAAGGGTACAATTTCCGTTCCTTTTCCATCCAGAATACCATAAAAATTGTCTTTATTTTTACATACAAGAGGTTTTGAATAAGGATTTAGAAAGTTAAAATATTCATTATTCTCATTCCTGATCCAGCTTATGTTTTTCAGCTCATCCCTAGATTTGTCTTTCAATGAAAATCTATAGTATTTATCCGATTCCTTCACAATAAGTCCTTCAGGATAAAATCCGAGAATATCTACATCTTCATTAATCACATTTTTAAGATCTTTATCAAGAAGTTTCTCCTCCCCTTCTTTTTTAAGATAAACAACATCTCTTCCTGAAATGGTAAAACTCTGTATGAAATTATATTCCTGTGGAACAATTATATTTCCCTCCAGATCGGCAATTCCGGATTTCTTAGTCTTGTCGTTATAAATGCTGAAAAGATTGTTAAATAAAGGGGTTAAAGATTTAAAAACACTGGAATACAACTTCTTATCTTTTTTATAAAAGACCGTTGTTTTATTATTTTTGCTGAGATAAATATATTCTTTCTTTCCAAAATATTCCGGAATGATCTCTTTAAAAGTTTCATCCGCAATTGTATTTTCTTCTGTATCGATAAGTCCGTATTTCCCTGTAGCTTTATTCTGGGTAATCAAATAAGGATAAGAACTGATACTGGTTACCAACTTCGAAAATGTGTGCAGTGTCTGTCCGTTTTCATCAATGATTTCACTTTGATTATTGTCATTAGTTATAAGAGCCCTCCCTTCTTCAAAATAATAATCATCTTTAAATCCTCTGGCACTTACCTGTTTTCCATTGAAGTCATAGAGAAACCATCCTTTATCTTTTAAAACAAAGAATCTGTTCTTTCCTGAAAATCTGATTTTGTCTGAATAGGAAATAATCTCTTTTCCATTATAATCATAAACGGCCTCTTTTCCTTCTCTGGAAGAAATGATGAACTCTTCACTCCACCACGGTGTATTAAATTCCTGATTATTTAAAGGGATAAATTCTTTTCCTTTTTCATTAATAACAGCTGATTTCCTGGTGTAATTGGTTTCTTCAGAATAAAGAATGAATCTGTTTTTAAAAACATGCAAAATACTACCTTTATAAGGAGACTCAAAGGTAACCGTACCTAAAGAATCCACAATACCATGCTTTTCGGAAACAGGATCATACAAAGTACCATACCCATCTGAGTAAGAATTAACCTCCTTTCCTGTTTTTTTTGAAAGGATAACCTTCATATATTGGTTAGTCTGCGCTGTACAGACTACAGAGCACAATACAAAAATTATTTTTTTCAAAGGAAATTAAATAGAATTATTAACAATAAGAACGATCTCTCCTTTTAAAGTTTTTGATTTGGAAAACTCAATCAATTCATTGATTGTTCCCCGTTTGGTTTCTTCAAATTTCTTAGAAATTTCACGGCTTAAACTTACTTTGGTTTCTTCTCCAAAAAACTCTTTGATCTGCTCCAAAGTAGTATTGATTTTATGTGGGCTTTCATAGAGAACAATGGTTTTTTTTTCTTCTGCAAGCTGTTTCAGTTTCGTCTGTCTTCCTTTTTTCTGAGGTAAAAAACCAGCAAACAAAAATTCATTGTTGGGAAGTCCCGAAACCACCAAAGCTGGAATAAGAGCCGTTGCTCCCGGCAGGCAGATCATTTCGATATTGTTGTCCGCTCCGGCCTTTGCCAAAAGATATCCGGGGTCCGAAATCCCAGGGGTTCCTGCATCGGTAATAATAGCAATATTCTGCCCGTTTTTAAGGTCTGTAATGACTTTCTCTGTTGCCTGATGCTCATTGTGCAAATGATAAGATTTCAAAGGCTTGGAGATTTCAAAATGTTTTAAAAGAACTCCAGAAGTCCTGGTGTCTTCACATAAAATATACTCTACTTCCTTCAGGACATTTACCGCCCTAAAAGTCATATCTTCCAGGTTCCCAACAGGTGTGGGAACAAAATATAAGATTCCGCTCAAAATTATAAGAATTTATTTTCCACCAATATCCAAAGTCTCTGCGCATATTCATCCACATTATCCCATTTTCTATCGTAATAAAGATCGCTAAGATATTCTTTCGCTTCTTCCAGTGTTTTAAAATGATTCAGCTGGGCTACTGTATCGTTAAGATCAATCTGACTTCCTGCAAACAGCATTTTTGAGAAGGCAATTCTATCATTCAGATCCAGCTTAAACTCTGGTTTTTGCTTGTCGGCTTCCATAAAATGGGTAGGAATATTAGATTTCAGAATACTTTCTGTATCTACTTTCCCAGCCGGACTCTGGGTTGCTTCTTTAGGAATTTCTCTTTCCAGAGGATCATCGTCAAAAAGTGACTGAACCGCTTTCATTCCTTTGATATTGGCTAATTTTATTTTTTTCTCCTGATGATATTCTTCTAAGTTTTCAAAACTTTCATCAGAAGGATGTCTTTCTGTTTCTTCAGGAACAGGTTTATCTATTTCAACAATTTTTCGTCTGTCATAGACTTCTGCAAGAATATTTTCTTCCTTTTGATTTTGTTCAGAATGGTCATTTTTGATCTCATTCAGAATATGATCTACATTGGAAGTTTCGGTGGTCATTTCGCCCTGTTCAATCGAAGAAGTTAAAACGAATTGTTCTTCATTTTCTTCAATCAGCATTTCGTCATCCAGCATTTCTGTATCAAAAATACTTGGAATTATTTCTTTGGCTCTGTTTTCTTTATCCTCATTCACCATTGGTTCTATTACCTCCGGTTCAGCTGTTTCATCTTCATTACTTCCTATTTCACTTAATTGACTGTTGAATGCCTCTTCTTCTTCTGTCAATGTATCACTAAACATATCTTCGTTGATATCTTCATCAAAATCAGGTTTTGAATCTGACAGAATTTTCTCTTCATCTACAAAACTCAGTACCGCTCCGGAAGCCAATACATTTTCATTTTCATCAATTTCATTCAGCTGATTATTAAAAATAGCTTCTTCTTCTGTAATTTCATGGAAAGAAACGGGCTCTTTACTGTTCTCAACTGGCTTTACCCCGGAGTTTTCTTCTACTAAGCTTATCATGTTTTCATGAAATTCATTCTCAACAATCTCATTCAGCTGATTGTTGAAAACGGCTTCTTCTTCCTCGGGTTTGTCAGCAAAAAATTCATTTTCATCAATTTCGTTCAATTCATTATTAAAAATCGCTTCCTCTTCTGTGACTTCATTTCCGGAATCGTGGTGTTCTCCTTCTCCGGACGCAAAAGAGAGATGTTGATTTTCCTGATGCCGGCCTGCATGGTCAGTAACGAAATATTCAATATTCTTTTCCAGTAATTTCAAAAAAGAAATCCTGTTAGCAAGCTCATCTACAAGATCTTGCTTGGAAAGTAATTCGTCTACGTTATTTATTTTATCCAGATTATCAATGATATTCTTGGACTCAAAAAAAATTTTTTCCTTTAAATCTTGGATATTCTGCATAATAAGATTCTTATTAAAATTGCTTACTTTTGATGTTAAAAATATACGGCTAATTTAACAAATGTTTTTAGAAAATACAATTAATCATTCCAAACAAAGCGGTTGGATGGAAGTGATTTGTGGCTCTATGTTTTCGGGTAAAACCGAGGAGTTAATCCGCAGATTGCGAAGAGCAGAAATGGCAGGACAGAATGTAGAAATTTTTAAACCGAAGCTGGATATCCGGTATTCTGAAGAGGATGTAGTTTCTCATAATCAGAATAAAATACGGAGTACAGCAGTAGAAAATCCGAATGAAATTCTTCTGTTGGCTTCCAATTGTGATGTAGTAGCTATAGATGAAGCTCAGTTTTTTGATGAAAGTATTGTGGATGTGGCCAACCAGCTTGCCAACAGCGGTGTAAGAGTAGTGATTGCAGGATTGGATATGGATTTTTTGGGCCGTCCCTTCGGGCCAATGCCCAACCTGATGGCTACGGCTGAATATGTAACAAAAGTGCATGCTATTTGTAAGAGAACAGGTAATCTTGCCAACTACTCTATGCGAACTTCCCAGGGGGATAATCTGGTTGAGCTGGGAGAAACAGAAAGCTATGAGGCAGTAAGCCGCAGGGTTTTTATTGACGAAGTACTTTTAAAAAGAAAATAATAATAAAACGGATCAGCAAATTCGCAGTTAAACAGATTTGCGTTCCTATAAATTAAATAAAGCAGAACGGGTACCAATGGATTATACAGTACAACGCATTTCAGAGATCACCAATGCAAAGGTTATTGGAGACAGAAATTTAATGATTAAAAATATAGCTTACGACAGCAGAATTATTTATTCTACAAAGAATACTGCTTTTATTGCTATTAATACTCCTAAGAACTCTGGTGAAAAGTTTATTGAATCTGCTATTAACCGTGGTATTACCGTTATTATTTCTGAACATCATTATCCGGAGTATAAAAATGTAACCTGGATCATCGTTGAAAATTCCGTAGATTTTATTCAAAAATTAGCAAAGTATCATTTCGAGAATTCTCATTTACAGTCTATCGGAATCACGGGAAGCAACGGTAAAACGATTTTAAAAGAATGGCTTTATCAATGTCTATGGAATGAATTTTCTACTGTAAAAAGTCCCAAAAGTTTCAATTCTCAGATTGGCCTTCCTCTTTCCCTTCTTCAAATCAACAGCACACATGAGCTTGGAATTTTTGAGGTGGGTATCTCGAAACCGAACGAAATGGAAAAACTGGAAAATATTTTCCATCCACAGATCGGGCTTCTTACTCATATCGGAACTGCTCATGCTGCCAACTTTTCTTCTGATGAGGAATTGATTGATGAAAAGATTAAGCTTTTTAAAGATTCCGAAGTGATTATCTACAATGGTGACAATTCTTTGGTGGATGAAAAAATAAAAAAATCCTATTCAGATAAAAAGTTAATTTCTTACGGGTTTAAAAAAGAAAACCACGTCTTCATTAAAAACAATATTTCTAAAGATGAAAACATCATCGTTGAATATTTTGGTGAAGAAATCAGTTTTCCTGCCCATCAAAGAGACGAAGCGACTTTAACCAATGCTATGGCGCTTATCACAGTCCTTAAGGAGTTACATATCGAAAATAAAAAGATCGTTGAAAAAATCAACCTTTTAAAAGCCGTTGAAATGAGGCTTGAATCCATTGAAGGAATTAAAGGCAATATTATTATCAACGATTCTTTCAACCTGGATCTTGATTCTCTGAAAACTGCTCTTCAGTTTCTGAATGAATACAACAAATCCAAAAAATCGTTAGTTCTGACTGATATCGTAGGAGTAAATGCCAACTCAAAAGAATTATATGAAGAAGTTTCTGAGCTCGTGAATGAACAGCATTTCGATTCTGTATTCTTAATTGGGAATGAAATTTCAAAATTTAGTGATTTATTTAAATCTAAAACCTATACTTTCGTAGACACTAAAGAGCTTATTGAAAGCAAACATCTTAATGAAATCGAAAATCAGATCATTTTACTGAAAGGAGCAAGGAAATTTGAGATAGAAAAGCTTAAAGATATTCTTGAACTGAGAAAACATGATACTGTCCTTGAAATTAATCTGAATGCTATTCTTCATAATATCAATTACCACAAATCTCTACTAAAGCCGGGCACAAAAATGATGGCTATGGTAAAAGCCAATGCTTACGGTTTGGGAAGTTATGAGATTTCAGAATTTTTACAGCACCATCATATCGATTATCTTGGGGTAGCCTTCGCAGATGAAGGAGCAGAGCTTCGCAAAAAAGGAATCACTACTCCTATTGTAGTGATGAATCCTGAACAACACAGCTATCAAACGATCATAGAATATAACCTGGAGCCTGAAATATACAGTTTCAGAATATTGGAACTATTTTACGAGGCTGTTCAAAAATCAGGGTGTGATAAGAAGTACCCTATCCATATTAAACTGGAAACCGGGATGCATCGTCTTGGGTTTAAAGATTTTGAACTGGACGCACTCATCGAAACTTTAAGCACTAAAAATCTTAAAGTTCAAAGTGTGCTAAGCCATTTATCATCTTCTGATATTCCAGAAGAAAAAGAATTTACTTTGAATCAGCTAAAGACTTTTAAAATAAATTCAAGCTATCTTACAGAAAAACTTGGCTACACTCCTATCCGCCATATTTTAAATTCTTCAGGAATAACAAGCTATACCGAAGATCAGCATGATATGGTAAGAATTGGTATAGGGATGCTTGGAGAATCACCAAGCAGTGAAATACAAAAACAATTGCGCTCTGTTGTAAGCTTTAAAACCGTAATTTCACAGATATCAACAGTTGAAAACGGAGAATCTGTAGGATACAGCAGAAAATATAAAGCAGATCATCCTACAAAAATAGCAACAATTCCAGTGGGTTATGCTGACGGAATTCCAAGGCTGATCGGAAATCAGATCGGAAACGTAGGCGTACATAAAGCATTGGCGGCTATCGTTGGAAATATTTGTATGGATATGATGATGATCAATGTAGATCATATTCCTAATGTAAAAGAAGGCGATACAGTGACTGTTTTTAATGCCAAACCAAGTTTGAAAGAATTCGCAGGCTACTGCAAAACTATAACCTATGAAGTATTAACGTCCATTTCACCTCGGGTGAAACGGATTTATATAAAAGATTAACTATGAGAAAACTCCTGATTGTTCTTTTCGTATTCCAATTACTATTGATCCATTCTCAGGTAAAAAAAGACTTAGTAATTCCGAAAAATCCTAAAATAGGACTCTCGCTTGCCGGGGGTGGAGCTAAAGGTTTTTCACATGTCGGAGTACTCAAAGTATTAGATTCATTAGGAGTAAAAGTGGATTATATTGCAGGGACCAGCATGGGTGCCATCGTAGGTGGACTATATGCTTCCGGCTATTCGGGAAAAGAAATAGAAAAAATTGTAATGGATACAGATTTCTATTCTCTAATTATGGATCCAAAATCCAGACAGGAAGCCAGCTTTTTCAATAAATCTGTAGATAAATATCTTTTATCAATTCCGCTGAAAAACGGAAAAATCACACTTCCCTCTTCCATCAGTACTGGTCAGAGAAATGTTTATCTTCTTAAAGAACTGTTTAAAAATGTTTCTAATATTGAAGATTTCTCAAAAATGCCTATCCCTTTTTTATGTGTTGCCACCAACCTTGAAAGCGGAAATATGCAGATATTTGAGAAAGGCGATCTCGTACAGTCCATCATGGCCAGCTCGGCATTTCCGTCTTTAATGGATCCTGTTAAAATTGGTGACAGTATTTATATAGATGGCGCAATGACGGTAAACTACCCTTCAAAACCATTAAAGGACAGAGGAATTGATATTGTTATTGGAGTTGACCTAAATCAGGATCTGTCTAAAAGAGAAGATTTAAATAACATTATATCAATTCTGAATCAGGTGATCGATTTTGGCATAAAAAAAGATACCCGAAAACAGTATCAATATACTGATATAAACATTAAACCGAACCTGAAAGGGATGTCTGCAACCAGCTATGATGACAAGAAAAAGATCCTTGACAGCGGCTATGTGGAGGGTTTAAAATATACTCAGATACTGGATCAGCTGCCAAAACGTCCGTTTGACCGTCTCAGACAGCGTGTAAATCCGATATATTCCAATGTATATAAGATTGACAGTATTTCTATTGAGGGAAGCAAAATCTTCGGTAAAAACTATACTTTAGGTAAAATGGGACTACGTCTTCCCTCTTTGCAAACCTATGGCAGCATCAATAAAATGATTGATAAACTTGTTGCCACCAATAATTACCGCTTTATCAATTACGATATTGTTCAGGAAAATGATGCCAATTACTTAAAGCTTTACGTAACTGAAGATGATACAAGACATTTTCTAAAATTCGGATTGCACTATGATGAAGTCTTCAAAACAGGGCTTCTTCTGAATTATTCTGCAAAGAGACTCTTATTCAAGAATTCAAATCTCTCCTTTGACTTTGTTGTAGGAGACAGACTTAGATATTATCTCAACTATTTTATTGATAACGGGTATATTCCTGGATTTGGTATTTATTCATCCGGAATGACTTTTGATATTAAAAATGGAGATAATTATGCAGTTGATAAATGGGAATGGGTAAGAAATGAAGCCTATATACAATCCACATGGAAGGATAAGTTCGCAATTGGAGGCGGGATAAGCCATGACTACTTCAGATTGGGGAATAACGGCGAAAACAGGCGATATGGACGCTTTTTAAATCCGTATGTGTTTTTGAAAACCGACACTCAGGATGATAAAGAATTCCCTACTAAAGGGGTCTATTTCTCAGCAGAAGGAAAGGTGATTGACCTTTTGAAATCTGAAATAGACAAAAGAATAATTCAGGTAAAAGCGGATCTGAGAATCAATGTTCCGCTGGGCAAACAATTCACTTACCGTCTTAATCTATATGGAGGAATAACAATTGGGGAGAATCTTCCAGACTATTATCAATACAGACTAGGAGGAATATTTGAACAGAATATTCTTAATTTTAAAACTTTCGGAGGCTTTTATTTCGCCCAGCTGTACACTAATAATGTCATATTAGCATCCAACGATATTCAGTTTAAGTTTAACAAAAACTATTTTATTAGTGGAAATTTTAGCTTTGCAAACTTATCTAATGACATTAAGTTTGAAGATGCAGTTAAAGTAAATTATAGTTCACTGGGAATAACGGCTGGTTACAAATCTCCTTTTGGGCAGATAAAAGTTAACTTCAGCCACTCCCTTAAAAACAATCAAAAAGGTATATTCAGTGTTATTTTAGGGCACTGGTTTTAAAAAAAATGATACAGTTCTTTTACGAAAATTTACCAGAATCGGTAAATACAGATTACAAAAAATGGCTGGAAGATCTTATTCTTTCAGAAGGAAAAAAACTAGGAGAAATCAATTACATTTTCTGCGATGACGAATATCTGCTTAAGATCAATCAGGATTATTTACAGCATGATTATTATACCGATATCATCACTTTTGATTATGTAAAAGGTAAGACAATAAGCGCTGAGATTTTCGTATCTTTGCAGCGCATTTCTGATAACGCCTCTACCCTTTCCCGAGATTACGAAGAAGAATTAAGGAGGGTTTTAGCCCATGGTATTTTACACCTTGCAGGCTATAAAGACAAGACGGAAGAGGAAGAAAAAGAGATGCGGAGAATGGAAGATTTGTACTTAGCGAAGTATAGGGATTTGAAGTTTTGAAATTGAACAATCACTTAAAGTCCGGTATGTAAAGTACTCAATCATAGCAACAATATAAGTCTACCTAGAGTACATTCTCCAAAAATGTTTCACGTGAAACATTGATTATAAAGATAAGGTTTAAAGCTTAAAACAAGCGAGATAAAAATGATTTCAGAAATATATGATGTGATAGTAGTAGGTGCCGGACACGCCGGTTGTGAAGCAGCAGCAGCAGCAGCCAACCTCGGTTCAAAAACACTACTTGTTACAATGAATATGCAGACCATCGGACAGATGAGTTGCAACCCCGCAATGGGTGGAATCGCAAAAGGACAGATCGTAAGAGAGATTGATGCAATGGGTGGATATTCCGGAATTATAGCAGACAAATCTGCCATCCAATTCAAGATGCTGAATCTTTCAAAAGGTCCCGCCATGTGGTCCCCAAGAACCCAAAATGACAGAATGCTTTTTGCCGAAGAATGGCGACTTGCATTAGAGAATACTCCCAATCTTGATTTCTTTCAGGATATGGTAAAACAACTGATCGTAAAGAATAATAAAGTAACCGGAGTTGTTACCTCTTTAGGAATTGAGATCAAAGCAAAATCTGTAGTCCTTACCAACGGAACATTTCTTAACGGATTAATTCACGTTGGCGATAAACAATTAGGCGGAGGAAGAATGGGCGAACCAAGAGCGTTTGGAATTACCGAACAATTGGTGAGCTTAGGTTTCGAAGCCGGAAGAATGAAAACCGGTACTCCACCAAGAGTTGACGGAAGAAGTTTGGACTATTCCAAAATGGAAGAACAGAAAGGAGATGAAAATCCACAAAAATTCAGTTATCTGGATACTCCGAAATTAACAAAACAATTAAGTTGTCATATTGTGTATACTAACGAAACAGTACATGATATTTTAAGAGAAGGTTTTGACAGGAGTCCAATGTTCAATGGTACCATTCAAAGTTTAGGTCCAAGATACTGCCCAAGTATTGAAGATAAAATAAACCGTTTTGCAGAAAGAAACAGACATCAGCTTTTCGTAGAACCGGAAGGATGGAAAACTGTAGAGATCTATGTAAACGGATTCAGCTCTTCTTTACCGGAAGATGTACAGATCAAAGCTATGAAACATATTCCGGGATTTGAAAATGTAAAAGTATTCCGTCCAGGCTATGCTATAGAATACGACTACTTCCCTCCTACCCAGTTGAAACATACCCTGGAAACAAAATTGATTGACAATTTATATTTT
This sequence comes from Chryseobacterium sp. MEBOG06, assembly GCF_021869765.1. Lineage (NCBI taxonomy): Bacteria > Pseudomonadati > Bacteroidota > Flavobacteriia > Flavobacteriales > Weeksellaceae > Chryseobacterium > Chryseobacterium sp. MEBOG06. Next base: position 5,200,147 of record NZ_CP084580.1, on the reverse strand, counting down.
GCAGGACAGATTAACGGAACCACAGGATATGAAGAAGCTGCAGGGCAAGGACTAATTGCAGGTATTAATGCTCATAACAAAGTTCATGAAAAAGATGAATTCATTCTAAACAGAGATGAAGCATACATTGGAGTATTAATTGACGACCTTATTACTAAAGGAACAGAAGAGCCATACAGAATGTTTACCTCCCGTGCAGAATACAGACTTCTTTTAAGACAAGATAATGCAGATATCCGATTAACTGAAAAAGCATATCATTTAGGATTGGCAAAAGAAGAAAGATTAAGAAAGGTAGAAGCTAAAATATCTGAAAGTCAGTCACTTGAAGAGTTCCTTCGAGAAACTTCTTTAAAACCAGGTATTATTAATCCTATTTTAGAATCAGCAGAAAGCAGACCAGTAGATCAGGCATATAGAGCTGCTCAGATCCTTACAAGACCTAATATTACATTAGAGAAGCTGGATGAGATTGATTTTATTAAAGAAGTTTCTTCTCAATATAATAATGAGGTAAGAGAGCAGGCAGAAATCAATATCAAATACAAAGGGTATATTGAAAAGGAAAAAGAGAATGTAGCCAAACTTAACCGTTTAGAAAACATTAAAATCCCTGAAGACTTTGATTATACCAACCTTTCAAGCCTTTCCGCAGAAGCAAAACAGAAGATGTCTAATGTACGTCCGAAGACAATAGCACAAGCAGGAAGGATAAGCGGGGTTTCTCCAGCCGATATAAACGTTTTACTAGTCTATTTAGGGCGTTAAAAAAGATATGTTTCACGTGAAACATTAAAAATAATAAAGCGAAAATTAAGGTATTTAAGAGTGTATAACAAAACTCTGAATATCTTAATTTTTTTGAATATAAAAGACAACCACTTCAATGAAAATAAAAGATCATTTTCTTTCACAGGAAATATTTGAAATTAAAGAAACCGAGACAAAAGGAGTATTCAAAACCTCCCCTATCCCATTCAATATTTCCAAATACTACGAAAGCGAAGATTATATTTCTCATCATCAGGATTCCGGAAGTCTGAAAGAAAAGCTTTATAAATTTCTTCAGTCTTTTAACCTGCAGTACAAAAAAAATATTCTTATAGACAGGATTAAAAAAGGATCCAAAGTACTAGACTACGGATGCGGTGCCGGAGAATTTGTAAAGTTTATAGAAAATGATTTTGAAACATTCGGTTTCGAACCCGATGCTGATGCTAGAAAAGCAGCTCAGGGAAAAATAACAAGAGCCATCATACTGGATGATATCAATAAAATTGCAGACAACAGTTTAGACGCAATTACATTGTGGCACGTTTTTGAGCATATAGAAAATCAGGATGAGATGCTCAATATTTTCCACGGGAAATTAAAAGAAAAAGGACTTCTTGTAATTGCAGTTCCTAACCCTACTTCCTATGATGCCAAACATTATAAAGAATACTGGGCCGCCTATGATGTACCAAGACACGTCTATCATTTCTCTAAAAACGGAATGGAAAATTTAATTTCAAAAAAGACAGATTGGAAAATGAGAAAAATCAAACCTTTGATACTGGATTCTTATTATATCTCTATGTTGAGCGAAAAATACAAAAAATCACCCCTATTTTGGGCAAAAGCAACAATTTACGGAACGATTTCTAATGTAAAAGCCCTTTTTTCGAACGAATTTTCAAGTTTGATATATATTATCGAAAAAAGATAGAAACTCGAATTTTGAGCTATTTCTGAAGGCCAATTTTCAGTATTTGAACCTAAAAAATAAAAAACTCACGGAAAATATCCCTGAGTTTTTTTATGACTACTACTACAAAATTTTGAAATCTATAATATTGTCATTTGAAAACTTCAAATTTCAGATTTTCATAAAACTACTCCCCTACTCCATTTCTTATAAAAATATACAAAAGCTTTTTCAATTCTTTTTATTCTGTCTTAAAGATCTACTTTAACTTCCAAAAAACAGAGTTTTGCAAAATAAATAGTAATTATGCACAAAAAAAAAAAAAATAAGTTTTAAAAATGCCAATTCGCGCAAAAACGGCTCATTTAAGGCCCCATTTTTAAAATACACCTGTACATATGGAAAATTTAAGTTATTTAATTTTAAAAGCACTTTAAAAGGTCAATTTTAAGCATAAAACCAAAAAAATTGGAATTTAGCAGACTCTTCAAAATTATGTATGATTGAAAAAAATTAAATTAAGACCACTCCCCCACTCTCTTCCAAAAAATAAGAAAATTAAAAATCAGCTAAAACAAAACACAAAACTCTTTTAAGAAATAAACTTCATTACCATTATGAATTTTAAGGTTAAAGAAAAAATAAATCACAAAATTCTTACTGCACAAAATATTTCAATTTACCAGAATAACAAGAAAATCTTTTAAGAAAAAAATTTTAGAGAAAATCGGATAGAAAAAATAAATCAAATAAAATAACAAAGCTTAAGAAAGTATCCAGAATATTTAAATAAAATTACTTAACCTACACACTAAAAATCTAAAAATGTAGTCCTATACTGATAAAGTACATATAAAATATTGGTAATCATCATTTAAACGTTTTGTAAAATATTAAATTGAAGTAAAAATAATTTGCAACATCCATTTATTAAAATAGCAAAACATAAAAAACAACAAACAAAAACGAGCTTAATAATTATTTATCAGCCAATTACAACATCTTCACTAACATATGAATTAACTATGTAGATAATTTATATAAAGTCAAAAAAAAAAAAACATCCTATACAAATATTTTCTATAAATAGAATTTTAGAAATTAGTACAAAGTAGTGTTAATTAATAAAATTGTACTGGAAATAAAAACCTGGTAATATTCCAGGTATCATCATTACAAGTGATCATACTTATTTTTATATTCAAGCTTACCTATATCATCCAATCAAGTACCTTGTTCATCCCTCAGGAAAATATAAGTTTAGGATACATAAAAGAAATTTATAGCACAAATTCAATCCAATTATCATTAATAAATTACAAGAATTTTAACAGTCATAATGATAGAAAATACCTTTCTAAAAAGTAAAAAGATGCGAGATTAGCCAGGCAAATTTAATTGGATTCCATCTAAAATTACGGGAATCTATCAAGATAAATTGATAGATAACTGACAAAAAAATACCTATTAACCAATACAATTTTAAGAGCAGAATTTATGGATTTCTTGTAGAAGATAATATAACTAAAAGTAAATGAGACCAATGATTAAAGTATAACCTAAGGTTATATCTAAAATTAAACGAAAAGCCGATCATTACAAGGTTTTACAAGAGAATTTCAAACAAAAAAAAGTCTGCTAATATAATTAGCAGACTTTAAAATATCTGGATTTTCTAAGATTAGTTATTGATAGCTGCTATCCCTGGCAACTCAAGTCCTTCAAGACTTTCAAGCATTGCTCCACCACCGGTAGAAACATAGCTCACCTGATCTGCATACCCGAATTGTTTAACGAATGCAACACTGTCTCCTCCTCCTACTAGAGAGAAAGCTCCCAATTTTGTAGCTTCTGCAATGCTTTCACCCAAAGCAACTGTTCCGCCGGAGAAATTTGACATTTCAAAAACACCAATCGGACCGTTCCAAAGGATTGTTCTAGAGTTTAATAGTACGTCATTGAACTGATCTCTGGATTTGTGACCAGCATCAAGCCCCATCCATCCTTCAGGTATCGCATAAATATCAGCTTCTTTTCTTTCTACATTATTGTTGAAACTCTCTGCAATGATCACATCAGACGGAAGATATACTTTTACCTTATGCTCTTTTGCTTTACCTAAGATCTCAAGTGCTAAAGGAAGTTTATCTTCTTCTACCAATGAATCCCCGATTTTACCTCCAAGAGCCTTAATAAATGTAAATGCCATTCCACCTCCAATGATCAGATTATCTACAGCAGGAAGAATATTTTCTATAATGGTAATTTTAGTTGAAACCTTAGATCCACCAAGAATTGCTGTAACTGGTTTTTCACCACTTTTCAAAACCTTATCGATTGCCTGAAGCTCTTTAGCCATTAGTAAACCGAAGTATTTAGTTGATTGAAAAAACTTGGCAATGACAGCCGTTGAAGCATGAGCTCTATGAGCAGTACCAAATGCATCGTTTACATAAGCATCTCCTAATTTCGAAAGCTTCTCAGCAAAACCTTCGTCTCCTTTTTCTTCCTCATTATGAAAACGAACATTTTCCAATAGTAAGATCTCTCCCGGCTTCAGCTCAGAAGCAGCCTTTTCAGCCTTCTCTCCAATACATTCATCAACAAACTTTACTTCCTGCCCCATAACGTTGGAAACTTCCCCCAGGATATGCTTAAGTGAAAATTCATCTTTAACCTCCCCTTTCGGTCTTCCCAGGTGTGTCATTAGGATAACAGAACCTCCATCATTAAGAATTTTTTCAACTGTGGGCTTCACTGCAGCAATTCTTGTATTGTCCGTCACATTAAGCTGATCATCCTGTGGAACATTGAAGTCCACTCTTACCAGAGCCTTCTTGTCTTTAAAATTGAAATCATTGATTGTTTTCATATGTCGATTTATTTGTTTTTCCGAGCTCATATGCAATCGGCCAACTCAAGATTCTGTTTGACTTTCAGTAAATTTCGCCAAGGCCAATTCCATAGATTTCGTTGAATTTTCGTTTCACAAATGTAAGGTTTTAAACTTTTTCAACAGATTGATTAAAATAAAAGTTTTCAAAAACTTTCCCAGAACCCAATCACCCATTAATCAACAATTTTTTCTCTTTTAAAGAAAAGAATAATGTAGTTGTTGTTGTGTACTGTTAGTAACGGGGATAAGTTTTAAGCTAAAAGTTGATAACACTCAATTTATATTAAATTCATATTTAACTCACAATATAAAGATCTGTAAATATGCTATTTAACACGTTTATTAACATTTGTTAATAACTTTACTGGAAATCGTTTATTAGTTATTTTATTATGGAAAAAGTTTGGATTACGTGAAGAAAACATCTGGAAAGTAGTAGTAGAATCTTCGGGAAAGATTTTCTATTACGAAATAAAATCTTCTTTAAAAATAGAAAGTTGATAAAAGTTTTCCACACTTATTAACATACCTTTTAACAATTAACCCACGGTTTACTAACATGAATTGTTATTATTCTTAACTTTGTAAGGAAATAAAATCTAAAAAAGCTTAATAGAAGTATTATGAAAAGAAAAATTGCTATCGCAGCGGACCATGCAGGGTATGAATATAAGGAGATTGTTAAGAACTACCTTTCAGAACGATTTGAAGTTCAGGATTTTGGAACGTTCTCCACAAACAGTGTGGATTATCCGGACTTTGTACACCCTGCTGCAACCTCTGTGGAAAACGGAGAAAACGAGCTGGGAATTTTGATCTGCGGGAGCGGAAATGGAGTCCAGATCACGGCAAACAAACATCAGAAGATAAGATGCGCTCTTTGCTGGATGCCGGAGATTGCGACACTGGCCAGACTGCATAATGATGCTAATATGATTTCTATGCCGGCAAGATTCATATCCAAAGAATTGGCGATTGAAATTGTAGACAAATTTCTTTCAACAGACTTCGAAGGGGGAAGACATCAGAACCGAGTTGACAAAATCGCAGTTTGCTAAATATACTAAGGCTTGTAAATCATATTACAGGCCTTATTTATTTTTTATTCGTACATTTGCAACATCCAATAGAAATAAGATTCTATTCTTCTCCCGAACCTTTGCAATATTATTAATATATTTAATAGAAGGTTTTTCTCTATTCTTCTCCAGAATTGTATTAAATTTATACAAAACTAAAGCTTCCGTTATTAAGTAGATTTAGAAAAATAAGGTTAAATTAAACATTAAGGTTTGATGAAAATAAGAATATCTTCAGTATTGATTTTTGTCACTTTTTTTTCCAGGCTCAGGAAGTAATAGTGAAAGATTCATAAAAAAATGCATAAAAGAATTCAGTAAAAAGATAGGTCTCTGGTGAGAATAAAAAATTGTTTAATTTCAAAAAACTGCCAAAAATAACAATTAACCAAAGAATTTTTTTTAACGCAAAAGGAAATATTGTAAGTGGAACAGATTCTGATAGAATATTATTGCCGGCCAATGTTGCAATTTATTTGACATTGGATATAAAGTAAAATAAAAATGGAGCTTCTTTAAAGAATGAAGGATTTTTCCTATACATGGAAAGATCAAAAATTAAAGAGATTTCAGAATCAGATTATTATAAATAATAAAAAAATTAAAATGCCAAAAAAAAGAAAATATATAAGTCATAAAAATGATTTGAAAATGATGGAAATCGGGAGACTGATTCTTCGTTTTATGAATACTAACGCATCAAAAGTTTATAATTATAAGCAGATTTCTGATGGAATAGATTATAAAAATCCCAGACAAAGGGAACTTGTGATTCAGGCGCTGCATAAACTTCAGGGATCTGAAAAGATCAAAGAAGTGGAAAAAGGAAAATATATTGTAAATCTGAAAATAGCCGGAACGCTTACCGGAATTATAGACTTCAACCAAAGCGGAAATGCGTATGTAGATGTTGAAGGATTGGAGGACGATGTATTTGTTCATTCCAAAAATGTGAAGGATGCTTTGCAGGGAGATAAGGTTCTTATTATAACTTATCATTATAAAGGAAAGAAGCTGGAAGGCTCCGTTTTGGAAGTTTTGGAACGAAACAGAACCGAGTTTGTAGGAACTTTTCAGAAGGTTGCCCACAAGGATTTTGGTTTTGTAGTATGTGATAAAAAGTCAATCAATACAGATATTTTTATTCCTAAGAATAAATTCAATAATGCAGAAGATGGTGACAAGGTTGTTGTAAAAATGACAGAATGGAGACCCGGTGATAAAAATCCAGAAGGAGAAATTACGCAGGTACTGGGAGCGCCGGGAGAGCATGAAACAGAAATTCACTCTATCCTTGCAGAATATGGTCTTCCATACGAGTTCCCACAGGAGGTAGAAGTGGACGCAGATAAGATAGACAGAACTATTACTGATGAAGAAGTAGCAAAACGTAGAGATATGCGTGATGTCTGCACCTTTACTATTGACCCTAAAGATGCCAAGGACTTTGATGATGCCTTATCGATGAGAAAATTGGAGAACGGAAACTGGGAGATCGGGGTACATATTGCCGACGTATCTCATTATGTAGTGCCGGGAACAATACTGGATGATGAAGCCTATCAGAGAGCAACCTCTGTTTACCTGGTAGACAGAGTGGTTCCGATGCTGCCGGAAGTTTTGAGTAATGACGTATGCTCTCTTCGTCCACATGAAGATAAATATACTTTTTCAGCAGTTTTTGAGCTGAATGATCAGGCTGAAATTCAAAAACAGTGGTTTGGAAGAACAGTGATTCATTCAGACAGAAGATTTACCTATGAAGAAGCTCAGGAACGTATAGAAAGCGGTGAAGGAGATTTAGCTGATGAAATTAATGTTCTTGACAGGCTGGCGAAGATTATGCGTAATGAACGTATCAGACAGGGGGCAATTACTTTTGACAGAAGTGAAGTAAGATTCAATCTGGATGAAAATAACCAGCCAGTTGGAGTTTATTTTAAGATCAGTAAAGATTCTAATCACCTGATTGAGGAATTTATGCTTTTAGCCAACAAAAAAGTATCTGAATTTATATCTCTGACAAACAAAGGCGGGGTTACGAACAATACATTTATTTACAGAGTTCATGCTGATCCGGATCCTGCAAAATTAGAAGCATTGAGAGATTTTGTATCAACTTTCGGATATAAAATGGATCTTGCCAATACCAAAAAGGTTGCAGAATCTTTGAACAAACTTCTTCATGATGTGAAAGGAAAGGGCGAAGAAAATATGATCGAAACTCTTGCCATGAGAAGTATGAGTAAAGCCGTATATTCTACAGAACCTATCGGGCACTACGGTTTAGGTTTTGACTATTACAGCCACTTTACCTCTCCTATCCGTCGTTATCCGGATTTACTCGCACACCGTCTTCTTCAGCACTATCTGGACGGAGGGAAATCGCCAAGCAGACCAGAGCTTGAGGAAAAAGCAAAACACTGCAGTGCTATGGAAAGACTGGCCGCTGATGCAGAGAGAGATTCTATCAAGTACATGCAGGTGAAATTCATGGAAAAACATCTTGGGGAAACTTTCACAGGTGTGATTTCAGGAGTTGCAGAATTTGGATTCTGGGTAGAAATCCCCGAAAATGGAGCTGAAGGTCTGATCAAGCTAAGAGATCTTGTGGATGACTCTTATATGTATGATGCAAAAACTCATGCAGTATACGGAGCTAGACACGGAAACAAATACCAGCTTGGAGATCAGGTGCAGATCAAAGTGGTAAAAGCCAATCTGATTCAGAAACAACTGGACTTTAAGATCGTTTAGAAGAATGAAAACTGGTCTTTAAGACTAGACAATAATAATTATAAAGAGGCTGTTATGTTGTAAAAACAAACAGCCTCTTTTTTTATCTCAAAAATGCTTCCTCTTCCCGCTTCCATTCTCTTTTTTGGAAAATACTTTATCTTAAACTATGATTAAAATACAGTTGATATCTGACAACTTTATTGAATAATTAAATCATAAAGTCTAACTTTGTATTAAACGGAATGAAATTTATTTCATTTTAAAATTTATTAAATGCTTGAACTTGTACTATCTGCCATCATATTAGGATTCATGCTGAGTCTGGTTTTTATAGGGCCTATATTTTTCCTGTTAATTGAAACCAGCTTTTCCAGAGGCCCAAAGCATGCCTTGTCCCTGGATCTTGGTGTGATCACAGCAGATTTATTATGTATTGTAGCTGCTTACTATGCCAGCACAGATATTGTAGCTCTAATAGACAAGCATCCGGGGTTTTACAGGATCACCTCCATTCTTATTTTTATTTATGGAATAGTGATGCTCGTTACAAAGACCAAAATGCATATGCCTGGTGAAGAAAAGATCATTGGACAAAACTATATTAAAACTTTTTTTAATGGTTTTTTCTTTAATATTTTAAATGTCGGGGTCATCCTTTTCTGGCTGGTAACCGTAATATCTGTAAGAAATCAATATCCGGATACAAGCAGCTTTGTTTTGTATATCAGCATTGTACTTGCTACCTATCTTTCTATTGATCTTGCAAAAATATTCCTGGCCAAGCAATTTCACGATAAGCTTACCCAGAAACTGGCCAATAGGATCAGAAGAGTGGTTGGTGTTATTCTTATTATTTTCAGTTTCTTTATCTTCCTCCAGAGTTTTAAAAAATTCAACCAGTTTGAAAGACAGCTGGAAGAAGCAGAAAAGAAAGAAGTAAAATTTCAACAGAAAAAATGAAAAAAAATATCTTTCCAAAAGCTCTTAAAAAAGGAGCTAAAATAGCTGTTATATCCCCTGCCGGAGCTGTTGACGATTCTCAGCTGCAGACAGGAATAAAAATGATTAAAAGCAAAGGATTTCAACCTGTATTGGGTGAACATCTCTATGCCAGATATTCAAACGGATACAATTATGCCGGAACAGAAAAGGAAAGAATAAAAGATATCAACTGGGCTTTAAATGATAAAGACATAAGTGCCATATGGGCTTCCAGAGGAGGCTATGGATGCCAGCACCTGATTCAGCATCTGAAACTGAATAACTTTACAAATGATCCGAAGTGGTATATCGGCTATTCTGATAATACCGTGATACAAAGTTATCTTTTGAAAAAAGGTTTTGTTTCCATTCATGGGCAGACCATTAAAACATCAAGTTTCGGAGTAACAAACGAAAGTTATGATCTGATCTTTGACATTTTAAAAGGAAATGCTCCTAAATACAGCTTAAAATCTCATCAATTTAATAAACACGGACATATCGAAGGCGAACTAGTTGGAGGGAATTTAGCCCTTATTTATGCCCTTCTGGGGACCAAATATTCTTTTGATTTTAAAGATAAAATTCTGTTCATAGAGGATATTGGCGAGAACTTTTATGCATTGGACCGTATGATCATGAGCCTGGAGCTTGCAGGAGTTTTCAGAAAGATCAAAGGACTTATTGTAGGAGGAATGACTAATATGGGAGATGAAAAAGAAAACAAAAGCTATGAAGAAAGCTTTGACGAATTTGCCTATAAGCTGATCTCAGATAGAATTTCTAAGTATAAATTTCCTGTAGTTTTTGCTTTTCCGAACGGACATATCAAAGATAACAGACCCCTTATTATTGGAGGAAGAGCTAAGATGAAGGTTGATTCCAAGGTAAAGATTGAGTTTTAAACCCCTACTACTCTCCTACTTCCAAACTCTCAAATATATACTATGGCACACCATAATGATTTTGGAAAAACAGCAGAAGACCTGGCCGCTGATTATCTTCAGAAAAACGGCTATAAAATCCTTGTCAGAAATTTCAGGTTTCAGAAAGCAGAGATCGATATTATAGCAGAAAAAGATGACGTGATTATCATCGCTGAAGTGAAGGCAAGATCTACAGATGCGTTCATTCTTCCCCAGGAAGCTGTTACCAAAACCAAAATAAAATCTATAGTTTCTGCAGCCAACCATTATCTTGAAAAATTCCAGAAGGATAATGAGGTCAGATTTGACATTATCTCTGTGCTTCCTGACGACCAAAAGAACTTAACTATAGACCATATAACCGATGCTTTTCAGGCATTTGATGCAAATTAACTATGCAAAATATAGATTGGGAAACGATATACTCAGTGGTCCTTTATGTTGTTAAACATTATCCGCTGACTATTATTTTATACGTACTGTTGTGCTTTGTAATAGGGATTGCAGTAAGTATAATTCTGACCTTAGCATTCAGGAAATATAAAGTAACCTCAAGAGAACACAAATACTACAATTGGATAGTCAAACTGTACTTCCCTACCCTATTTGTCATCAATATCATATTCTCTTTAAAAATCGGATTATTCTGGGGCGTATATGAAGCCCTTAAAAAAGAAAGTCATAACATTTCCTCTCAGGTTTATCATGCAGGATCTTCCTATATTTTTAAAGATGAACAGTCGAAAAAAGAATTCATTGGAGACCTGCGGACTATTGTAACAGGGCTGAGTCAGAATAATCAGGACTTAAAAGTTCAGGTAAAAGATATTGTTAAAGCCTATGATATAAAAAACAAAGTGATAGATCAGCCGAAAAACTGGATTGCCTCTTTGTTTGCCGAAAAATATATTGACAGAATTCATACAATAGTTCTGTACGGGATGATGAGCGCTGTTCCTCATGTTTCTATTTCAGAAAGCCTTTCCTATAAAGAGTTTGATAAGCTTGCCGACAAGCTGGTTATGCTTGATTCTAAAAATATAGAAGAGTCACTTATAGAAAAAATTCAGAACCTGTTTCTGATGGTTTTAAAATCACAGTTTAAACCAATTATCAAAGGAGTTTTACTCATCTGGGGACTTCTGATGCTTATCCCATGGATAGAGCTTGTAATCTACAGATTTATAATGAAAAGAAAACAAAGTAATACTATAAAAATATAACAATGTATCAGTGTACTACCACCCTGCTATTAGCCAATAGTTATACCGCTATACAGATGCATAGCCAGATTAAATAAGTAATTTTATGAAGACAATATTAATTACCGGAGCCACTTCCGGAATAGGTAAAGCTACCGCAGAACTTCTCGCTAAACAAGGTAACAGAATTATTATCTGTGGCAGAAGAATTGATGTTTTAGAATCTGTAAAATCAGATCTATCTCAATATACCGAAATATTTAGTTTGAAATTTGATGTGAGAAATCTGGAAGAGGTGGAATCTGCTATTAATTCCCTGCCTGAGAATTGGAAAGATATTGACGTCCTCATCAATAATGCCGGGAATGCTCATGGACTAGATCCATTGTCTGAAGGAAAGACTGATGATTGGGATTCCATGATTGACGGGAACGTAAAAGGACTTCTCTATGTTTCAAAAATGATCATTCCAATTATGAAAACTAAAAATTTAGGTCATATTGTAAATCTTAGTTCAATAGCAGCAAGACAGACTTATGCAAATGGAGTAGTGTATTGTGCAACTAAAAAAGCAGTAGACGTGATTTCCGAAGGAATGAGACTTGAACTAACGGAATTTGGAATCAAAGTAACCAACATTCAGCCGGGGGCAGTGGAAACCGATTTTTCTATGGTAAGATTCAAAGGTGACAGTGAAAAAGCAGCCACAGTATATGCAGGATATGAACCCTTAAAAGCAGAAGATATTGCAGATGCAATCGCGTATTGCATTAATGCTCCAAAGCATGTTACCGTCTCAGATATGACCATTTATCCAAGTGCCCAATCTGAGCCGAGAACTATCTATAGAAAATAGTCTCAGAATAATGGATTAAATTTGCATAAAAATAAGAATACATTCTAGCTTTTTGATAGATTGTAAATTGTTAAATTTTTACATCATCCTATGAAAATTTTATATCTGGAAACCTCTTCTAAAAACTGCTCAGTAGCAGTGTCTGATGACGAAAAACTGCTTTGCCTGTGTGAAGAAGTTTCCGAAAACTATAAGCAGTCTGAGAGTCTTCATACCTATGTAGAATGGGCATTGGAGGGCGCAGGAATTTCACTCAGAGATATTGAGGCAGTCTCTTTGGGTAAAGGTCCCGGCTCATATACAGGATTAAGGATAGGAGCATCCTCCGCAAAAGGATTCTGCTATGGCTTAAAAGTGCCCCTAATCGCAGTAAATTCTCTTGAAAGCATGATAGGGCCTTTTTTAGGCGCTAACTATGATTTTGTGGTGCCGTTGATCGATGCGAGGAGAATGGAGGTGTATACGGCCGTTTATGACGGAAATACTGGCAAAGAACTTTCCGCGACCGAAGCTAAAATTTTAGATGAAACTTCTTTTGAAGAATTCAAAGATAAAAAAGTAGTTTTTGTGGGAGATGGAGCCAAGAAGGCAAAAGATATCTTGAACCTTCCTGATGCAGTTTTTAAAGAGGATATTTATCCTTCTGCACAACATCTCATCAAAAAGACACTGGAAAAAATACAGGATGGAGAATTTGAAGATATGGCTTATTTCGAGCCTTTTTATCTCAAAGATTTTCACGGAGTAAAGAAAAAGAAAAGCGAAGAATAATCTTCGCTTTTTTATTTTACTGAGGTCTTGCCGGTACTTTGGATCCGGGCTGATTCTCGTTTGCTTTTTTTACTTTTTGCAGTGGCTGCACTTTTTGATTCATATTGGATGAAGGTACATTCATATTGTTTTGCTGCTGCAATGAATTATTCATCATTTGAGATGAAGTATTATTCTGGGAACTTTGAGGAGTGCTGGCCTGGGCTGGATTTCCAGGCTGTTGAGGTATCGAATTCCCTTTATTGTCGGTAGGCTGGAAGCTGAGGTCGGTTTTCAGATAATTCAGCATTTCTTTAGCTCTTACTCCCTCAGGAGTTTTAGAGTAGTTCAGAGCAATTTGCTCAAGCTGTAATATCATAACCTCTTTGCCACTTGATTTCCCGGAATTGAATGCATTCAGCAAGTACAATTTTGGTACCAGTGCATCTTTCGGGAACTTCTGAAGAGTCTCGTCAATTACCTGTTTACTTTCTCCGAATTTCTCCGATTCGAATAGGGCATATGCCTTTTTGTATTCATTCTCAACTTCTTCTGTAGATTTTACAAAAGATTTATTTTTAGGATTTCTGGCAAATTCAGCATAAGAGGTATATGGATAATCTGCTAAGAGTATTTGTTTAGCCCTATCCGAAGCCTGAGGATTCTTCTCATAATTCATCGCAAAAATTTCGTACAATGCCTGCAGCATTACCTTTTCTTCCGGCTTTACATCCACCAGATCATAAAGTGTTTTTGTGGCCAGTGGAGTATTGGTAAAATAGTTCTGATACATAATTCCAAGTCCTAAAGAAGCAGTATCTCTGTCCTTTTTCAGCTGGCTTAGCTTCCCTTGATCCGTAGGAATCTGCTCGATATAGTAAGAAGGCTCAAAACGCCTCGGATTAGGTGCAGAAGTTACTCCCATGGCATCATTCTTCATATCTTCAAGCGTTGCCATTTTTTTGGAAGAACGCCAGTTATCCGCTAAAGCCCGGTCTCCCCATACTTGTTTAAACGAAGACGTTCCCTTGCTTACAGTTCCGGTATTATTGAAATAAAACCCTTTCGTGGTGATTCCAAAATCCTCAAAAGAATTAGCATTGTTCGCAAATACTGAATTGGCACTATAATCACCGGTATCAAATCCTTTGATTCTTTCTAAACGTCTTCTTTCCAGTTCGTCTTTCTCCTCCTTAATCTTTAGTTTTGCGATGTATTTCGTGAAAAAGTCTGTTTTCTGAGCATCATTCATCTTGGCCAAAGAAAGAACACTGTCATTTTTTTTGATCAGATAATAGTTTTTAGAAATCTTCTTAATATAGGCTGATTGATCTTTTAATAAGATTTTTGAAGGCTCATAAGTCATTACAGCAAGTGCCGAATCATAATAACTTCCAGCTCCGATGTAGTCGTTTCTGTCAAGATAGCTTTTCCCTATTTCATAATAAGCCAGACCACGGATCTGAGGATCAGAAGCCTTTTCAAAAAGAGATTTTCTGAAGAACTGTTGAGCTTCCTCCTTTTTTCCTGCTTTATTGGCCATTAACCCCAGAGCATAGTAAAATTCATTCTTTCTGGATCCATAAACACCTTTATTGCTGATGCTTTCCAGGTAGTTTTTCGCCCCGTTATAATCTCCTTTACCGTTGAAAGTTTTTGCAATAGCGATTTGAGACTTTACTTCAAATTCAAAATCGTTGGCGTATTTGTATGCCGAAGCATAGCTTTCTCTAGCCTTATCGTTTTGTCCCAGATTTTCCAGAACCTGTCCTCTTAGGTAAGCGATTCTGCTCTTTAGCTTGCGGTTGCTGTTCAGTTCAAAAGCTACGTCAAGTTCCTTGGCTGCATCCTCTTTTTTTCCTGCTTCCAGTAGTGACTCAGCGTAATAAATACTTAGAAGTTTGCCATAAGTTTTATTAATATCTTCTCCTTTCAGTTTGGCAAAAGTTTCATGAGCTCTGTGATAGTCTTTGATCTTATCATAAGCCAGCCCCTGATAAATCCTTGCTAACGGAAGCCTTTTATCATCCTTCATGTGAGTGAAAACATAATTCAGGGCATCCAGCGCTTCCAGAGATTTATTTCTGTAAATTCTGGATTGGGCAAGGATCATATAAGCATCAAAAATCTGTTTGTTTTTTTCTTCCCCGTTTCTGGTCACAGAATATTTATTAATGGCTTTTAATGCCTTTGCTTCAGCAATTTCAAGGGTAGTGGCACCTTTAGACTGTGATCCGTCCTGATTAGCTGAATTATTTCCCGGACCACCTGGCATACCTGGCGGCCCCGAGTTGCCTCTTCCGGAAGGTCTGTTGGCAACCTCTGCCATTTTCATAGAATTTTCAGCAAAAGCCTCAGTCTGGCCAAGATCACTTCCCAGGGGTTGTTCGTCATAGGTAAGAATAGGGATATAAGGAGCATAAAAATTGTCCTTATGTCCTTTATCTCTCGTTGTAAACTCACTGTTTAATGCGTCTTTAGCATTAAAAAGAGTGTTGTAATATGTGGAAAATCCTTTCAATAGTTTTGATCGCTGCTCCGGCTTTTTTGTTTTGGTAGCGCAAGAGGCAACAAGGCATATCACTAAAAGGAATAATATATTCTTTTTCATTATTCAATATAACTCGCTAATCTGCTTTTTATTATCAGCAGTTTGCTGATTTTGTAAAAATAATAAAATTTTATAATGAATAATATTTATATTCTTCAGGAAAGATTTTATTTCTTCGTCAGCCTGTCAGAAAGCGTTGTAATTTTTAAACTTTGGAATTTTCTTTCAATATTTTATAAACAAGATGGGTAGGGAGCCCCATAATTGTATAAAAGCTTCCTTTCATATTTTTAATTTTGGCCATTCCCAGCCATTCTTGTATACCATAGCTGCCGGCTTTATCGAAAGGTTTGTAGTTCTGAACATAATATTTTGCTTCTTCTTCTGTGATGATGTCGAACGTTACATCTGCAACATCAGTTTCCGTAAAAATTTTATCAGCGGTCTTAATGGTAATTCCTGTGTAAACCTGGTGGGTTTTTCCCGAAAGATTATGAAGCATATTGTATGCATCGTCTTCGTCTTTGGGCTTCCCAAGAATAAGATTATCGACAGCTACTACAGTATCTGCTGTCAGTAAAACTTCATCTGCCTGAAGACTTCTGAATGCCTCTGCTTTTAATTCAGACAAATAGGCCGCTGCTTCCTCTATTTTAATCTCTGCCGGAAGAATCTCCTCACAGTCTATTTTTACGACTTCAAATTCAAAACCAAGACTGGACAAAAGCTCCTTTCTCCTTGGCGATTGTGATGCTAAAAGTAATTTCATAGTAATTATACAGATTGGGTGTTATCATCATGCCAGTTTCCCTGCACCTTCATCACCTGTTCTATCACATCTCGTACCGCTCCGGTACCTCCTTTTTTCGGTGAGATATAATCAGAAATTCCCTTTACCTCAGGAACTGCATTTTCCGGGCAGGCTGCAATAGCCGAACTTTTCATAATATGAATATCCGGAAGATCATCGCCCATCGTCAGAATTTCCTCATTTTTAAGATTGTATTTTTTCTTAAAATCTTCAAAATCTGTAATTTTGTTATGCGACTTTGGATAATAATCCTGAATTCCCAGATAATTGATTCTATGTTTCACCATCTCATCATTTCCCCCTGTAATGACCCCTATCAAATAGTTGTTTTTTAATGCTTTTACTACTGCATAGCCATCCAGAACATTCATTACCCTGCACATATTTCCTCCCGGAAGCAGATAAACACTTCCATCTGTGAAAACACCGTCTACATCAAACACGAATGCCTTAATATCTTTTAATTTCTCTTTATAACTCATACATTTCTTGGATAGAGTGATTCATTGTTTTATAAATTTCTAGACTTTCGTCTTTTAATAAATGCTCATGCAACTGCAGAACCCTTACATCATTTCTTACTGCAGGTCCCGTTTGTGCCATTTTAGGTTCTATTTCATGAATTTTCTGAACCGTTTCTTCAATCAACGGTAAAAAATAATCAAATGGAATTTCCTGAGAATCCGAAATTTCTTTTGCCCTTGAAAAAAGGTGATTCACAAAGTTGCAGGCAAAAACTGCCGTCAGGTGAATATATTTTCTTTTCTCATGACTACTTTCCATTACATTTTTTGAAATGGAAGAAGCAAGTTCGAACAGAATTTTTTTGTCCTCTTCATTTTCAGTTTCAATGAAAAAAGGAATTTTTTCATATTCAAGTTCTTTTGATTTTGAAAAAGTCTGCAAAGGATAGAAGCTTGCCTTTCTGTATTCCCCGGCAAGAGCTTCTTTTGGAAGCGAGCCAGAGGTATGGGCAACCAGAACATCTTTTTTAATAATACTTCTGGAAACTTCCTCCACAGAATTATCGCTCACACAGATGATATATAAATCGGCATCTTTCAGCTGTCCGGTAGAGTAGGGAACCTTTAGCTCTTCCGAAATTTTACTCAATTCTTTTTCGTTCCTGCCAAAAATCTGGGCTATGGAAATTCCTTTCCCTGTGAAAGCTTTTGCCATATGATAGGCAACATTTCCGGAACCGATAATTACAATTTGCATCTAACAAATATAAGATTTTAAGCCGAGTCGGGAAAGCACCAAAAGAGTAGAATCCCTAAACTTCGATATAGGCACGCTTATTGCGTAACTGTCTCATATTATTTTTAATATTTAAACTGAAAATTGAAGAATTAATTTAACTTTCAGTTATTTTTGTAATCCAAAACAGTGAAAGGCATCTTATGAAGATTAAGGACGCGGAGATTATTTCGTTGATGCAGAATCCACGGACCCAGGATAAAGGAGTCCGGGCCTTGATGGATGCCTATCAAAGTAGATTGTACTGGCACATAAGAAGAATTATTGTGGACGGAGATCTTGCTCAGGATACTTTGCAGGAAACTTTTATAAAAGCTTATCAGAATTTTCATCAGTTCAAAAATGATAGTCAGCTGTATACCTGGCTGTACAGAATTGCTACCAACGAAGCATTGCAGCAGGTAAACAAAATGAAGAAAATGCAGAAGACCGATGAAGATCCCGAGTATCATATGCAGAATCTTGTGGCCGACAATGTGGCTGGAGATGCTGAAGAAATACAGATCTTATTACAGAACGCTATACAAAGCCTGCCCGAAAAGCAGAAGCTGGTATTTATGATGCGGTATTATGATGATTTGCCTTACGAAGAGATATCAAGAATTGTAGATATGTCGGTAGGGACATTGAAAACAAATTATCATTATGCCAAGCAGAAAATAGAAGAGTATATTAAAGAAAATTACGAAAGATAATTTTTGATAAAACAAAGATGAAAGAGTTCGACATAGAAAAACTAGAGCGTAAAAACATTTACACAGTGCCTGATAATTTTTTTGAAAATATTCAGGAGAGCGTTATGAATGATATAAAGGCAAGTAAAAAAGCACCTGTCTTTAAGATAAACTGGATGTATGCAGCGGCTGCATCACTGGCTTTGGTCTTTGGAGGAACCTATATTTTTAATTCCGGAAATGATTCCGTTGAAAAATCACTCAATTCAAAACAGGCATATACTGTCAATAAAACAGAACCAAAGACAGAAAGTGAACTTGCCTATGAAACCCTGAAAGCAGATTTAACTTCTGTTGAAAATAATAATCAAACAGTTGAAAATCAGAAAAATAATACTGCATACGCTTTTAAAAATGAAAATGGAAGTGAAAAAGCAGCAGAGTCACCAAAACAGGTGAAAACTGTGACTAAAAAAGAAGATGCCCGGATGAATGAATATCTGGATTCGTTTTCTAATTCTGAAATTGCAGAATTAGCAAGTAACTCGACTCAAGACGTTTATTTGGATTTATACAATTAAGTAAGAAGATGAAAAAGATATTATTAGCATTTTTAATTATTTATGGTTTTGGCTTAAATGCCCAGAGATCCGACTACGACTGGAAGAAGATGGATCCTAAGCAAAGGAAAGAAGTCATCAATAACCTTTCTTCGGAAGAAAGAAAAGATCTGCTGAAGAAATTCAGGAATAATATGATTATGGATAACCTGAATGTGGATCCGGGAGATAAGGCAGAATTTACACAGCTTTATAACGAATACCTGGAAAGCCAGAAACAGATAAAAAGTCAGTTTGACCCCAAATTTGATCCTGAAACTTTATCCGAGGATGAAGCCAAAGTAAAACTACAGCAAAGTTTTGAAGTAGGGCAGAAGCTATTGGATAACAGAAGAAAATATGCAGATAAAATGCAGCAGGTAATTCCCTGTCAAAAAGTTCTCAAGCTGTTTCAGTCTGAAGGAATGATGAGAGATAAAATGAACGAAAGAAAACCTCACGGAAACAATAACGCTTCGGGAACTAAACAGAACCCATAATAGTTTATTTTTTTAATGTTGGACGGCTCTCACAGATCTTTTTGTGAGAGCCGTTTGATTTTCCACTAAATTCATATTTTTGCCAAAAAATAATACATGAAAAAATTATTTTTCTTCTTTTTGCTGTCAGTTTTATTTTCAGCTCAAAAGACAGAAATAATCCAGCTTCGGGATAATATCAAAGACAAAAAAGGACTTACAAAATCACTTACTTTTATTGATAACAGAGCCGATAAAATCATAGGAGTTATTCCTGATAAAGATAATTCAGTAGAGCTTAAATTTGCTGGTGAAGATCTTAAGCAGCTTATTGAAAATTGGTTTGCAGGAGATAATAAGACAGCAGGGAATAATGATATCGTTCTGATGCTGGAAGATCTGAAGGTCTATGAAGAACAGGATGAGAACCGCCCATTTCCTTATATAAAAGCCAGAATTAAACTTTCCAGTTTTATTAAGCGAAATGAGAGATATTATTTTATCGGGAGATATGATAATGTCATTGTTTCTAATCCTAAAACAACCACACATCCTTCTCTATTTCTTGCAACACAGATTTCAAATATAATTACTCAGTTTATTAAGGGCTCTTATTACCCTTATATTGTTCCCGGTTATTTTATTCCTGAAAATGAAATGAACAGATATAATGAGTATTTAAATAAGGACTACAATGCGTTTAATAATACAGTTCTTAAAGACGGAGTATATACCAATTTTCAAAATTTTCGTAATCAGGAACCCAATCTGAATTATTTTGTTAAAAAGAACAAAAAAGGAAAAGTTGTGAAGCTGATGGAGAAGGATTTGGAAGCATCATTATCTGATATGTACTGTTATGTAGAAAATGGGAAAGCTTATAAACTTACGCCTGTTGGCTTTGATGAAATCCAGAAAAATAATAAGGGATTCTTTATTTTTTCTTCCCGAACCAACCTTTTTGCAGAAGCCAAAACCGGTGGAGTTTTTGTTGGGGCAATAGCAGGAGGTTTTGTAGGAGCATTAATAGGTGCGGCAATTGATTCCTCATCAAATGCAAATGCCGGAGCAATGAATGGGATAGGATTTAAGTCTACCTTACAAACCAATGTTTATCTGGATTCTTTAACGGGGGCTTATGTTTTTGAACAATAAACTTAAAGGCGTATTTTTTTTGAAAATGATTTCTAAAGAAATGATTTTGTGGAGTGCTGGACTGTCTTACAAGAATTTCTTTTACTGAGTATAGACAAGGGGTGTAAGAGTAAAAAAGCATATTTCCAAGAGTATAAAATAGGACTTTTAAATCAAAATTTAAATAAATTCATACAATAAGATAATGAAATACAATAATCTCTCTCTTTTTTTTATCTTTGCAAATTACAAGATTCTTAAATGAAAAACATACGAAATTTTTGCATAATCGCTCATATCGACCACGGTAAAAGTACCTTGGCAGACCGTCTTTTGGAGTATACGAATACCGTTACCCAAAGAGAATTACAGTCTCAGACGCTGGATGATATGGATTTGGAGAAAGAACGTGGGATTACCATTAAATCCCATGCGATCCA
This sequence comes from Chryseobacterium sp. MEBOG06, assembly GCF_021869765.1. Taxonomy (NCBI): domain Bacteria; kingdom Pseudomonadati; phylum Bacteroidota; class Flavobacteriia; order Flavobacteriales; family Weeksellaceae; genus Chryseobacterium; species Chryseobacterium sp. MEBOG06. The sequence goes on along the minus strand of NZ_CP084580.1, from coordinate 5,179,083 downwards.
GATGGATTATGAATATAAAGGAGAAAAATATATTTTAAACCTTATTGATACACCGGGACACGTTGACTTCTCTTATGAAGTATCCCGTTCTATTGCTGCCTGTGAAGGAGCGCTTCTTATCGTAGATGCTGCTCAGAGTATTCAGGCACAAACTATCAGTAACCTTTATTTGGCACTGGAAAATGATTTGGAAATCATTCCGATTCTTAATAAAATAGACCTTCCTTCAGCCAATCCTGAAGAAGTAACAGATGAGATTGTAGGTCTTTTAGGATGTAAGCCTGAAGACGTGCTTAGAGTTTCAGGAAAGACTGGTGAAGGTGTTCACGATCTGTTGGAGCATATTGTCAACAGAATTCCTGCGCCTGTTGGAGATCCCGATGCTCCATTGCAGGCTTTGATTTTTGACTCTGTTTATAATCCTTTCAGAGGGATTGAAGCTTATTTCAAGGTGGTAAATGGCAGCATTTCTAAAAACGAAAAGATCAAATTTTTCGCAACAGGAAAAGAATATGGCGCTGATGAAGTAGGTACTTTGAAGCTAAAACAGGTTCCTAAGAAAACAATTCAATGTGGTGATGTTGGGTATATTATTTCTGGAATAAAAGATGCAAGAGAAGTAAAAGTGGGTGATACGATTACCTCTTTTGTAAATCCTGCAGATGGACCAATTGATGGATTTGAGGAAGTAAAACCAATGGTTTTTGCCGGAATTTATCCTATTGAATCTGAAGATTTTGAAGAATTAAGATTCTCCCTTGAAAAATTAAGGCTGAATGATGCTTCTTTGGTTTTTGAACCGGAAAGTTCAGCGGCACTTGGTTTTGGATTCCGTTGCGGATTCCTGGGAATGCTGCATATGGAAATTGTTCAGGAGCGTTTAGACAGAGAATTTAACATGGATGTTATTACGACTGTTCCCAACGTTTCTTACCACGGATATTCTAAAAAAGATCCTGAGACACCAATTTTAATTAACAACCCATCTGAAATGATTGATCCCAATCTTTTAGACAGAGTTGAAGAACCATATATTAAAGCTTCCATTATCACCAAATCTGATTTTGTGGGTTCTGTAATGACGCTTTGTATCGAGAAAAGAGGAGAAATTGTCAACCAAAGTTACCTTACGGCAGACAGAGTAGAGTTAACATTTAATATGCCTTTGGCAGAGGTTGTTTTCGACTTTTATGATCGTTTGAAATCAATTTCGAAAGGATATGCATCATTTGATTATTCACCAATCGGAATGCGTGCTTCTAAATTGGTAAAAATGGATATTCTGATCAATGGAGATATGGTAGATGCTTTATCATCATTGATTCACGATAGTAATGCATTTTATATTGGTAAAAGAATGTGTGAAAAACTTCGTGAACTTATTCCAAGACAGCAGTTTGATATTGCTGTTCAGGCAGCATTAGGAGCGAAAGTTATTGCAAGAGAAACTATTAAAGCATTAAGGAAGGACGTTACTGCAAAATGTTACGGAGGAGATATTTCCAGAAAGCGTAAGCTATTGGAAAAGCAGAAGGAAGGTAAGAAGAAAATGAAGCAGATCGGAAGGGTAGAAGTACCACAATCAGCATTTATGGCTGTACTAAAACTTAATGATTAAAAGTAAATAATACTTATATAATAAAAGACCGGTAATTATACTAGTCATGGTCGGAAGATTTTTCTTCCGACCATGACTACTTCAAACGAAGCGGTTTTTTTTTATTTACCTTTACGGGTGAATTTTATTTCCATTGTTTTATATTCCTTTCCTGTCTTGGAATCCGGTCCGTACATTTCCAGCTTTTGGGTATGGTCATCAACAAAAGTAAAGACTTCTCGGAAATCACAATCTTTTCCAGGTCTTGATGGGTCAGTCATTTTTCCCTTAAATTCCACAGACTTTGTTGATGCGTTCCAGTCACCCTCTCCGTGCATCATTCCGGTTCCCATATTATCAATCCAGGTACTTATAAACTTCTTCTTTGAGTTGTCATATCCTACAATACTCATCCCTTCAAAAGGCATTCCCATCATGTTTCCTTTGTGATTACTGATTTGGTAGCGCCCGCCATATATCATTTTATTGGTCGCTTCAGATTGACTCATCATGGGTTTTCCTCCATTTTCCATCCACATGGTGGTTTCTCCTGTCCAGGTTCCATCAGATTTTGCCAGCATTTTTTGCATCTCACCTGGAGTTGCATATTCCATCCATGCTTTGGTAGCAGCTGCAGAATCTACCGGCTTCCATTCACTTTCTGCAACTCCGGAATCAGCTTTACCTGAAGTTGATGTCTTTCCTTTCTCACAGGCTGTAAATAAAATAGCCAGAGAAATGCTTACTATTAGATTTTTCATAAATATTTAGTTTTAAGTTGGTTACGATGATCATATAAAGGTATGAACTTTTATTATATATTAAATATTTTTTATTGTTATGATAAATTGTAATTTTGTGTATTCGTAACGCAAATCAATTTATGGAGTCTACAAAAAAATTACAAGATATAAAAGTGGCTGTGGATGCTGTTATTTTCGGATATTTCGATAAGAAAGATCTTCAGCTTCTTTTGATCAAAAGAAATATAGAACCTTTCAAAGGTGGCTGGGCACTTCCGGGTGGTTTGGTTCTGGATGATGAAAATCTGGATGATGCCGTAAAAAGAGAACTGAATGAAGAAGCAGGCATTAAACCCGATTTTTTAGAACAACTTTATACATTTGGTAACGTAGGGCGGGATCCCAGAAATAGAGTGGTTTCTGTGGCTTATCTGGGCCTTGTGAACCCTTCTTATCATGAACTGTTTGCCGATTCTGATGCCGATGACGCACAGTGGTTCAGTGTCAATAAACTTCCTGTAGTGGCTTTCGATCATAAAAATATTATTGATATTGCACTAAAAAGACTCCGTACAAAAATTCAATATCAGCCGATTGGCTTCAATCTTCTAAATGAAGAATTTCCTTTTTCAGACCTTGAAAATCTTTATAAAACGATTGTAGGACAGGAAATTGACAGAAGAAATTTCCGCAAAAAAATGATGAGCTATGGATTGCTTAATGAAACCAATAACGTTAAAAAAGAAGGCAGCGGGAGACCCGGAAAACTTTTTACATTCAATCAGGAGAAATATAAAGAACTGGAAGAGCAGGGATTTTATTTTGAAATTAAATAGTTTTACTAAGCCCCAATATTTTCCAGGTATACAATCCTTAAATTACAATCATTCAGTTTATAAAATTCAATAGAAACGGACTTTAGTCCGTTTTTTTATAAAAATATTCCATGGGCTTTAGCCAAAATCAATTTGAAAAGTGTCATTTATGATAAATATTGGTAGCGGGCATCAATTTTATAATTAAATTTTTGTTATTGATAATCAGTTATTTAAATTTATTAGTGTAAAATAGACGCAAATAAATTTGGCAGATAAAATGATATTCATTTAAATTTGTGTAAAAATAACGCAATAATGAAATACACCATTCAAAATATTAAAGAGCGATTCCAAAAGAAAGAAAGAAAGAATCAAGTTTCTCTTTTTCTGGGGGCATACTGTAAAAGATGAGATCACCAAATCATGTTTTAGTCAATGGTTTCCAGTGAGATTTGAAGAGGATAATATCATTTATAAGACTGCAGAACATTACATGATGGCTGGAAAAGCGAAATTGTTTAATGATCATGAAACACTGGAGAAAATCTTACAGTCAGCGACTCCCAATCAGGCAAAAACTCTAGGGCGAAAAGTAAAAAATTTTGATCCAAAGCTTTGGGACGAGCATAAATATCAGATTGTAAAAAATGGAAATCTTTTAAAATTTTCGCAAAATAAAAAGTTTAAAGAATTTCTATTGTCTACCGGAGATAAAGTACTAGTAGAAACCAGTCCTTATGATAGAATATGGGGAATCGGAATGCTGGAAACAGACCAAAGAGCAGAAAACCCTTTGCTGTGGAATGGTCAGAATCTTTTAGGATTTGCGCTGATGGAAGCAAGGGATGAATTGAGAAGGTAAAAACACACACCAAACACAAAAAATGATGATAAAAAAGATTTATGTTTTCGGAAATGGAAACTTATCATGGGGAACCTTTCATCAGTTATATGTTAAACCTTTGCAGGAGCTGGACTTCTCAGATACTGAATTTATAATAGGAGATTTTACAGGCGCAGACACTCTGATGATGGAATTTTTAAAAGATAAAACACCCAATGTAACAATACTTCACATGGGGAAAAGACCAAGATATTTTGCCAATACATTCAATACCGAAGCCAGGCATTGGAAAACGGCAGGAAGCTTTCAATCCGATCAAGAAAGAGATCAGTATGCCATTTCAATCTATGCACACTTTTTAGCTGCTGATTTTAATTCTGATGAAAAAAGGATTAGTTGAACGCGGAAGAACATAGAAAAATGTTTTGCCTTACAGAAGATAAGGCTGTAAAACTATGCTATTTTATTTTTGCGTATATGTAACACAAAATATAAAACCTATGGAAAATGAATTAAAACCAAGATTTATTGAATCATTACAAAGGAATAATGACCAGATAAGAGAAGACCGAGCCAGAATCATCGGCGGAGATTCCGAATTGATTTACAGGCGAAGGGTTGAAGATCTTAAATTAAAAATAAAAAGATTGGAGCGCGAACAGGAGGGACTTATTGATATCAGTCCTTTAGACAGAAACAGTCTGACTTTTGCGGATTTCAATCCCGAAGAATTTGTTCAGAAAGACATGGAATTATCATTAATAATCAGAAATCTGAATATTCAGCTTGAAGTAACCAGAAAAAGATTTGAATATTTATTTGGAAAAAATTTTTAGCTATGGGAAGTACAAGATATGATATGGACGCTCGCTACGACAGAGCAAGTAAAGAAGGATACGGAACAAAATCCGCAGGTGAAATTTTCACACAGAATGCCAAAAGAAAAGCTCACGAATCCATGAATCCTTACGGTATTTCCTTCAGGGAATCCAGAGATTCAGAAATTCATCCCAATTCTGTTCCGATTATTTTAGGATTAGATGTTACAGGAAGTATGGGGCATATTCCGCATGAACTCATCAGAGAAGGTCTGCCAAAATTAATGGGAGGAATTATCCAGGGAGGGGTCCCGGATCCGGCCTTACTATTCTTAGGAATTGGAGATCATGAATGTGACGGCTATCCTTTACAAGTCGGGCAGTTTGAATCCGGAGATGAAGAACTGGATATGTGGCTTACCCGCACTTACATTGAATCCGGAGGCGGAGGAAATGCCGGAGAGAGCTATCTTTTAGCCTGGTATTTTGCCGCTTTTCATACCAGAACAGATGCCTTTGAAAAAAGACAGCAGAAAGGATTGCTGTTCACAGTAGGTGATGAGCCCTGCTTAAAAGCACTTCCTGCTTCAGCCATCAGAGAAATTATGGGTAAAGGACAGCAGACTTACACCCACAAGGAACTACTGGAAGAAGCGAAGAAAAGATACGAAGTGTTTCATATCAGTGTTTTGCATTCAGATCAGGCACTCAGAGCAGACCAGGGATGGAAAGATTTATTAGGGCAAAACTGTATATCAATAGAAGACCATAGAGAGATTCCGAATGTGATTAAAGATATTATCTGTGATAAATTTAAAAATCAGACCTTCGGAACATCAGAGAGAGATGGATTGGATAACTTTCAAATGCTTTAAAAATGAAAAAGGCGCAAATAGTGATAGGACTTGGCTTTGGAGATGAAGGGAAAGGGATTACCACAGATTTTCTCGCTTCTCAAAACCCTCAGGCTGTTGTTATCCGATTTTCCGGAGGCCAGCAGGCTGCACATACCGTGATGATTGATAACAGAAAACATGTTCATTCAAGCTTTGCAAGTGGTGCACTTCGCGGCCTGCCTTCTTACTTCACCGAACACTGTACAATTCATCCGATGTTTTTGCTTAACGAACAGGAAGAATTAGAGGCTAAAAGAGGAAATATTGAATTGCATATTCATCCGCTTGCAAAAGTGACAACCCCTTTTGACGTCTGGCAAAACAGAACCAATGCCAGAAATCTCGAACACGGTACCTGCGGAAAAGGAGTCGGAGCTACAATGAAAAGACAGGAAAGTCCCTATAAGCTGTTTGCGATAGATCTGATTGCCCCAAGAGAAATGTTGATAGAAAAACTGAAAGGAATTGCTTATTACTATGGTTTTACAGAAGAAAGCCAAATCAATGAGTATTTGCATGACTTTTTGGAAGCAATTGATAAAATAGACTTAAAAATAGATGATTATAGCTATTTAAGTTCATTTGATCATCTTATATTTGAAGGAAGTCAGGGTGTTTTACTGGACATGGATCACGGAGTTTTCCCGAATGTTACTTACGCCAATACCACTTCAAGAAATGCATTTGAGATCTGCAGATTTTTAAAAATTGAAGATATCGAAATGTATTATGTGACAAGAAGCTATGCCACCCGCCATGGAAACGGATGGATGAGTAATGAAAAAGAGATCATTCTGAAGAATAATGAAGAGGAAACCTGTACATTTAATGAATATCAGAAAGAGCTCAGGGTGGGTGAATTAGATTATAAACTTTTGAATTATGCATTAAAATTGGATGGTGCTTACGGGGAGCCGGCAAAAAAAAACCTTGTCATCACCTGTATGGACCAGATTGATGAAAAATGTAAAATTGAAAATCTGAATATAAAATTGGATGCAGTCTATGGATCTTATTCCCCATATTCAAGTGATTTTAAGCAGATTTACTAATTCTTAATGAGAGAATAGCCGGAGGATAAAAGCATTCATTTTATATTTAATGACAGAAAAAATAACCATGAAAACAATACAATATATAAAAGGAGATGCAACCCTTCCTCATGCTGAAGGAAATAAAATAATTGCTCATATCTGTAACGATATAGGAGGTTGGGGAAAAGGTTTTGTAACGGCCATTTCAAAAAGATGGAAGCAGCCGGAACAGAAATACCGCGAATGGTTTAAAAACAGAGAGAATTTTAGCCTTGGAGAAATCCAGATTGTTCACACAGAAGAAGATATCTGGGTCTGCAATATGATTGCTCAGCATAAAATTATAACCCATTCAAGTGTTCCGCCTATCCGATATGAGGCCGTTGAAGAATGTCTATTGAAACTCAGTTATGAAGCTTCACAACAGAACGCTTCAGTGCATATGCCGAGAATCGGATGTGGTCTGGCGGGAGGAAAATGGGAAGAAATAGAACCTATTATTGAAAGAACATTACTTGCAAATGATGTGGAAGTATATGTGTATGATTTTGGATAAAACTGAAGTTATGAAAACAAAAACATTATATAGACAGGTAGGAGAAAAAGAAATGATCTTGATTATAGAAAGTGGATTTAAAAGATTTCCTCCAAGATTGGAATGGCAGCCCATTTTTTATCCCGTTTTAGATGAAGATTATGCCTCAGAAATTGCAGAAAAGTGGAATACAAGAGATGAAGCAGGAAATTACCTTGGTTTTGTAACCAGATTTAAAGTGTTGGAAAGTGAAATCAATAAATATCCTGCACAGAACGTAGGAGCGAAAAATCACAATGAACTGTGGGTTCCCTCAGAAGAGCTGGAAACATTTAATAAAGCTATTCTAGGAAATATTGAAGTTATAAAAGTATTTATAGGAAAAGACTTCAAAAAACCCGCAAATGATGAGATAGAAAAACTATTATTAAACATAAAAAAACTAACGATGACCAATAAAGGAATGGCAAAAGATACCTTAGAGATCCTTGCCAGAAAATATTATATAAACGAGCAAATAAATATAGAAAACGAACTGGAAACCAGTAAAAAAGGAACTATTTTGTTTTCGCCAGAAGAACTTTCTGAACTTGCAGATAAACCTCTTGGAAACAATGATTTTGAAACCCAATTTGAAGTGTGGAGATGCAGTTCTTTAAAAGCTATATTAAAACTGTCTGGAGAAGAAAACCAGGAAAAGATTATGTGCCTGAATTTTGCCTCTGCAAAAAATCCGGGAGGAGGTTTTATCAATGGCGCAGAAGCTCAGGAAGAAAGCCTTGCAAGAACCTCGGGGTTGCACGAAAGCCTACTTCAGGGTTGGGAGTACTACACCATCCACAGAGCCATGGAATCCTGTTTTTATACCGATACCATGATCTACAGCCCGAAAGTTCCTGTGTTCAGAAAAGATAAAGGAGAATTGCTGCCAAAACCTGTTTTTTGTAATTTCATCACCTCTCCGGCAGTGAATGCAGGGGTCGTAAAACGTCAGGAACCGGAAAGAGCTCATGAAATTTTTGGAGCCATGGATATCAGAACCGATAAAATGCTGGCATTAGCCCTGGATCAGGGAAATGAAACTTTGATTTTGGGAGCCTGGGGCTGTGGAGTTTTTAAAAATGACCCACAAGAAATTGCTGAATTATTCAGAAAATATCTCAAAGGGAAGTATAAAAATAAATTTAAAAGAGTGGTCTTCGCAATTCTTACCAAAAAAGAAGAAATGCTGATGCCGTTTGAAGAAATACAATGAAACCGGATAAACTCTTTTTTGCAGAAAAATCATTGCTTGGTCTCTCCATTGGAGACGCATTTGGAGAAAGCTTTTTTGGAGAAGAAAGTTTGATGAAGACTCATATTCATCAAAGAATTCTTCCTGAAAGTTCTTTGGATTTTACCGATGATACCATTATGTCAATTGCTATTTTCAGGTCTTTGGAAAAATGTGGGGAAATCAAGCAGGATTGTCTGGCAGAGGAGTTTACAAAAAACTATTACCGGGATATCAGAAGAGGATATGGACCTTCTATGCATCAATATTTCAGAGCATTGAATACTGGCGAAAGCTGGAAAGAGGTTTCTTATGCGAAGTTTGAAGGACAGGGATCCATGGGAAATGGCGGAGCAATGAGAGCTTCAGTCATCGGTGCTTATTTCTATGATGATCTTGAAGAAATTAAAAATAATTCAGAACTTTCCTGTGAGGTGACCCATGCTAATAAAGAAGCGATAGAAGGCACAAAAGCTATTGCCCTTGCAGCAGCCTTTGCTGTTCAGGAAACGTTAGGAATGATAAAGCTTGACCAGCAAGATTTCATCCACAAAATTCAAAATGAATTGAATGATTCTGATATGAAAAGTAAGCTGAATAAAGCTCTTTATTTGCAAGGAAACCCAAGTATTGAGTTATTGACAAAAACACTTGGAAACGGCATAAAAATGACAGCACAGGATACCGTACCGCTTGTCATATGGATGCTGTCAAGATATAGAACAGACTTTGAAGAATGCCTTTGGAATACGGTTTCGGCATTAGGAGACAGAGACACAACCTGCGCCATGGCAGGAGCAGTAAGCATTTTATACGGTGATGAAAATACAATTCCTATTTGGACAAAAAAGGTAGAAAACTGGAAAAAAAGCCCATTTTATGAACATTGAATTAATAAAAGCAGATATTACAAAAATTCATGCTGACGCTATTGTCAATGCAGCCAATTCATCCTTGCTTGGGGGCGGAGGCGTAGATGGTGCCATTCATAGAGCCGGAGGACCAAAAATATTGGAAGAGTGCAGGGCAATCAGAAACCGCCAGGGTAAATGCCCTACAGGAGAAGCGGTCATCACTACTGCCGGAAATCTTCCTGCGAAATATGTTATTCATACGGTTGGCCCGGTTTGGAATAATAATGAAGAAAGATGCTCGAGGCTTTTGGCAAACTGTTATGTTAATTCTTTAAAACTGGCAGAAAGCCATGGCATAAAAACTATTGTCTTTCCAAATATCAGTACAGGCGTTTATAAGTTTCCAAAAGAACTGGCAGGAAAAATTGCTGTTGATGTGGTCAGAAAATTTAAATCAGAAGTTATAGAAAAGGCTATTTTTGTATGTTTTGACGATGAAAACGAAGATATTTATAAAAAGCTTTTAGAGTAGGTTTTGGCAATCTTACGAACAAAAATATTGGGATAGTCATGACAAAACAAATGGCCGCTGCCCGAAAAAAAAAATTAAAAACCAATGAAAAAATTAACCATATTAAGCGGTGCTGGGATAAGCGCAGAAAGCGGAATACAAACATTCAGAGACGGAGACGGTCTTTGGGAAAATCATAACGTAACAGATGTGGCAAGTCCGGAAGGATGGAGAAAAGACAGAGCGTTGGTTCTGGAATTTTATAACCAGCGAAGACGACAGCTGCATGAAGTACAGCCTAACGAAGCCCACCATTTATTGGCAGAGTTGGAAAAACATTTCGAAGTAGAGATTATTACCCAGAATATCGATGATCTTCATGAAAGAGCAGGTTCCACTAATATCCTTCATATCCATGGTGAGCTGTTCAAATCCTGCTCTTGTAATAATAAAGGATTGATCTATGAGCAAAAAGGCGATATTAATATAGGAGATAAGGCTGAAGATGGAGCCCAATTGAGACCTTTTATCGTGTGGTTCGGAGAAGATGTTCCTTTATATCAGACGTCAAAAGATATCGTAAAAAATTCGGATATTTTACTGGTAGTCGGAACTTCTCTACAAGTATATCCTGCAGCAGGATTGATTCATGAGATCAAAGATGACTGTCTCTTAATCGTTATCAATCCTAACGAAACAGGCTTCGGATACGGGCAGAGAGCCGTTGTGATGAAAGAACCCGCAACAAAGGGAATGAAACTTTTATTTGACAAACTGGTAAACCTTGCATAATGGAAAACAAAGTCAAAGCCGGTATTATGGGAGTCTGCATTGGCGATGCACTAGGCGTTCCTGTAGAATTAAAAAAAAGAGAAGATCTGAAAAGAAATCCTGTTACCACAATGCTGGAGTATATGTCCTGGAATCAGCCTAAGGGCACATGGAGTGATGACAGCTCTATGACCCTTTGCCTTACAGAAGAGCTCACAAAAGGGTATGATCTGGAAAAGATAGGAGCAAGCTTTGTAAAATGGGTGAAATACGGACACTGGACCGCTCACGGAAGGCTTTTCGATATTGGCGGTACTACAAGGCATTCCGTTGCAAGACTGATTAAAGGAGAAAGTGCCAGATTTTCAGGAAATATTTTTGAAGAAGATAACGGGAATGGTTCTCTCATGAGGACTCTTCCTCTTGCTTTTTACCTTGAAAATGAAGAAGATATTCAAAAGTTATATCTTACCGTAAAAGAGGTTTCCAGCATCACCCATGGGCATTTCCGTTCCGTTTTTGCCTGTTTCATGTATGTGATTTTTGCTATTCAGCTGATTAAAGGAAAAGATAAAAAAGAAGCCTATTCTCATATGCAAAATATAGCTTTGGAATATTCAGAATATCAAGGTTTTAACCCAAAAGAGGTCGAGCTTTTTCATAGAATTTTAAAGAATGATATTTCAGATTATCCTGAAGATGAGATTAAAAGCCGGGGCTATGTCCTCTATAGTTTAGAAGCTTCTTTATGGTGCTTTTTAAACTCAGGAAGTTATTCAGAAGCCGTTTTGAAGGCCGTTAATCTGGGTGAGGATACTGATACTAATGGAGCGATTACCGGAGGAATTGCCGGAATTTATTATGGATTTGAAAATATTCCTCAGCGATGGGTTGATGAGCTGGTAAGAAAGGAGGATATTGAAAACCTTTGTACACGATTAGAAAATAAATATTTTATATAATAGTGAAAACCTTGATAAGAATGCTCTCAAATTTATTTTGCAGGCCAAAAAAAGAAGGATCTATTGCTGAAGAGCCCTTGAAGGAATATAAAGGGAAAATCAAAATAGATAAATATGTAGACATGGGAAACAAGAAGATTTACAACGCTACAAAGTACTTATTTAAAACGCCACCTGAAGTATTGGACTTTTTAAATAATAATACTTTATTTTGGGTGGATGAGAAAAACGGCATGTTAGGTTTTTCAACTTATAATAGAACTTTATTAGTTCCTTTACATGAGGTAAAAGGAATAGAAATTCAAAATATGCTTCCCGGAAAGGGACCGGGTGATGCTAGTTTTTTTATTTGCCTACCGAACAATAAAATTTTGATGCTTTCAATTTCTCCAGTTATTCGTGATTTTGATAAGTACGCAGAGAGAATAACGGAAATGATGGGGTTTGAAGTAACTTTTTCTCCAGAATTTTATAATTGCTAACTAAAACATAACCATGAACGAAATAGAAAAGAAAAAAATAAGTAAATTTTTAAGCCTGATCTTACGCCATCAGCCGGAAACAATCGGTGTGAAATTAGATGAAAATGGCTGGGCAGATGTAGAAGAGCTGAGAGCAAAATCAGCCCAAAAGAGAATATATTTTACTCCCGAAGAATTAGATGAGGTAGTAGAAACTAATAATAAAAAACGTTTTGCTTTTAGCGAAGATAAAACCCAAATCCGTGCAAGCCAGGGACATTCTATTAATATAGATCTTTCGCTGGAAGGTGTGCAGCCTCCTGATTTTTTGTATCACGGAACGGCTGAAGCTAATATGTCCTCTATTTTAGAAAAAGGAATTGAAAAAAGGACCCGTCAGCACGTACACTTAAGTGCTGATAAAGAGACTGCTACAAAGGTGGGAATGAGACACGGTAAACCTGTTATTCTGACAATCAGAACAGGGAAGATGTATGAAGAAGGGGTCGTGTTTTATCTTTCAGCAAACGGAGTCTGGCTGACAGATTTTGTAGATGCACAGTATATTTCAAAATAATGCTGAAGAGCCTGATAAAAAAGTAGTAGACGTTAATAAAGACAAATTTAATGAGCAGAACATTAGTAATAGGAGATATTCACGGTGGATTTAGGGCATTGCAGCAGATTTTTGAACGCGCTGAGGTTACTCCTAATGATACATTGATTTTCCTTGGAGACTATGTAGACGGCTGGAGTGAATCCTCCCGGATTATTCAGTTTCTAATAGAGCTTTCTCAAAATCAGGAATGTATTTTCATCAAGGGAAATCATGATGCATGGTGTGAAGATTGGCTTGCTTTCGGGAACGCTCCGGAAGTATGGCTTTTCAATGGCGGAAAAAGTACAATACAAAGCTATAAAGATTATTCCCCGAAAGATTTGGAAAACCATCTTGAATTCTTTCAAATGATGAAAAACTACTACGTTGATGATCAGAACCGCTTGTTTATTCACGCAGGATACTCCTCCATGCATGGACCCGAAAAAGAAGTCTACTCCAGTAATTACCATTGGGACAGAACCCTTTGGGAAACTGCTGTTGCAATGGATAAAAATCTGAAAAGAAATTCAGAATTATATCCTAAAAGACTGCTTTTATATAAAGAAATATTCATTGGGCATACCCCAACATTATATCTTGGGATCAAAACACCGGTCAATAAGGCCAATATCTGGAATATAGATACCGGAGCCGCCTTTACTGGAGCTTTATCCATCATGGATATTGAAACCAAAGAATTCTGGCAAAGCGATCCGCTGCCACTCTTGTATCCTCATGAAAAAGGAAGAAACAGATAGTATAAGAAAGAGAAATAGATGAATTTCGGGATATATAAATTGTTTACCCGTCAAACATCACAGGTTTTCAAAACCTGTGATGTTTCTGATTTAACATAATAAATTCAGTCTTTTTAGCATTTTGTTTTTTTGGAAGCTTCATATTGACTAATTTTAAATCGTGAAATATGTCCACAATGAAACTGAAATACCTCCTGCTTTTTATAAGCTCCACATTTATTTTCGCCCAAAATTCACTTCAGACCCCTTTTGAAAAAGGAAACGGAAATCAGACCGTTACCTATGATGAAATGAATACCTATTATCAGAATCTGTCTAAAAAATTTCCTGAAATTCAATATCTTAAAAGAGGTGAAGATGACAACGGAAAACCTATTTATGTAGTTGTTTATAACCCTTTCCCTGAAAAAGATCTTGAAAAATTAAGAAAAGATAAAGCCATTCTTTTTGTTAATAACGGAATTCACCCAGGAGAACCGGATGGAATTGATGCAACGATGATGCTGATGCGGGATCTGGCTGTTAAGAAAATCAAAACTCCTCAAAACTTCATTATTGCCGCTATTTCTGCATATAATATAAGCGGAATGCTGAACAGAGGTTCTTATTCGCGGGCCAACCAAAATGGACCTGAAGAATATGGCTTCAGAGGAAATACAAGGAACTATGACCTGAACAGAGACTTTATAAAAGCTGATTCTAAAAATGCCCGAAGCTTCCAGGAAATTTATCAGTGGCTGAAGCCTGATGTATTTATTGATAACCATGTCAGCAACGGAGCAGACTATCAATATACATTTACCTATATCTCTACCTTCAAAGAACGGCTGGGAAATATTTTAGGTTCTTATTTCTATAATGATTATCAGGCTAAAAATCTTGATGATATGAAGAAACTGGGTTACGAAAGTACGCCCTACGTAAACATTCATGGTGATGTACCCGAAGTTGGTTTTGCGGCCTTCGAAGATTCTCCGAGATACTCTACAGGATATACGACACTCTTCAATTCTTTAGGAACCGTTCCCGAGACGCATATGCTGAAACCTTATGACAAAAGAGTAGACGCTACTTATAAGTATATGTTAGTAAATCTTCAGAATTTAGACAAGGATTATCATAAAATAAAGCAGCTTCGCCTTGAAAATTTAAAACAGTATCAAGCCGGAAAGCAATACGGAATCCGTTGGAAAATAGATTCTACTAAATTTTCTTCCATGGATTTTAAAGGGTACGAAGGAAAATATAAACCCAGTGAAGTTTCAGGAAAGCTGAGGCTGTATTATGACAGAAACAAACCTTTTACTAAAAAAATAAAGCTTTTTACAACAGCTGTTCCTACAGGATATATTACCATTCCTAAATACTATGTAATTCCGCAGTCTCAATACCGTGTTATTGAAGAGTTTAAGAGAAACGGAATTCAAATGAAACCTATTCAGAAGGACAGCACCTTTGCAGTCGAATCCTATAAAATTAAAGATTTTAAAACTGTTAAAAATCCATATGAAGGGCATTACCTTCATTCTGATACTTCAGTAGAGTCAATGAAAAAGAACGAGACGTTCTCAGCAGGAGACTATTTGATTTCTACCAGCCAGGCAGGGGTAAAATATATCATAGAAACACTTGAACCTGAAGCATTAGACTCTTTTTTCAACTGGAATTTCTTTGACGGAATCTTAGCTCAGAAAGAATACTACTCTGCATACATTTTTGAAGATACCGCAGCAGAGCTTTTGAAAAATGATAAAAAACTGAGACAAGATTTCGAGGTTGCTAAAACTTCAGATAAAAAACTTTCAGAAGACGGGGAAGCACAATTGGATTGGGTGTATAAACATTCTCCTTATTTTGAAGAGAAAACATTCAGACAGTATCCTGTCTATAGAGTCTTGTAAATAGTTGACAAATAGATTGTAAACAAAAAGACGTTTCACTCGAAACGTCTTTTTGTTATTTTGGTAAACCTCTTTTCAAGGCGATTTCGGCTCTTCTAAAAGCAAGTTTTTCTTTCCAGTCCATATATTTCTTTTTGAAATTCGACTTCATAATGTCATCGAACTTTCGCTGTACAGTAAGGTTCCACAGAGAATGTGCCTTTACTGCCCATGATTTGTCCCACGCTCTTAGAGAAATAGAAAAACTTCCGTCCAGATACTTCATCCAGTGCCACCATCCTGTAGGCATAAACAAAGTATCCCCATGTTCAAGGAAACACTCAATACCTTCTACGCCATCGAGGGCTGGGAATTTTGTAAAGTCGGGATTTTCGATATCATAATCTTCCAATGCATAAGTCGCATAAGGAATCTGGTACAGTCTTTCTTTCCATTTATAATCAAATAGAAGGATATGTTTCCTTCCATTGAAATGCGTGTGAAAAATATGGGCCATATCGATATCAAAGTGAAGGAAAGTTACAGATCCCTTTCCGCCAAAGAACATATTAGGGTATTTATCAAGGAAACCTCCCATCAGTTTTTTAGGAGAAATATAATCTTCCAAAAGTTTTGGAGCGTATTTTATGGGATCAAAAAGGAATATTCTTAGATCGGTAGGCTCGCGCTGTATAAGGTCTATATAGTCTGCGAACTTCATTTTTGCAGCAGAAGAATTGATGGGGGCAGAAGGGTCTGCTTTTGAGCTGTCATATAAAGGGACTTCCACTTCTCCTACAACCTCCTTCATATATTCCATCGTCCATTTTTGATATGCAGGCCAGTTTTTTGCCATATTTTTGATGACAACGGGCCTTCTTGGCTTTAGATATTTTTCGTAGAATTCTTCTTTAGAAATGTCATCTACAACATCTATAGGCTTTAAAATTATTCCCATTTTAATAAATTTATATTACAAAATTATTAAATTAATATTTACAAATGAAGGTTAATGATTTTTTTAACTCATGATTCTAACTCAATTTTATTATTTAGTCTAAATAAAAACATAGGTGTTTGTATTGGTTAATTAGTTTTTTACTATTCTTTGAATAAATGAGAATGAAACACTTTAAAATATACCTGTAGGACAGTTAATAGTTATTGCAGCTGGAATAATTGAAATAACCATAAATATTATATTTCTATTAAATAGATAAAATCACTTGGAAGTTGATAAAATTTGAAAATGAGAATCAATGAGCTGTTTTAGTTCTTCATGTAGGGATATATGTTTATATGTAAATTTTAATATTAAGACTTGAGAATTTTGATTCGTTTTGCTACTATAATATTAATTTTTGTAAATAGAACAAAAATGATAAAAATGAGCTTATTGACCAATTTTATTTTTATGTGGTAATTCAAAATTTATTTTAATAATTCTTACTTATGAATTGCTAATAAGCGATTCATTCTAATAAATTGAGTAAAATTTTCGACATATGAAAAATATAACTATTTTCGTAGTGATATAGATTTAACTTTTTGTAATAAAAGAGATCTTTAAAAGAAGTGTAACGAATTATCATAAAGACTAACTAATTGAGCAAATAATAAGTATGAAAAAAAATATTTCTTTATTTCTGATGCTTTTTTTTACTGTGCTTACTTTCGCACAGAAGACGGTTTCAGGAAAGATCACTGACGACGACGGGGTAGCAGTACCAAGTGCCAGTGTTACAATTGAAGAGCCCGGTAAAGATGCCATACTTGCCTATGCAATTACCAATTCTAAAGGAGAGTACAAAGTAACTTTTACTTCCGGAGAGAGTAATGTAGATCTTAAGGTAAAAGCATTCAATCAGAAACCCCTTACCAAACAAATCAGCAATAGTGACCAGACTCTGAATTTTAAAATGCAGTCTGAAGCTACAGAAATTAAAGAAGTACAGTTAAAAACAAAGATGATCACCGCAAGAGGAGATACCATCTCTTATGATCTTAAGGCATTCAACAGTAAAAACGACAGGACACTGGCAGATGTGATGAAAAAGATTCCGGGTATTGAAGTGAACAATGACGGAACAATTCTTTATCAGGGAAATGCAATTAATAAATTCTACGTCAACGGAAAAGACCTTATGGAAGGAGGATATGGTACCATAAATAATTCTCTTCCCAAAGATGCCGTCCAAAAAGTAGAGGTTCTTGAAAACCACCAGCCCGTAAAAATACTTCAGGACAAGGTTCCTTCTGATCAGGCAGCTATTAATATCAAGCTTAAAAACTCTGTTACCATGACAGGTAGGGGAGAAGTAGGAACCGGTTTCGGAGATCCATGGCTTTGGAATGTTAAGCTTACCCCTATGTTTTTTGGACAGAAAAGTCAGTGGGTGGTCAACTACAAAACCAATAATATGGGCGAGCAGGTAGAAAATGAAGGAAATATTCTTGCCTTTGGAAGTTCATGGGAAGGAAGAAGAATCAATGCCGGTCAAAATAACTGGCTGAGTGTAGAAAATGCAAGTACTCCTGATCTTCCTGTCAAGAGATATTTAATGAATAATGTTCATTATTTATCAGCCAATTATTTAGTTAATATCGATAAGAAGAAGGAGTGGGAATTAAAAGCGAGTGCCAACTATACCAATAATGCAGTAAGCAGGGAAAGTTATAAACAAACGGATTATTTTGCAACACCTGATACGCCTGCTTCTACTGTCATTCAGAATGTTTTGAATAACTTTTATACAGATAAAGCAAAAGGAGAATTGATCTTTACAAAGAATGCTAAAAAAGGGTTCTTTAAAAATACCACCAGTTTCTCTCAATTCTGGAATGCAGACAGGGCGTTGGCAGACAGAACGAGTACATCGTCAAATACATCTAGCAGACATGGAGAGGAGGCTGTAGAATCCCCTACTTCATCGTTCCAGAACTCGTTGAGTACAATAATTCCGTGGAAAGAAAAAATGGTGAATGTTAAATCATTTATCAATTATCAGAATGATAAACAGACTTTAGATGTTACGCCTGCTTCTTATCTGGAAATTCCGGGTTTTATGCCAGGATTTAAAGCAGAAACTGTAAGACAGAAGTTCGGACTTAAAACTTTTGAAGCTAATCATTCTGCCAATATTGGCTTTTCTGCTAAAGGATGGACATTTACCCCGGAAGTAGGTTTTAATTATAAGACAACCACTCTTAATTCTGCGTTGATTAATCTGCAGGCCGGAAAGTATTTTGGATATGGGGATGCTTATTACAATGATCTCACCTATTCTATAGCTTCACCTTATGGAAGTGTAGGAGTGAACTATAAAAGCGAATCGTGGATGTTATTTGCTAATCTTCCTGTAAATTCCAATAATATTAAGGCAGATGATCCTTTGAGAAACGTTGACAAATCGGTGAATAAAGTTACTTTTGAACCGAATGCTTTTGTACAGTACTCATTTGCTTCATTTTGGAAAGCTTCCGCGAATGGGAACATAAGCAATAATTTTGGTGATGTGAATACGGCATATGCAGGTTACCTTATGCAGTCTCCAAATGGAATCAATGTGATGAGCCCAGATAATCCCATTCCACAGAGTAACACAAAATCTACGGGAGTCAGGCTTGAATATAGAAATCCACTTAATAATTTGTTTTTTAACGTTAATTATCGCTTCAGTGACATCAAAAGAAACCTAATGTCCAACCCTACAAGGAATTCTTCCGGGTTTATGATCGGAAGCTATATAGAACAGGACAACCATGCTGTAAGCAATGTATACAGTGCAGAAGTAGGAAAATATTTCCCAAAATTTAAAACAAATGCTTCAGTAAGCTATAGTAATAATACTTCAAGATCAGATGCTTATCAGAATGATGGAGCCTATGAAGGAGAAAATAATGCCCAGTCTTATGGGTTTAAGCTGAATAATACTTATTTCAGCTGGATGAGTATTGATTATAATGCAAGTATTTCACTTACCAAACAAACCAATACCAGTTTGCTTCCTGAGCTTAATGGTAAAAGCAAAAGAAACGGATATACCCACAACCTTGCAGCCTATTTCTATCCGATAGAGAACCACACAATAGGTTTTAACTGGGATCAGGTGAACAGCAGTAATATAAACCAAAGCTATAATAATGCATTCTATGATATTTCATATCAGTTTTCATGGGCAAAGAAAAAAGTCGATTTTGAAATAAAATGGATGAATATTGCCAACAGAAAAGTTTTTGAAACGTATGATGTGAGCGCTACAGCCAATACATACACCAAAATTCAGCTCCGCCCCAGCCAGGTAATGTTTACCGTAAAATTCAACTTTAAATAAAATAAAAACCAATCCCTCGGGATTGGTTTTTTGTTGAGATATAATGATGTATTAAAAACTTTGCTGATCAGCAGAAGGACCGTAACTTCCCGGTAAAGGAATATTGTTCAGTCTGTAATATACTCCAAGCTGAGCTCTGTGGTGGGTAATTTGATTTAAAGCATGTCTGATCGCTCCGTATTTACTCCAGCTGGCCAGTGCGTGCCCATCATTTTTAATCGTCCAGCTTGGGTTCAGCTCATCTTCTGTAGCCTTTTCTAAAGCAGCTTTACCGGCCTGATAACTGTCATCCAGTTTTTTAATCAGATCCTCCCTTGTTGAAAGAACTGTAGGTTTGTAGCCTCCTGTGGCAAAATCCAGTTCCGAGGTATTCAAAATGGTATTGGGCCATTCAAAAACTTCTACAAGATGGGTGGCAAGCGGCATCATTTTCATGCTCTTTTCATGAGGGGCGTAATCATTTTTCCCTTCAGGGTAAAGATCAATAAATTTTTTTGTGGTTTGGAATTCTCCCTCCAGTTCGGATTTTAATTGAGATAAGGTATCCATAATATTTTGTTTTTAAAAGCCTAAAGATAAGTGTTTTAGATTCAAAAATATTTTAACAGAATCATAATTTTTTGCATGGCAAATCATAATTTTAAAACTGATGAAAAAAACTACAAAAAATAAAAATTAAAAAATATTGTAACAAAATAACAAATATGATTACTTATTAGGTAAACTTTGATACAATGAAAAAGCTATTCTCAGTATTTCTTATCGCTCTTTTTGCATTTGCAGGAGCTCAGGAATCCAAAGAAACTGCAAACCGTTTCTTTTATGAATTGACTTTCAAGCCGAAGAAAGATTCGGCAAAGCTGGATAAGGTAGTGACCATTTTAGATATAACAGATAAGAACAGATCAATTTATCAGGATTATACAGTGATCGCTCAGGATTCTATTATGAAGATTGAAATGGAGGCAATTAAGAAATCAGGGATGATGAAAGACTTTTCAAAATCTCTTAAAACCCCGAAAATTTCAGCAAGGATATACAAGTCATACCCAAGTATGAAAGTACAATATGTGGATAAGATAGCTAACGGATTTACTCCAACAAATATTGGTTATAGTGAAGAATTAAAATTCAACTGGAATATCTTAGCTGATAAACAAAAAATAGGAGAATATAACGCACAAAAGGCAACAACTGATTTTGGAGGAAGAACTTGGACTGCTTGGTTTAGTACAGATATTCCATTTCAGGACGGACCTTATAAGTTTTATGGGCTTCCCGGTTTAATTGTAAAAATTGAAGATGCTGATAAAAATTACTCTTGGGTATTGCAGGGAAATAAAAAAGTGAAAGATTATACGGAATTCTCTTACATTGAAAATTTAATGCATGCTTCAGGAGGAAAAGTAAATGAGTTAACAAGAGAAAAATTTGAGAAAACTTTTAGTGACTTTAAAAAAGATCCGTTTTCTTCTGTAAGACCTATGATGACACAGGAAATGATGTCTAAAACCATCCCTGGAATGGATGGAACGGTAGGAGATATGATGAAAAAGCAGGAAAAGCAGTATAAGGATTTTTACAATGCTAACGACAATCCAATAGAAAAAGAACAAGCTTCTGATAAGAAGAAAAAATAAGCATTCATATCAACTAAATTATATTTTGAATCAACCCAGATACAGCAATGTGTTTGGGTTGATTTCTTTTATACCGAAACGTTATTTAGATTAAATTTAAATAGCGTATATTTGCATCACTAAAAATTAGGCTTTGGAAGTGAAAGGATTACATAAATTAAGTGGATTCCCTAAAAATAAAATGGGGAAGATATTGGGATATGATAATGACCATCTGAAAATGCCCAATAAAATCATTGAAATGGGACTTCTCCCGGAGACCATTTTCAGGATTTTGTACCAGGCTCCTTTCAATGGACCGATGTATGTAGAATTTGGAGCAGAGAAAAGCCGGATTGCTCTTCGTGAGGAAGAAGGAGATTATATCATTGTTGAAGAATTGAATTAATGCAGGAAAACAAGAAAAAACAGATACTTTTAGTCGGAAATCCCAATGTAGGAAAATCTACCGTTTTCAATACGCTTTGCAACAAAAAGCAGAAAACAGGAAACTATGCAGGTGTTACCGTAGCAAGCCATTCAGGGAAATATGTGTATGAAAATGAGGAAGTTGAAGTAGTTGATCTTCCTGGTTCTTACAGTGTGTATCCAAGTTCTGAAGATGAAGCTATTTTTTCAAAATATCTGATTGATGAGCAGAAAAACTATGCAGGAGTTGTTTATATTCTTGAAGCATTAAGCTTAAAAAGAGGACTTTTGCTTTTTCAGCAGATTCAGGATCTAGGTATTCCGATGATGCTGATTGTCAATCAGATTGACCAGGCAGAAAGAAGAGGGGTAACCATAGATGTCAAGAAATTTTCTGAAGCCCTGGGCATTAAAATTATTCAGACCAACGCCAAAGAGCAGATTGGTATTGATGAGGTAAGAGAAGCCGTTTATAACAATGAGTTTTTAAAAGCAGATAAAATCTCTTTCGAAACGCCAAGCGAACATAAAGATTTCATTCAGAAACTGGCATCACACAAAGGTTTTGATAATGAATATAAAGCCTGGATGAGCCTTTCACTGGGCACAGATCTCGGAAGAATAGGATCCGTAGTAGAACAGATTAATGCTTCTGAGACTAAAAGCCTGGTTCCTAAAAGACTGCAGGTTCAGGAAACTGTTAGAAGATATCAATATGTAGATAAAATCTTAGAAGATGTAATCTCTAAAAAAGCACAGTTTAAAGAATTACTGACAGAAAAACTGGATAAAGTTTTAGTTCATAAATTCTGGGGTTATGTAGTTTTCCTTATAATTCTATTGGTTATTTTCCAGAGTGTATTCTTTCTGGCAGAATATCCGATGAACTGGATTGAAAGCTTCTTTTCATGGTTGGCTGCTTTTACAGGAGAGCACCTTCCGGCAGGGCCTGTTAATTCCCTGATCTCGAACGGTATCGTTCCGGGAATCGGAGGAATTGTGGTATTTGCACCACAGATAGGAATTCTTTTATATTTCCTTTATCTGTTAGAAGATTCAGGATATATGGCAAGAGTAGTGTTCCTCATGGATAGATTACTCCGTCCCTTTGGGCTTAACGGTAAAAGTATTGTTCCCCTTGTATCGGGAACTGCATGCGCTATTCCCGCGGTAATTTCCACTAGAAATATTGAAAACGTTAAAGAAAGATTGCTGACTATTCTCGTAACACCATTTATGACGTGTTCAGCAAGACTTCCGGTATACAGTATTGTTATCGGTCTGATAATTTCTGAAGGATCATTTTTGGGAATAAAGTACAAAGCTCTGGTCCTGATGGCAATGTATCTTCTCGGCTTTTTAGTCGCATTATTATCAGCTGCAATTCTTAAAGGATTTATTAAAAATCAAGGGAAAACCTATCTGGTAATGGACCTTCCTGCCTATAAAAAACCACTTTTCGGATATGACTTTAAAATGGTTTTGGGTAAAGTATGGGACTTCATCACCGGTGCTGGTAAGATCATTTTCATTGTAAGTATCATTATCTGGTTCCTTAGCTATTTTGGGCCCAAGCAAAAAGCAGATGAGCTGGTAGCGGCAGACGTTCACCTTGATCACTCTTATCTGGCAAAAATGGGTAAAGGAATAGAGCCTGTTATCGCTCCTTTGGGTTACGACTGGAAAATGGGGGTAGGAATCCTTACCAGCTTCGTAGCAAGAGAGGTTTTTGTGGGAACAATGTCTACTTTATACAGTCTGGAAGATGACGCTCCGGAGGTAAAGGTAATTGATAAAATGAGAAGAGATGTAAAACCGAATGGAGAAAAAGTATTCAGCTTTGCTACAGGAATTTCCGTTCTTCTGTTTTACGCATTTGCAATGCAGTGTGTTTCTACACTTGCAGTAGTCTACAGAGAGACCAAAAGCTGGAAATGGACCGGCTTTCAGGTAGTCATGATGACAGGTTTGGCATATTTTGTGTCGATGATAGCATATCAGATTTTAAAGTAATGGACTCATCATTAATTTTTCAGTATGTACTTATTTTCATAATTGTAGCATTTGCCTGCTACTCTTTATTTAAAGTACTTAGAAAGAATTTTGCACCGAAAAAATTCAGCTCCAAAAGAACAAACTGCGATAAAGACTGCGGCTGCTCTTAAATAGGGATATCAATGGATAATTGAAAAAAATGTAGTATTTTCATTTTTTAATTTAAAATATCCGGGTTGAGTATTCCAAAAGCGATATTCGTTTTATTATTTTTATCATTTGCCTTCCTTACGAAAGCACAAAGCGATACTGCCAATATTAAATCTTATGCGGAGCAGGTTATGATCCGTGTCAATCTCGATACCAATATTGAAAGCTATACCTTTTCAGAAGGAGAATATAAAGATGCAGAGAAAACAGTCTTCTCAATCAATAACAAGGTTAAAACATCCCTTTCAGTCGATTATAAAATTATAAGTGCTACGCTATCATTTGCCCCTAAGTTTTTACAGGGAAATGACAGCGGGGCTTTGAAAGGCAGCAGTTCTTATACAGACTTCAGCTTCAGGCTTTTTCCAAAAAGATTTATCCAGACTTTTTATTACAAAAATGTACGTGGATTTTATCTTGAAAATATGAAAGACCTTTTTCCTCAATGGCAGGAAGGAAGAGACCCTTACCTTCAGTTTCCTGATCTGCGGGTGCAGAGTTTCGGAGGATCTACATCCTATATTCTTAATAAAAATTTTTCAGCAAAAAGCATTTATACCCAGGGAGAATGGCAGAAAAACAGCAGTGGAAGCTGGGTCCCGTTTCTGGATTATGATCTTACGATTTTCAGAAATAAAACCGAAGGAATAAAAAGTAAAGAATTTCAATATAAAATTGGGGGTAACATCGGATACTTCTACAATTGGGTACTTGGTAAAAATATTAATATTTCACCTTTTCTGGCATTGGGACTCGGAGGGAAATTCTCCAGCTACCGTAATATTGAGAATGGAGGTGTAAAGGAAAATGCCCAATATCTAACCATAAGAATGGAAGGAGGGCTTCACATCGGTTACAACACCGATCGTTTTTTATTCGGTGGGAAAATGAATTTTAGTGCTTATGCTTACGATCAGAAAAATAACCAAACAGTAGAAAACAGTAACCTCTACGGGCTCTTATACATAGGCTATCGTTTTGCTCCTCCGAAAGTTGTAAAAAACACCTACGATAAAATCCAAAAAAAAATCCCGGTTCTATAAGTTGAAAGGTCTTTTAAGTATCTTTGCGTTGGAAAATTTAGACAGAAAATAATAAAATAATAAAAACATAATGTCGTTAATAAAATCTATTTCAGGGATTCGCGGAACCATAGGCGGAAAAGTAAATGATAACCTTACCCCACTTGATGTGGTGAAATTCGCTTCCGCATTCGGGACCTGGCTTCAGAATAATAAAAATAAAAAAGATCTGACTCTTATTATCGGTAGAGATGCGAGAATATCAGGTCAGATGGTCTCTTCTCTGGTTACAGCAACATTACAGGGGTTGGGTATAAATGTGATTGATTTAGGTCTTTCTACAACACCTACAGTGGAGATAATGGTTCCTGAGCTTAATGCAGACGGAGGAATTATCCTTACGGCTTCTCACAATCCAAAACAATGGAATGCCCTTAAACTATTAAATGAAAAAGGAGAATTCATCACCGGTGAAAACGGAGCCGATGTATTGGCGCTGGCAGAAAGTGAAGACTTCAACTATGCAGAAGTAGATAATCTAGGGAAATATGAAACCAGAGATGATGCATTTGATATTCACATCCAGCAGATTCTTGACCTTCCAATGGTAGATGTGGAAGCTATTAAAGCAAAAAAATTCAAAGTAGTACTGGATGCAGTAAACTCTACAGGAGGGATTGCAATTCCAATGCTTTTAGATAAACTGGGATGTGAAACCATCAAGCTGTATTGTGATCCAACAGGTCACTTTCCACATAACCCGGAACCTTTGAAAGAACATTTGGGGGACATCTGTGAATTGGTAAAAAAAGAAAAAGCAGATTTAGGAGTTGTAGTAGATCCGGATGTAGACAGACTTGCTTTAATCGATGAAAAAGGCGAAATGTTTGGTGAAGAATATACATTAGTAGCCGTTGCTGATTACCTGTTGAAACATAAAAACGGTGCGGCAATCTCCAACCTTTCTTCCAGCCGTGCTCTGAGAGATGTAGCACATACCCATAATTCAGAATACTTTGCCAGTGCAGTAGGAGAAGTGAATGTAGTGACTCTGATGAAGGAGAAAAATGCTGTGATTGGTGGAGAAGGAAACGGAGGAATCATTTATCCGGAGCTGCATTATGGAAGAGACTCTTTAGTAGGAGTAGCCTTATTTTTAACGCATCTGGCAAAAGAAAATAAGACCGTTTCAGAATTAAGAGCAGGATATCCAAGCTATTTCATGGGTAAAAAGAAAATAGAACTTACCCCGGAAATAGATGTAGATGCTATTTTAGGAAAAATGGAAAAGGAATATCAGAATGAAGAAGTTTCTACCGTAGACGGAGTGAAAATAGACTTTGAAAACAATTGGGTCCACCTAAGAAAATCCAATACAGAACCTATCATCAGAATTTATACAGAAGCTAAATCTCAGGAAGAAGCAGATAAATTAGGAGATGATATCATTGCCAAAATTAAAAGTTTAATCTAAATAAATAAAAAGAACGGAACTCCTTTTGTTCCGTTCTTTTTTATACTGAAATGTTTGAGCATATTAAAAACAGATTCCCTTTTCCGAAAGAAAAATGGAGGAAGTTCCTAGGCTGCTTTGAGCGGATGGAGGTTCCTGCCAAAACCCTGCTTTTAAAAGAAGGAGAAGTTTCATATCATGCTTACTACATTAAAAAAGGAATTGTAAGAGCCTGGTATAACAACGACGGAAAGGATGTAACCTTTCAGTTTTTTCTTGAAAACACAATGTTCTCATCGCTGGAAAGCTTTAAAAAAGGATTGCCAAGCATGGTTTCTTTCGAAACAATAGAGCCTTGTATCTTGTATAAAATAAATAAACCTGATGTAGAAGCATTTCTGGAAGATGTTTATGAAAATAAAGACCTTCGAACGCTGTTTATGGATGCCCTTTTTGAAAGGATATTCGATTACATGAAACACTTCTTTTCATTCATAAAAGATACTCCTCAGCAGCGCTATATTAATCTGGCTCAGCAAAAACCTGAGATCATTAAAAGGGTTCCCCAGCATTATATTGCATCATATCTGGGCGTTACAACCGTCCATCTCAGCAGGATAAAAAGCAAAATCCTGAAAGAAACATCCCTCTGAAAATTCAATTCTCGATACATTTTATCAATTATTTTAAACTGATAACAAATGTTATTGCTCCGGAAAATGCCCTGCAATAATTTTGTGTAAAATTTAAAACAATGAAAGCAGCAGTCGTATTTGAAAAAGGTGCTATCCCTCAATATGCAGATTTTCCGGAGCCGGAACTAACAAAAGAAAACGAAGTCCTGGTTCATGTAAAAGCAGCTTCTATTAAAAATCTTGACAGAGCAAGGGCGGGAGGAAACCATTATTCTACAGGCCACGAAGAACATAAGCCCACTGTTATCGGCTCGGATGGGGTAGGCCACCTCGACAACGGTGACAGTGTTTATTTCTTCAGTAAGAAAGGAACAGTAGCAGAAAAAGCAGTAGCAGATAAAAAAATGATGGTTGAGATCCCTCAAGGACTTGATTTTTCTATAGCAGCAGCATTACCCAATGCAGTAATGGGATCTGCAATGGCATTAAAATTCAGAGCAGGGATACAGCCCGGAAATACAGTACTTATTAACGGAGCAACAGGAATTACAGGCAAGATAGCAGTTCAGATAGCCAGAATTTATGGCGCTCAAAAAATAATTGTTACCGGAAGAAATGAAGAATCCCTGAAGTCTCTCCTTGCATTGGGAGCAGATGAAATAATTTCCCTCCAGCTGAATGATGATGACTTTAAAAAAGCAATTAAAAAAAGTCATTCTGAAACACCCGTTGATATCATTCTGGACTATCTATGGGGGCATTCTGTGGAGATGATCCTGGCTGCCTTCAAAGGAGACGGAACATTTTCCCATAAAACAAAGCTGATTACAATAGGAGGAATGAGCGGTGATACCATTCAGCTTTCTTCCCAAATTCTTAGAGGTACCGATATTCAGATCTCAGGATCTGGCCTGGGAAGCTGGACAAGAGAGGAGTCTGCCCTTTTATTTTCGGAAATTATTCCGGAAATGTTTCAGGCAGCTGCGGATGGGAAAATTAAAATAGAAACAAAAGAGGTTGATATCAAAGAGATCGAATCAGCATGGAACGCTGAGATACCAGGCGGAAAAAGGCTGGTGGTAAGAATTTAACCACAATTTTCATTTTTTTATCCACAATCCTTTTACTGGTTTTCTTTTTTTACTATTTTTATAATAGAAATTTATGAAATGGTAAATTCAAAAAAAAGTTGCAACTTTGCATAAATATTTGAATATCAGTTTCAGATGTATTATTAATTAAAAGTTTGCCGAGGTTTGTAAGCTAATTCAGACATCGGGCCGACAAAGACGACACTATTGGAAGAGTATTTTGGAAATGAACTTGTAAAAAAGTTCGAGGAAATGATGGAAAACAATGACGAATTCTACTTCGATACCGAAGAACTGGAAGATATCATTGTTTATTATTTGGAGCTTGGAGATTTTAATTACGCCGATAGGGCTGTTAATTATGGATTGAAGCTTCATCCCAATTCATTGGATATCAAGATCAAAAAACTTGAAATTCTTTTGGAGTGGGAAGAATATAATACTGCGAAAAGCCTTATCAATGAGCTGAAAGGTTCCTCTATGGAAAATACAGACTTTTTGGTTTGCTACGCCAAGTATTATTCGAGTTTAGGAAATCCTAGAAAATCCATTGAGATCTGCAAAAAAGCTTTAACATTAGAGGAGGAAGAAAACTTCCTTCACAACTTTATTGCAGATGAATATGTGAATCTCGGGGATCCTTTTAACGCTCTTAAACATTACAGAAAAGCACTGAAGGAAGATCCAACGGATGAATACTCGCTGGAAAACTGTATGGTGTGTTTCAGTGACCTGAATAAGAGTGAGGAGGCTATTGCCTTTCTAAATGAATATTTAGATGAATTCTCGTATTCTGAAACCGCATGGTTTGAGTATGGACAATTCTATTTCAACAGGAAAAATTATGATGAAGCAATAAAAGGCTATGATTATCTGTTGGCAATCAACTCCAGCTCTGTTGGAGTATATGCTAATAAAGCGGCCTGTTATGAAGCTTTAGGACAATATCAGAAAGCCATTGAGACTTATGAGGAAATGCTTGAGCTGGAATATACGAAGGCATTTACTTTCTATAAGATCGGCTTATGTAATAAAGCCTTAAAACAGCCAATTTTAGCTTTAAACTCATTCCAGAAATCACTGAGAGAAGATCCTCAGTTTTATCTTGCAATGATGGAGCAGTCTTATCTGTACGAAGAAATGGGCGGAATGTCTGAAGCATTGCATTATGCTAAAGAAGCTACCCAGCTGAATGAAAGTAATCTTGACTATCAGAAAAGATTGGCTTTCCTATTCATTGATTCAGGAAAATTTGAAGAAAGTCTTTCCTGTCTTAAAATATTGGTTGATGCAGAACCTACAAGATTCTACAACTGGTATGCTTATTCAGAAGTGTTGATGCTGGTAGGTGAATATGAAGATGCAGTAACAGTATTGAATAGCGCAATAAAAAATCATTATAGAGCAGAACTGTTTTATCAGCTGAGTAATTGCTATTTTAACCTGAAAGAACAGGATAAAGGAATAGAATCTCTTCAGAAAGCTTTGGAGCTGGATCCGTCTTTGGTTAAAGATATGCAGAAAAAATATCCATTCATTAAAGATGAGGTGAAAAAAGTGAAAGCCAGTAAGGTGAAGAAAAAGAGCTAGATTAATCTAAAATAAATAAAAACCTGCAGAGATGCAGGTTTTTTTAATATAACGTGCTTTTATTTCTTTGGATTTGTTCGTAAAAATATCAATCCGGCAATGATAATTCCTGCCCCTATAAACTGAAGATAGGTCAGCTTTTCACCGTCAATAATTCCCCAGATAATTGCTACAATAGGCATCACCAAAGTGACGGTTGAAGCAAAAAGGGGAGTGGAAACCTTCAGCAGACGATAATTCATCATCATAGCCAGGCCTGTCCCGAAAATAGATAGCAGACTGACAAACATTAGTCCAGTCATATTATCTTTTGAAAAGCTGAATTCAGAAAAAAATCCAGTACTTGTCAAGGCCAGAAGAGAGGGTAAAAATAAAATAAAAGAGAAAACAAAAGCAGATAAAACAGAGGAGGAAACTGTCATCAATTTTGATTTTACAGTCGTTGTACTTAGTGCATAGCATAACGTTGCCAATAGTAAAAGTAAAATAGGAATCAATTTGAATTCTCCGCTGTCACTACCGCCGAATGCAAGAATACATACTCCGGCAAAGCTTATTATCGTTCCTGTAATTTGTTTTTTTGTAGTTTCGAATTTCCAGACTAATGCTCCTACAATAATGACAAAAATAGGCATCATAGAATTGATAATCCCCGCAATACTGCTGCTTATCTCAGTTTCAGCAATTGGAAAAAGAAACATAGGGATAAAATTTCCCGTAAAAGCAGCCAGAATAAGCCATTTCAAATGCTTTTTCGGAAACAGTTTGTAGTTGGAAATGGCAATAGGAAGTAAAATAATCCCGGCAATAAGAACCCTTAAAGATCCTACCTGAAACGGATTAAAATGTTCCAGTGATTTCTTGATTAAAATAAATGAGGAGCCCCAAATAATACTCAGGACCGCCAGAAGAACCCACTTTTCTTTATCTGCGTTCATTATTTTCGTGTAAGATTTTTAGAAATTCTTTTTTAGAAATCATTTTCGCTCCTAAGCTTTCAAGATGATCAGTATGAGACTGGCAATCAATTAATTCAATATTATTTTTATTACGTTCTACAAATTGAATGAAACCTGCTTTTGAGGCATTACTTACCTTTGCAAACATACTTTCGCCACAGAAGACATTTCCAATTTGAAGTCCATAAAAACCACCCACCAATTCACCATTCTGCCATACTTCAATACTTTTGGCTAAACCATATTGATGCAGCTTGATAAAAGAATTCATCAGTTCATCAGAAAGCCAGGTTCCTGTCTGCCCCTTTCTGTTTGCCTGCTGGCAGTTTTTGATTACTTCCCTGAAATTCTGATTCTCGGAGAAAGTAAATACATCTTTGTTTAATATCTTTCTCATAGATTTTGAAACCTTTATCTCTTCAGGATACAGAACAAATCTCGGATCCGGGCACCACCACAGAATTTCTTCATCAGGATTATACCAGGGGAAAATCCCTAATTGATAGGCGAACCAGATGCGCTCTACGGACAGATCACCACCAAAGGCAATCAATCCCTCGTGACCATCATAAAGCTCAGGGTCGGGGAATGAAATCTCGTTTTCGTCTAGTCGGACCATTTTTTAGAAAAAAAATCCTACTTTAAAAAGCAGGATTTATATTTGATCTTTATTCTTTAATTAAAAAGGTAAATCATCATCGTCATCTCCGGCAAACGGATTCTCATTAGAAGCTGGAGAAGCTGAATGCTGAGGCATAGCCTGAGTAGGCTCTGATGAAATATCAGAAACTTTCTCTACTCTCCAACCTGTAATAGAGTTGAAGTATTTGGTTTCACCTTGAGGAGAAACCCATTCTCTTCCTCTGATGTTGATTCCAACCTTTACATTCTCTCCTTCTTTAAGGTTATCTAATAAATTGATTTTATCAGATAAAAATTCTATGTTTATCGGCTGTGGATACTGTTCCTGGGTCAAAATAACCATTTCTCTTTTTTGAAACCCGCTCGCAAATGTTTGAGCATCAAAAAGTTTCTTTACCGTTCCTTGTAATTCCATATCGTAAATATTAACGATGTAAAAATAAGAAAATGAAATGTAATAAAAGGTGCCGTGAAAAAAAAATGTAGAAATTTTAATTTTTTTTCTGGAAAAGTTTGGAGATAAAGGAAAATGTCCTATATTTGCACTCACAAAAACGAAGCAAGCTCTTTAAAACTTACAATATAAAAAAACCAGCGGATGTGGTGTAATTGGTAGCCATGCCAGACTTAGGATCTGGTGCCGTGAGGCGTGGGGGTTCGAGTCCCTTCATCCGCACTATGCGAAAATAGCTCAGCTGGT
Source organism: Chryseobacterium sp. MEBOG06 (assembly GCF_021869765.1). Classification (NCBI taxonomy): domain Bacteria; kingdom Pseudomonadati; phylum Bacteroidota; class Flavobacteriia; order Flavobacteriales; family Weeksellaceae; genus Chryseobacterium; species Chryseobacterium sp. MEBOG06. The sequence continues at coordinate 5,147,048 of NZ_CP084580.1, read as the reverse complement.
AGAGCACAACCTTGCCAAGGTTGGGGTCGCGGGTTCGAATCCCGTTTTTCGCTCCACACCTGCCCTGGTGGTGGAACTGGTAGACACGCAGGACTTAAAATCCTGTACCTTTGGGTGTGCGGGTTCAAGTCCCGCCTGGGGTACAAAGCCTTCTGTACAGCTTACGGAGGGCTTTTTGTTTTAATAGAGGCTGTTATTTAAATAAAAAGTCTTATATTTGTAAGAAATAGAGTTGTATTTGCAAAAGCAAATCAGCAAAGTTAGCGGATGTGGTGTAATTGGTAGCCATGCCAGACTTAGGATCTGGTGCCGTGAGGCGTGGGGGTTCGAGTCCCTTCATCCGCACTAAGCGAAAAAAGAATATCTTGTCGGGATATCTTTTATAAGATTGGTACTTCGGTTCGAATCTTTTTTTTCGCCATACACCCGCCCTGGTGGTGGAACTGGTAGACACGCAGGACTTAAAATCCTGTACCTTTGGGTGTGCGGGTTCAAGTCCCGCCTGGGGTACAAAGCCCTCTGTAATTTGATTACGGAGGGCTTTTTTTGTGATATCGATTTAATTTTACAATTTAATGAAGTAAAAGATGTGACTTGACAGGTCTTTTGGTAAATTTGTCTTTATAAAACAAAACCATGAAACTATTCAACCTCATTTTAGTAGTCAGTGCGATTACAGCTTCCAATCATTTATTCTCTCAGGAATCGAGCCAAATAAAAGCCCATGATATTATAGAAAAAGCTATTCAGGCTACTGGCGGGAAAAAGCTTTTGAACAGTATAAAAACTCTTTATTCTAAGTCCGAGACAGTGATGGACGGGAGAAATGTGAATTGGATCACCAAGGAAATGGCACCCAATAAAGGCAGTTTTGAAATTGAATACCAGGGAAGAATTGTTTATAAATCCTGGTTTGACGGGAAAACGGGGTATGAATTGGTAAATGGAGAAAGAAAACTGGCAGATCAGGCAGAGTTTAAGGATAAAGTCAATAGAAAGTACATCATAAATGAATTGGCTTATATAGATCCTGCACTGTATACGATTGAGCTTGTAGAGACTAATACTGAAAAAGCTTATTATAAAATAAAGGCCACTTATGTCGCGGGCAAAGTAACTTACCTTTATTATGATCTAAAAACTTATTTATTAAACAAGGAAGAAACTGTCGAGAACAATAATAAAAGTGCATTTTCAACCATTTTGATGAGCGATTACAAAAAATTCGGCGATCTTTTATATGCTACAAAATCTACATTTGTATCCGAAGACGGAGACCAGATAGCCACTCTTGTAGATTTATATTACAATAAAGAGATTAAGGATAAAGATTTTAAATAATGAAAAATAATAACCTTAAAGGTTGTCTACTGATAGAAAGCCCTGTGTAATTCAATTACACAGGGCTTTTTTTGTTTATAATACCTATTACTGTTGTTATCTATATGCTTAAGGTTTATTGTCTTCCATTTGTCAGTTTTTTTGTCAGTTCTGTCAGGTATAAACAAAATAAATTTACCATGCCATATTAGAACAGATACCGTTTAACAATAAAAAAATAATTTATGAATTTAACCAAAGACGAAGAAATTTTACAGTCTGTTGTAAAAAAAGCCTGGAAAGATCCTGTATTTAAAAACAGTTTAATCCAGAATCCGGTAGCTACTATGGAGAATTTTTTGGGAAGTCCTATTATTCTGCCTGCAGGGAAAAATCTGGCGTTCGTAGATCAAACTGACTCTACTACCATCTTTGTAAATATTCCGGCAGAGCTGGATATGGATGATATGGAATTAGATGAGGAACAGCTGGACGTGATATCTGGAGGAAATGATGGAGACCCACCTATCTACATAAAACCAGTTAACTCTGAGGGCCGCATTTTTGGCGGAAAGTAGATGTAGAAAATTCTATGAATCGTATATAATTCCTGATTTTAAGAATTATATGCGATTTTTTATTAAAAAAGTATGAATGATAAAACGGTCTCTAAGGCTCATTTTATATATTTTATACTATTTAATTAATATGCAACGCAATAAAAGCCTTTTCGTTATGATAAATTATAAATACATATTGTTTTTTTGTTTTTTATATATCGGAAATTATCCTGGAACGTTTTCTCAAACCAATAAAAAAATAGAGAGCCAGTCAATGGGTTCTAAAAGCACTGCAGACAGCCTGCTGAATATTGGTATAAAGCAGCAGGAGTCGGGAAATTTTGCAGAATCTGTGCTGTACTTTAATAAAAGCTTAGTAAGCTATTATGAACATAAAGATTTTAAAAAAGCAGGAGACTGCTATAGCTATCTGGCTATTTCTTACTCTCTTCAGGGAAACTATATTCAATCTCTTTCTTATTTTGAAAAAAGTATTTCTGAATACAAAAAGGTGAGATACAAATTAGGAATCTCATCAGTAACCAACAATATGGGGGGAACCTACTACTATTTAGGTAAATTTTCTCAGGCTCTCAGCTGTTATCAAAAAGTTTTAGAAATTCAAACAGAAATTAAGGATCCTAAAACGATCGCTATAACCACTCAAAATATCGGTGGGATCTATTCTAAGCTGGAAGATTATACAAGTGCCTTAAAGTATTATAGAAAAGCATACAATGTATATACAAAGCTGAATGATGTAAAGGCAATCGCTCAGAATTTAAATTCTACAGGATCTATTCAGGTAAAGCTGAAGGATTTTGATCTTGCCTATGAAAATCTGAGCAAAGCGCTTCAGGTTGCTAATGAACAGAATGATAAGCAGATTAAAATTGAAGTCCTGAATAACTTAGGAACGCTGTTTTATGAACAATCAGATTATTCTAAGGCCTTAGGATATTTTAATAATACATTGCAGCTCGCAAAAGAAATGAATAGCCAGCAGTACATTGGAGATTCTCAGATTGCTATAGGGAACATCTATGCAGGGCAGGGTAAAAACAAGGAAGCGGTAAAAAAATGCAGCGAAGGATTTACCATTGCTCAAAAAATAGGATCCCTAAGTTTGAAAAAAGATGCTTGCGACTGTCTTTATCATTCATATAAAACACTTGGAGATGATAAGAAAGCTCTTACCTACTATGAGAAATCAAACATTTTTGAAGATAGCTTAAACTCCAAAGAGACATCTAACAGGATGATGAACATGGAGTTCCAGAAACAGCAGCTGACGGACAGTATTGCCTATGTAAAGAAAGAACATACTATTCAGATCAAACATAAAGAGGAGGTACAGAAAAAGGAAAAACAAAGAAATGCCATTATTATTTCTTTAGGTTTCATTCTTGTTTTAGCTGGAGGCTTATGGAACAGGCTCAACTTTGTCAAAAAGTCTAGAGAAGCACTTAGAATAGAGAAAGATCGCTCAGAAGAACTACTGCTGAATATCCTTCCGGAAGAAATTGCTGAAGAACTAAAGCAAAAAGGAAGTGTCAATGCCAGGGATTTCAATCTGGTATCCATTCTCTTTACCGATTTTAAATCCTTCACACAAACTGCTGAAAAAATGTCTCCTCAGAGTTTGGTTGAAGAAATTAACGTTTGCTTTAAAGCTTTTGATCTCATCTCCGAAAAATATAAGATTGAAAAAATAAAAACAATAGGTGATTCCTATATGGCTGCAGGAGGAATTCCGAAACCTGATCAAAATTCATTGAAGAATATTGTTTTAGCCGGGCTGGAAATGCAGGATTTTATGGCGGAAAGGAAAAATGAAAATATGCAAACCAATAGACCTGCTTTTGAAATGCGGCTAGGAATTCATGCGGGGCCTATTGTCGCAGGAATTGTAGGGGTTAAAAAATTCCAGTATGATGTATGGGGAGACACTGTAAACACTGCCAGCCGAATAGAAAGCAACGGTATGGTAGGGAAAGTAAACATTAGCGAATCACTTTATCTCCTTATAAAAAATGAAGACTGTTTTAGCTTTGAATACCGTGGAAACATTCAGGCAAAAGGAAAAGGTGAACTTAAGATGTATTTTGTAGAGGCTAATTTATGAAAAAAATGAATAAAGCTAATAATTGGCAATTTTCAAGTATAAATTGACAATTTTATACAAAAATAGCCACATATCTTTACAATATTGAAAATGACAATTGTCCAAGAGCAGAAGAGATAAAAGATAATTAGAAAGAAAAAATAGGACTGACAGTTTTGAAGTAAAACTTGGCAAATCTATACAAGAAAAGCATTTTACCTTTATCTCATACAAAACAGAAGTGTTATGGAAGACAAAAAAGAACAAATTATACAAACGGTTATTTCTAAGGCATGGGAAGATGTGGATTTTAGAAAAGATTTACTGGCAAACCCTGTAGCTGCTATAGAAAGATTAACGGGAGTAGAGGTGATTTTGCCGGAAGGGAAAGAGTTGATAATTGTTGACCAGACGGATAAATCTAAAGTATATGTAAATATCCCTGCAGAACCGGAAATGGATAATATAGAACTTACGGAAGATCAACTGGAAGCTATAGCAGGAGGAGGACAAATGATATGGAAAGATCTGGCAGACGCAATGTTTCCCGCATTAAAAGATTGCATAAAAATTTAAAAACTGAACGGAGAGATTAAGAATCCTGTTGTTGATCTTTCTGATTTAGCAATCTCTCAATACATAACTAATTATAAATAAAAACATAATTATCATGGAATTTACACAAGAACAAAAATTATACGCAGAGATCATTCAAAAAGTATGGGATGATGTTGAGTTTAAAAAAGAGCTAATGGCCAATCCCGTAGAAACTATCGAAAAACTGACAGGTAAAAAGTTGAATTTACCAGAAGGTAAAACTTTGGTAGTAAGAGATCAGACTGATGATTCAAATGTCTACATCAACATTCCTGCAAGGCCAAAAATGGATATGGAACTAAATGAGGATCAACTAGAGATGGTCGCAGGAGGAGGTACTGTTAAAGATGTTGTTTCCGGTGTTCTAGATTTTTTAAGCTATATGAGTACTCCTCCAATTCTTCGTTAAATAAATATTAAATATATAATTATCATGGAATTTACACAAGAACAACAAATGTACGCAGAAATCGTACAGAAAGCATGGAATGATGCTGAGTTTAAAAAAGAACTAATGGCTAATCCCGTAGCTGTTATTGAAGAATTTACAGGAAAAAAAGTTAGCCTTCCTGAAGGAAAGACTATCGTAGTGAGAGATCAGTCTGATGAATCTACTATGTATATCAACATTCCTGCAAAAGTACAGATAGATGCAGAATTGAATGAAGAGCAGTTAGAAGCTGTTGCTGGAGGTGTTTGGGATCCTACAGGAACAGGAGGTGGTTGTACAGGAGTATTTCCATTTCCTGGATTCCCTCCAATTTTAACAACATTGTAATCAATAACAAATAACTATATAACCATGGAATTTACACAAGAAGAAAAAGTGTACGTAGAAATCGTGCAAAAAGCATGGGATGATGCTGAATTTAAAAAAGAATTAATAGCAAATCCCGTTGCAACTATTGAAAAATTTATAGGAAAAAAGCTAAACTTACCTGAAGGAAAAACATTAGTGGTAAGAGATCAGTCCGACGGATCTTCTGTATATATCAATATTCCTGCAAAAGTAGAGGTAGATGCTGAATTGAACGAAGAGCAGCTGGAAGCGGTAGCCGGAGGTGTTTGGATTGGTCCAGACGGCGGAGGTTGCATACCTACTTTTCCTCCTAAACCATTGTCTCCTGGCCCATTCTTAACAGCATTATCATAATAGCTATATAACCATGGAGTTTACACAGGACGAAAAAATATACGCAGAAATCGTACAAAAAGTATGGGATGATGCTGAGTTTAAAAAAGAATTACTAGCAGATCCTATTTCTGCTATTGAGAAGCTGACAGGTAAAAAACTAAACTTACCGGAAGGGAAAACTTTAGTAGTAAGAGATCAGACCGACGAATCTACTATATATATCAATATCCCTGCAAAAGTACAGATAGACGCTGAACTGAATGAAGAGCAGTTAGAGGCTGTTTCAGGAGGTATCATGTGGCCAACTAGTACGGGGCTTCCACCATGGATAGTACCAACTTTACCTATAGAGTACTAGCCACATTATTTAAAAAATAAAAACATATTAACATTTCACAATTAACATTATGACAACATTAGAACAACAAAAAGGAGAAGACCTAATAAAAACTTTAATTGAAAAAGCTTGGGCAAATCCAGAATTCAAAAAACAATTAGTTAATAATCCTGCTGAAACAATAGGTAGTATTGTTGGGAAAGATTTGGGAGCTACTATGCCAAATGGAAAAAAACTTGTAGTCGTAGATCAAACTGACGATAGTACGTTTTACTTAAATATTCCATCTCAGCCACAAATAGATGTGGAACTAAAAGAAGAAGAATTAGAGCAGGTATCAGGAGGGGCAGGTGGTCCATTATATGATGCAGGGGTATGGGTTGGACATCAGATTAAAGATTTCTATAACTGGGCAACGAGCTAATCAATTTTCTGAAAATTACTGTAAACATAATTACTATAGAAATTTTACCAATCAATTTTACTTTACAAAAAATTACTAACGAATAAAATATAATAACATGAAACTAGCAAACGAACAACAATTAAATATTATTAATGATTTAATCATCAAATCAACAAATGATTCTAAATTCAAAGCAGAATTTATTAACAATCCTAAAAAGGTAATTGAAGACTCTTATGAATTTAAAGTATATGACAACGTTAAATTAGTTGTTGAAGACCAATCTGACGAAAATAAGATTTTCATTAATATTCCTCGTAAGCCAGATCTTAACGAAGTGGAATTAACTGACGAAGAACTAGAGAAAGTAGCAGGTGGTGGTACTCCGGCAATAGTTGGTTTGGGTATCCTTGCTTGTGCAATTTATGACTTTGGATGTGGAGTCGTAGATGGTATTAGAAACTAATATTTCCAGCTAATAAATAAAAACATGATGTTTTTTGTCACTGTACAAAATAGACATCATGTTTTTTTATATTCATCAATTATTTAAATAAATTTCAATTAATGGATATTAAATATATACTTTATTTCACATTGGGAATTTTAATATATAAGATAGTCATTCATATATTAAGAAAAAAATAACTTTTTATAGTAAAAGCAATAATGTTATGGAAAATAATCAAGAGAAAAAAAAATACAGTACTATTCAATTAGGATTATCATTCTTTGCAGGTGTTATTTTATATCACTTAATTATAAATGTCTTTTTTAAATAACCTTTACTATTTTGGTTACCCGGTCATCATATAACAATATTCAAGATCCAGCACTCCTTTTTATAGAGGGAGTTTTGTTGTCATTTTTTGAGGACTTTAAAAAGGCTGATTTATCCCGGACATTTGATGGGTATAAGAGAGAATTAGAAGCAAGCAACCTTCAGTTGATTTTTAACAAATACCCTGTTGCAGAGAAATTATTGAATAAATACGAGTGGAAGAAAACTAATTTGTTTTCAACTATTTCAGAAGGATTCATTCGGGATATAGACACTTTATATCAACATCAACTGATTGGTAAGGACTCTTCAAAAATAGAAGATATTAAAATAGGAGTTGGTGATTTTCATAAAGGGATGTCCACTGCAATTCTTGATCTTGGGAACAATAGGAAAATTGTTTTTAAACCTACAAAAGCTAATATTACAGAAGCTTTTTTTAAATTGTTGAATTGGGTTAATCAATATTATTCATTAGGAGATTGTTTTTATCAAATAGCTGGAGATAAAGAATATCACTGGTTAGAATTCGTAAACCCGATCTCTTGCAAATCTAAGGATGAACTTCACTTATATTATGAGCGTGCAGGGTTTATGCTGGGGATTTTATATGTTTTGAATGCAGTAGATTTTCATTATGAAAATGTTATTGCCAGAGGTACAACTCCGGTTATCATTGATCATGAAACTATTATACAGCCCAAAATTCATCCGGAAAATCAAAAGTTTTTCAAAAAATTTACTACCGGTGAGATTGATGATTCTGTGTTATTGACCATGCTGTTGCCTAATCATTATGAATCGGGCACTGGTATGCCTATTGGTACTTGTGGTTATGGTTATCATAAACAAAAAAGTATCCAGAATTTAGCAAATGAAAGTGTCGATCGTTATACGGATAACTGGCGCTTTGTGATCAGGTTTGTGGAAGAAAATTTTCAAAAACAGAATATACCCACACTCAATGGAGAAGCGGTATATCCCGTATACTATCTGGAAGATTTTTTGAAGGGCTTCGAGAAAAGCTATCATTTGTTTTTGGATCATGTTGGCTTTTTACTTGAAGATCAAGCTTCTCCTTTATCTGCATTTAATAATAGTACAGTAAGATATATATGGAGAAATACTAGTTTATATACAAAAATTAACAACCAATTGAAGCTACCTAAGAGCTTAGTCAGTTTTCAACATTATGAACAGAAAATTCATGATTATTTGGCTGCAGCTTTCAAAAATGTTCCTAAAGATTCTGATTTGATGTTGATCCACAAACATGAAGTGGCTCAAATGCTAGAAGGTGATATTCCGTTTTTTGAAGTTAATACCTCTTCTAGAGATTTGGAAACTGATTTTGGAATAATAAAAGACTTTTTTGAATACAGTGCCACAGAAAATCTTCAGAGAAAATTAAAAAAACTATCCCTTAAGGATTTAGAGATCCAAAAGGATTTGATTAGAAAAAGTATATCAAATTAATTTATTAAAAAATATAACAAAAAGTTTCTATAGTCAACAATATCTTATGATATAGAATAAAAAAGGCTTGTTTGTTACTATGTTGATAATTAATTATTTAATGAGGTGTTGTTGTTATGAATAAATATAGTGGATATCTATAATTAATTGAGAATAATATTAAATTTTTGATAGACTGTTTTATAGCTATTCATTCTAAATATTTAAAAACTTATATTTACACAGGAATTTACTATTCTCGTTTTGTTTTTGAATTAAAATAAGCGAAAAATTTATGAGCGAAAAATGCTTAAATTGTAATGCAGCTACTAAAGATAATTTTTGTTCTATCTGTGGGCAAAAAAATTCTACCCATCGTTTCTCCCTGGAACATTTCATAGTGCATGATCTTATACACGGAGTATTTCATCTAGATAAAGGCTTCTTTTTTACTTTAAAAGAACTTTTTACAAGACCAGGACACAGCGTAAGAGAATACGTACAAGGTAAGAGAGTGAAATATTTCAATGCATTCACTGCAATCATCATCATTATCGGGGTAGGATACTTTCTTGGAGAATTTGCAAAGGGTAAAACTATTGACTTATCCCAAACTGATAAAGACTTTGAAGGATTTTCAAGAGTTACTAAACACTATGCAAAATTAATTGCTTTATCATGGGTTCCGTTTTATGCACTCATGAGCTACCTTCTATTTAAAAAAAGTAAGCAAAATTATTCCGAAAATTTAATACTGAATATGTATATGATTGTAGGAATTCTTGTGATAGAAGGAATATTTTCTGTTACAATACTTCCATTTGCCAGTGGAATGGTATTAAAGGGGGCTCTTGGTCTTATGACGATTGCGAAAATTTGCTATATTTTTTGGTTCTATTACCAGTACTTTTCAACAAGTTATGGGAAAGTGAATCTTCTCGTAAGGTGCATTACCATGGTCTTTATTATTTTATTAATTACAAAATTAATAGCTCAGGTTGTGAATAAAATAGGACTAGCCTATTTTCATTAAATTAATTGATAGAAAATCAACTTATATATATATATATTCTTTATCCGGTATAAAGAACTTAGTAGAAGTAGACTCATAAAGACAAGAGTAGAGCAAAGAAAGCAGGAATATATTTTATATGACTTTCCAACTAGGTTTTATAAAAAAGCCTGATACCTATAAAAATACATTGGCAGTACCAATACTATCCATTAAATCAATTTATTATTTGTGGCATACGCAATAGCCTCCGTGATATTGCTCACTTCTAATTTTTCAAATAATTTTCTTCTATGAAACTTTACCGTATCTGGAGAAACAAATATAGCTTCAGCTATGTCATTAATGGTAAATCCTCGTGCACAAAGTTGTAGGATTTCTTGTTCTCTTTTAGATAAAACAGCTTTTTTCTCCGTTTCCCAGACACCCCTGTCAAGACGGTAATGATAAACTTTATTTTCTCCGTTTTGATAGATCTTAATATTTCCAGAATCTCTTTCGGAAGAAATAGAAATAATACATATTGCTTTCCATATTTTTCCGTCCTTGTTTAAAAATAAAGGGGTTAATTTTTGATTGACTAATATCTTTTTATCTTCCTTATTGATGATATGAAAATCGTAAGAGATCGTATAATCCAATCTGCTTTCCAAGGAAATGTTGTCATAAAAATCAAATCCTACAGAATTGATTTTTAGTAATAGCTCCAGATCCGTTTTAGGAACATATTTGAAATAAAAAGCATATCCCATTTCTAGTACCTGCTGGGGAGTGTTACCACAAAGGAACAAAGGATTGTCTGAAACATATTCAAATCCTTGTTTCATATAATCAATCACATATATACTGGTATAGGTAGCTCTCGCAAATGCTTTAATAGACTCAAGATAGCTGAATTGCTGCTCCTTCTCTTCCTCTGTTACACTACTAATTGTATTCCTATGATTAAAGAAAGAATTCGTTTCATTTGCATTCATTTTATCAGTTTTATACAAAAATAGCATAAAATCAATAATGTTAGTTGTTTTTTGGATTTAAATTTATTTTTTTCATATTAAAATCTGTTTCTTAATGTTTTTTTTTAAATGTATTTATCATTTTGATACAATAAAGAATTAAACTACACTTTTGTGTAGTAATTTGATAATCAGGGTAATACTACAATTTGGTGTAGTGGGATTGACATTTATGCCAAGTAGATTTGTTAAAAACATAACCACCATGAGAATCACACAAAGTTATTTAAACCAATTAGAATTGGAACAGTTGACAGAGCTGGCCAAATTTGTAGTACAGGAAAACTTTAATCATCATTCCGAAAGTACCATGCCGGCTATGGAGCTGCAGAATGATGTGAAAGAAGTATATAATGAAGAGTTAAGCTATTTTAAAAATTCTGAGATTTTTGTTGTAAAAGACACTACAGGAAATATCCAAGGTTCTATTCGGGTCATTAAATGGGACTATCAAACAAAACTTCCTATACAAAAGCTATTTAATATCAATCCTTTAGATATTAGTAATTCTCAGAATATATCATCAATATGGCATATTGGAAGATTTGCCACCCATAAAACCAACCAAGACCGAACATTATTTAAAAAGTTGATGGTATGTGCAATTACTCCCATTTGCAAAGATGAGAATAGTGTTGCTTTCGCAGAATGTGACAGCAAACTTTTAAGGGTAATGAATCTAATGGGAATAAAAACAGATGTTATAGGTGATTCAATTAACTATTTAGGTTCCGAAACGATTCCGGTATCAATGAACTATGAAGGTCTAAAAGGTTTTTATGAAGCTAATAGATATTTAGTAAGCTAATAATCAGATTCTTATTAATCAAATCCCCACTAAGATGAATACAGCAAAAAGTATAGATTGGAGTTCTCCTGATATTTTGGAACAAATTATTCAAAATATTAAAAATCCCTTGGAAAATATCATCACCGTAAGCAAGAGTACGGCTTTACACCACAAAGATAAAAAAGACGAAATAATATTTTCCAGTAGTAAAGAAATAAGTGACATCATCGAAGAGGTCATGTTGAAAACAAAAGCTAAAACATTGAATTTGACCTTTCGAAGCCGTCCGGAAATTTTTGATATATACGAATCCAACGGAAATGTTCGGGATTTGTGCTCTGAACACATAAACCCTCATAAAATTGCAAAAATTGATCAGGACTGGCTGATTAACTTAGAAAAAGAAATTTATGGCTCGCTTACTCAGAATGAGTTAAACCTTTACGAGCTTTCATATAAAATGGCGGTGAGTGAAAGACAGCTGCACAGAAAAGTGGGTAATCTAGTCTACCTGACTCCCAATAAATATATAAGAGTATTGCGCCTTCATAAAGCAAAACAGATGATAGATAATTACATACAAAAATCTATCTCACAAATTGCATATGCAGTCGGTTATAATGATGTGCATTATTTTTCAAGACTATTTGCAGATCAATATGATATTACCCCTAAAGAACTCATCAACTCTTTGGAATAATAGATATAAAATAAAAATATGAACCTAACAGAAGAACAAAAAAAAGGGCAGGAAGTATTCTTTAGAATTATCTCAGAAGCTTGGGAAAATGAAGATTTCAAAAACTATTTGCTTGAAAATCCTGAAGAAGCTTTAGAAAAATTCTTTGGAAGAAAACTGCCGATTGACAAGAAAATTAAAATAACAGATCAGTCGGATCCGGAGTATTTATACATCAATATTCCTGTAAAACCAGACAATGGGAATCAGGATTATGGTAATAAATCAGACAAAACAGCCAGCAGTAATAAAAGCGGGCGGATTATGACAGATTATAAAGGATTATATAATTCTCTGCAAAAAATAAAGAAATAAACAAGCGTCAGGAATAGCAGTTTTTTTGGCGTAATTATCAGCGTAAAACAAAATATTTTAGCATAACCTTATTAAAAAGATATAATTATGAAAAGAGTACTTTTTTTCTTAGGTCAATTAAATGACAGAGATGTAGAATGGATGATCCATAACGGAAGTAAATTAGAATTACCGGTAGGATATACCCTTATCAAAAAAGGAGAGTCTATTGACAGTTTATTCATCGTTCTATCAGGCCAGTTATCTGTATATGCAGATAACAGCCACGGAGAGAGCGTTGCCAAACTGGAGGCAGGAGAGATCGTAGGAGAGATGTCCTTTCTGGAATCAAGGCCGCCATCAGTTTCTGTGGTCGTTACAAAGTCGTCAGTGGTCTATCAGATCTCCCGTGATACAATAAGCAAACGGATGGCAGCAAACCCTGAATTTAGATCAAATTTCTACTATGCCTTAGCCTTGTTCCTGTCAAACAGATTGAGAAAAACAACAGATCAGCTGGGATATGGCAATCCGGAAGAGGAGGATCTTATAGACACCAATATATTAGATGGTGTAGCTCAGGCAGGTTCCCGTTTTGGGCAGATACTGCACCGGTTTTCAGAGGTTTAACTTTAAAAATAATTCATTTCCAAAATGAGGTTTTACAAATTTATCTATGTACTATTTACGGGTTTAGGTGTTACCAGCCTTTATGGACAGTCTAAAATAAACTGTGATCTGGTAGAAATTTCAAATATTGCATTTGAAAAGAATCCCAGCATAATAAGGAGTGGTTATACCATAAAAGATGCTGAAGGTGACTTTCAGATCCAAAGAAGCGTATTTGATGTTAACCTGTTTTCGGAGGTAGCGGTCAAACACAATAAATATACACTTTTTGACGCAGATCCTAGAAATCAGTATATGGATAAATTTCTAAAAACCAATACACTGGACTTTTCAGCAGGGCTCCAAAAGAAGCTCAGATCAGGACAGATAACAGATATAAGTCTAAAATATGGTTTTAATAATAATAACTTTCCTTATGACAGCTTTAACCAATATGTTGGGGCTTTCTGGGGAAATCATCTTGGGTCTGTCAATTTTTCATTGACACAACCCCTATTAAAGGGAAGAGGAAGAGAGGTAACAACAATTTCTGAAAGAGTTTCACAACTTTATATAGAAAATACCAGGAGCAATAATGAATTTACCAATTCATATACCATTCTACAGATAGGCCAGGCTTACTGGAGTTACTATCTGGCCTATAAAAGTTTAGAAATCTATAAAGAAAACGAAGGCCGGGTAAGGAATGTAATGGATGTTACCAAAGAACTTATAAAAGCAGATAAAAAACCTGCAGGAGACATCGCTCAGGTGAATGCAGACCTTTATAATCAGGAAAAGCTGACTGCTGTGGCACAACAGGGCTTGTATGAAGCAAGAATTAACCTGGGAAGAGTAATAGGACTCAGTAACGAGGAAAGTCTCCAGCTGGACATCCCCGTCAATGAATTTCCTGCTATCAAAGAATCGCAGTACACAACAAATCTTGACCGAAATTCTTTAATCAAAGTTGCCAAAGAAAAAAGAGGAGACCTGAAAGCCGTTGAAAAAATTTCCGATGCATTGGAAATACAGTATAAACTGGCAGAAAATAACAAAAAACCTCAATTAGATCTGACGGGTTTTGTTTTCTATGGAGGAGCAATTGCAGGAAACGGAGTAGATAAAGCATTCTCTTCATTTACCAATAACGAAGGAAGGAATTTAGGCGCAGGAGCTAAACTGACATTTACTTTCCCGGTCAATAACAATTTGGCCAAAGGGAATTATGCCAAAAGTATGATCGCTTTAAATGATCAGAAAATATCAAATGAAAATTTAGAGCGAAATATAGAACTGAATATCAGTAACGCCATCAATACTCTGGATAACAGTGTGGTCGTCTTAGAAAGAGCAAAAGAAGCTCTGGATTCCTATAAAGAAGCTTTTAATAATGAACAGGTAAAACTTCAGGCAGGATTAACAACGATACTTAATGTAATTCTATTTCAGGAACGGCTTACCTCTTCAGAGCTGCAATATCTGCAGGCTTACCAACAGTTTGCCAATGCTATCATCAATTTAAGACATGAAACAGGAACACTGATTTCACAGGGAGACAAAGGATTTACTTTAAATCAGGAAGTCTTCTATACCATTCCAAACACAGCTAATTATTAAACACTAAAACTATGTCAGCAGGTTTTTTTAGAAAGTCAGCATTAGAAAAACTATCTACTCCCGAAAAATTAGATCAGTTAATAAAAGTTACAGGTCCAAAAGCCTGGATTGCCCTTGTTACCGTCTTCATCGCATTGGGAACGGGGATTTGCTGGGCAGTATTCGGTACTGTGAAAACAAAGCTGAACGCAATAGGTGTGGTACTCGGTGGAGAAGTTCACGAAGTAGTTGCCACCTCTCAGGGGCAGCTTGTAAAATTACACGTTGGCATTGGAGACCATGTGAAAAAGGGAGATGTGATCGCCACCATCCAGCAGCCCGATCTTTATCAGCAGATTGAGGATGCAAAAGCAGTTCTGTCAGACAGGAAATTTGAGATGGGAAAATTAATGGCCTATGGAAATCAGGGAAGCCATCTGGAAGGGCAGTTGATCAGCCAAAACAGAGTTAGCATTCAGGGAGAAATAGAAGCAGAAAAGAAGAAGCTTGCATTTCTTTACAATCAATTAGAATCTGAAAACAATCTATTGAATAAAGGACTCATCATCAAATCTCAGGTCGCTGGAACCAAACAGCAGATAGACGCATCAAAAAATACGATCGAAAGGCTTAAAGGGCAGATGGCAGAAACGTCAAGCCAGCAGCATAATATCGGATTTGATTTACAGCAAAAAATAACCCTTCAAAATCAGCGTATTTCCGAAGCCGAAAGAAACCTCCAGTTTTTATCAGAAAGATATGAAACCCAAAATAAAATAAAAAGTCCTTACGATGGTGAAGTAGTAGAAGTACTGACTGATGCCGGAGGAGTGGTAGGTGCGGGGACACCATTATTCAAATTAAAAAACATAGGTACAGAAAAATTGGCAACCCTGAAGGGAGTACTTTATATCCCTTCTCAGGATGGTAAAAAAATTAAAAAAGGAATGGAAGCTTTTGTGGTTCCTTCCACTGTACAGCCCCAGGAATATGGATTTATTGAAGGAAAAGTTACCTATGTCTCAGATTTCCCCATTACCCAGCAGGGAATGATGACTTCTGTGAAAAATGATCAGTTGGCCAAAGGATTATTAGCTTCAGGACCTCTGTTTGAAGTTCATGTAGAATTTGAAAAAGATCCTAATTCCTATAGTGGTTATAAATGGACTTCCGCCAAAGGGCCCAATGTTTCCATAAAAGAAGGAACTTCCTGCAATGGTAAGATTACAATAAATCAGGAACCGCCTGCTACCATTGTAGTTCCAGCGTTTAAAAAATTCTTTGATCTGTACTAAAATTGAATGTAAAAGATGGGTAACAAAACAAACTTTGTGATAGAAAAACAAGCAAGACCTGTAAAAGTTCCTACAGTTTTGCAGATGGAGAGTGTAGAATGCGGAGCCGCGGCATTGAGTATTATCTTAGGCTATTTCGGTAAATTCGTTCCCTTAGAGAAGTTGAGAATTGCCTGTGGAGTTTCCAGAGATGGGTTAAAAGCAACCAATGTCATAAAAGCAGCAAAAGAATATGGGCTGGAAGCAAAAGGATATGCCAAATCTATAGAAAAAGTAATGCAGGTCAAGACTCCGGCTATTATTTTCTGGAATTTTAATCACTTTTTGGTTTTAGAAGGCTTTACAAAAAATAAAGTATATCTGAGTGATCCGGCTCAGGGAAGATATCAGGTTACCCATGAAGAATTTGATGATGCCTATACAGGTGTTGTACTTACTTTCGAGCCTGGTGAAAACTTTGAAAAAGGGAATGAAAAAAGAGGACTGATGTCTTCTTTGGCGTCAAGGGTATCCAATTCCAAGTTGAGTATCATCTATCTTATATTGGCCAGCCTTTTTTTGGTTATTCCGGGATTGGTCATTCCGTCATTCATCAAAATCTTTATAGATAAATATTTGATCAACGGCTATTCAGGTTTTGTGATGCCTTTATTGCTGATTATGGGAGCCGTTCTGATAGTTAATTCTGCTTTGGTTTATATCCAGCAGTACTATCTTCTGAAATTGGAAACAAAATTGGCACTTACAACCTCCAGTAAATTTCTATGGCATGTATTTCATCTGCCCATTGCCTTTTTTACCCAACGGTATAGTGGTGAAATAGGAAATAGGGTTTCTCTGAATGATAAAGTTGCCAAGCTCTTAAGTGGAGATCTTGCCAATGCAGCCCTCAACATTATTGTCGTTATTTTTTATGCTATTTTAATGTTCTCCTATGACATTCCTCTGACCTTAATAGGAATATTTATGGCTGGCATTAATGTGGCCGTTTTAAGATACGTTTCCACAGCAAGAAAAGATGGTAACAGACGCTTAAGTAACGAAAATGGTAAATTGCTGGGAACCACCACATCAGGGATCAGTATGATAGAAACCCTGAAAGCTTCCGGAAGAGAAAATGATTTCTTTACCAACTGGATAGGATATCTGTCAAAAGTAATGAATGCTCAGCAGGAGTTAGGCTGGTTAACGATTAAGCTGAACGCAATCCCGCCACTTGTTACTTCCCTTACAACAACATTGATTTTAGGAGTAGGAGCATTAAGAATTATGGATGGAGAAATGACTCTTGGGGCTCTTGTAGCTTTTACCTATCTGATGAGTAACTTCATATCACCTGTTAACCAATTGATTTCTGTGGGGACCATGCTGCATGAAACTGAAAGTGATATGAACAGAATAGATGATGTAATAAACTATGAAGTAGATGATCAGTTTAAAGAAAATCAGGAAGGTGAATCCGTAGTTAGAGAAGAGATGAATAGTAAGTTGGTAGGCTATTTTGAAATGCGGGATGTTACATTTGGATACAATACTACAACGCCAGCCCTTATAGAAAATTTCAACTTAAAACTGAAGCCGGGGAGCAGAGTAGCTCTCGTAGGAGGATCGGGAAGTGGAAAGTCAACAGTCGCTAAAATAGCTTCAGGCTTATACAAACCCTGGAAAGGAGAGATCCTGCTCGACGGAAAAAATAAAGAAGAAATCCCAAGAAATGTAATTACTGAGTCATTAGCAGTGATTGATCAGGAAGTTCTTATTTTCAATGGGACCATCAAAGAAAATATATCCTTTTGGGATGCTACCATATCAGACAAAAGTATCATACAGTCTGCAAGAGATGCCGCCATTCATGATGTGATTGCCGCTAGGAATGATGCATATGACAGTACTGTTCTGGAAGGAGGGTCTAACTTTAGCGGTGGGCAGCGCCAGCGTCTGGAGATCGCAAGAGCATTGGCAACCAACCCTTCAATCTTAATAATGGATGAGGCAACCAGCGCACTAGACCCTACTGCTGAAAAGACGGTGATGGACAATGTCAAAAAAAGAGGCTGTACCTGCCTGATTGTAGCCCACAGACTAAGTACCATTATAGACTGTGATGAAATCATTGTAATGGAATACGGAAAAATAGTGGAAAGAGGAACCCATCATGAACTGATGAAACAAAATGGGGTCTACTCCAAATTAATTGAAACAAAATAAAATGCCATGCCTGTAAAAGAAAAGATATATATAAATGTTGAAAATCCTTTTACCCTGAATGATACTGACAAGTTTTGGATGGTACTTTCCGGTGAGGTAAATGTATTTTACACTAAAATAGACGAAAGCGGTAACTATTTGATTCCCTTAAAGCACTTTTATACCGTGCAGAAAGGAGAGATCTTATTTAGCTTGCTGACAGAAACCGCTACAGAAAATAACACAAGACTTATTGCGTTTTCAAATGATGCAAAACTATTGCCTATTGATAAAAGCAAACTCCTTGAGATGGATCATTTCTTTCTGAAGAATATGATGAATCAGTGGATTTCCAAAACCACTTCTGTAGTATGCAATGGCAACAGCCCAAGAGTTTATAAAGCTTTGGATGAGTATAAAGTGACCCTGTTAGAAAAAAACAGCATTGCTTTCCCTTCCAGTGGGATCAACTGGGTGCATATCCTGAAAGGAGAAGTCAATATTTATGCGGAAAGTACTAATATCAGCTATGATAAACTTCCCGGCTTTCTTACCCCTGTATCAAACAAACTATGGATAAAATCATTAAGTAATGATACCGAGATAAAAGTATTGAGTACAAGAGAGGTTCTTCAGGATGAGATCTATTTTTTACTTTCATTAACGAAGCTGGAAGAACATTTTTACACTCAGCTCAATGCGATTATAGATACTCAGAAACTGGAAGAAAGTAAGCATTTCCAGGAAAAGCGGGTAATAGAAGAAGAGAGTATTAGAAGTACTTTACAGAAAATAAGATCCATTGTAGCAGGCAATAATGAGAACACATATGCTAAAGCATCACAAATCTCCAATAGGAAGAATGTTCTTTTTTCAACCTGTCAGTTAATAGGAGAGCAGTCCGGCTTTAAAATGGACGAGCCTAAACACATAGAATCCTACGAAAATAGCGTTACCAATCAGCTTTATGCCATCGCAAAAAGTTCCAGAATACGAATTCGTAAAATAATTCTGAGAGGAACCTGGTGGAAAGAAGAAAACGGACATCTACTGGCATTCACCAAAAAAGATAAAACTCCTGTTGCTTTATTACAGGCGACCTCCAGCAGTTATATATTAAAAGACCTGTCAACCGGAATAGAAACAATCATCAATAATGAGATCGCAGAAACATTGGAACCTATAGGCTACATGTTTTTCTCAGGATTTGACGGGAAGATGACTTCCGTAAAAAAAGTAGCAAACTTTGCCATAAAGGGAGTAAAGAAAGACGCAAAAGTGCTTATACTAGCTGCTTTGGCAGGAAGTGTGATCGGTTTGCTGGTCCCTATATTGTCGGGAATGATGTATGATGACGTTATTCCTACAGCAGACAAGTCACTTCATACAGAGGTTTTTACCATTATGGTAATGATCGGTCTTGTCACAGCGGGATTACATCTCGCTCAGGGAGTATTACAATTAAGAGTAGAAACCAAGTCCAGTATCAATCTTCAGGCCGGCGTTATGGATCATATGCTGAGACTGCCAGTTACTTTCTACAAAAAATTTAGTGCAGGAGACCTTACAAACAGGGTGTTAAGCATAAATACAATACGTCAGATTGTTTCAAGCACCTTGATGACGGCAGTACTGAGTGGAGCATTTTCTTTTGTAAACCTTGGCCTTCTCTTTTATTATGACTCTAAATTGGCATGGATTGGAGTATGTTTAGGACTTATTGCTGTTGTTTTTATGATTACGATTGGCTGGCTTAAGCTGAAGTATGATAGAGAAGTATCTAAATATCAGGGAGAAATACAGGGGTTTCTGTTTGAATTTTTATCGGGGATTTCCAAAATAAGAATAACAGGAGGAGAAAGAAGAATCTTTACCCTTTGGGCTGACAAATTTTCTAAGTTAAAAAAATTAGGATTTGTCTCAGGAAGCTATCAGAACTTTGTTGAAACATTTAATGCTTCCTATCCTCTTTTGACAAGTATATTCTTTTTTTCTTTTCTTTATTATACCGTACTTAATTCCGATACAGCTACAACAATGCTGACGGTAGGAGCATTTATGGCATTCATTACGGCGTTCAACCAATTTTTGGGTGACAGTTTACGATTAAGCATGGCTTTGATTACTTCACTGAATGTGATCACTTTATATGAAAGAGTAAAACCTATTTTAGAAGAAGAAACAGAATCTGCAGACCAGAGCGTAGATCCGGGAGAACTCGCAGGAGATATCGAAATGAATTCTGTTTCATTCAGATACAACGAAGACCAGCCTTTAGTCCTGAATAATGTTACCTTTAAAATTAAGCCCGGCGAAATGGTTGCTTTTGTAGGTGCTTCCGGATCAGGGAAATCTACCATTATGAGACTGCTTTTAGGATTTGAATATCCCGAGCTGGGATCTATTTATTTCGATGGCGACTCTTTTGACTCTATGAACAAAGAATTGGTAAGAAGGCAGATAGGAGTAGTATTGCAAAACGGATCACTGATGTCAGGAAGTATTTACCAGAATATTGTAGGAAATTCAGAATTGACGTTAGATGATGCCTGGGATGCCGCCAGAATGGCAGGTATGGAAGAAGATATTAAACAAATGCCTATGGAAATGCACACGGTGGTAAGTGAAGGAGCAGGAACATTTTCAGGAGGGCAGAGACAGCGTCTGATGATCGCCCGTGCCATTGTTCATAAACCAAGATTACTGTTTATGGATGAGGCAACCAGTGCATTAGATAACAGAACCCAGAATATCGTTTCAGAAAGTTTGGATAAACTGCAGGCAACCCGTATTATCATTGCTCACAGATTAAGCACCATTAAAAATGCAGACCGTATCTATGTGATGGATAAAGGAACTATCGTAGAAACAGGCACTTATGAAGAGCTGATGGAGCTGGATGGTCTTTTCTCTCAATTGGCAAAAAGACAGATTGCTTAGTGCTAATATGAAAAAGATGGACGCATTGAAACAGGACAATGAACTTGAAACGTATTTTCAAAATAAATTTTCTTCAGAAGATATCAGTACCATATCCTCTGAAGAAAATTCTTGTGTAAAGTTTTGGGAAAACTACCTGGAAACTGGAAACTTTAGCGCATTTCATATTCTAAAAAACTTTTATCCTCAATTATGCTTTCCCATACAAACAGACATACATAAGACAGGAGACTATATCAATGCTGTTTTGAAAGGAAAAGATTCATACAGAACTCTGGAAGAAAAATTGGAACTGAACGATGCGGCTGGCTTAAAAATCAAAATACATAATAGTATTGCAGGAACAATCCCTGTAGTTTCAATAAATGACAATGACGATTTTACCACCCTCGTACAGAGTTTTCTCCATAAAAATAACCCAGCGCCAATACCCCAGTCTATGGGGGCTTTTCTGGCCAGTGGAATAAATAATTGGGCCAGAATTCATAATTTAAAAGAAAAGTGGATCGTAAATAACCCTCTGGGAAACTGGAACAGTGAATTCTCTGAAAATATTCTGCCCAATCCGGAAATGTACAAAGATAAAATCATCGTATTAAGTACAAAACCCTACAGCAATGTTCCCGCAGATCAATTAGGCCTTTTGCAGGAGAAATGGACGGCCTGTTCCTACACAATAAGACTGGAACATGAATGTACACATCTGTATACCTTAAAAAGATACGGGTCAGCTTCCAATAATCTACATGATGAGCTTATAGCCGATTATATCGGAATATGCAAAGCTTTTGGAAGATACAACAAAGAATGGATGCTTGCATTCATGGGCCTGGAAAACTATCCTCACTATAGAGAAGGAGCAAGATTAGAGAATTACCTTAAAAATATACAGATACATGAAGATGATTTCCAAAAGCTGACAGACACTATTAAAAATGCCATTGAAACCATTGCCCGCTTCGATGATGAATTGGGCCCTATAAAATCAGATAAAGATCAAATTGCGAGAATAGAATCCCTTTGCGAAACAGATCTTATTGATATAGCCTCCCAAGAGGGAGGCTATATGCTGGTGACGAAGTATAATGAAAAGGTTTTAAAAAGCTGATAAACTATTTTAATCAATAGTTGTTAAATAAAATTCCGGGAACTTTCTTATAGGCTTATTGGTCGCAATATTGAACGCTATCTTTACACAGCTTGCAGCACCCAGAGAAGAAGCAATAGCCAGCTGAGGTGGCGGAAGCCGTTTATTTTCGTTGAGATACTCATCAACGATATCTTCCAGCCATTTCTGAGGATGCCCCCAGTATCTCATGTGGCTGGATACATATTGTACAACACTCACCTCATTAAAAACTTCCTCATCTTTCTTTAAAGATTCTAATCCCATGCTTTCAGAGATTACCATAACCAGTGCGCCCCAGCCCAGATTATAAGGGTGTAGAACAGGAATATTCCTTTCCTGGCATATTTTGTCGAAAATAATCGGAATATCTGTGGAGAAGTCCAGAGCATTGATAGCAATGTCATGCTCTCCAATAATCTCCGACACATTATCCTGATTGATGAATTCGCTGTGGTACTTTATATTGGCATTTGGATTAATGCTTTTCAGCCGGTGGTATAAAGTTTCTGCTTTATAAGAAGAGATATCCTGATACGTATAATTTTGCCTGTTAAGATTAGACTGTTCAATAGTATCCCCATCTATCAGTGTAATGTTCTCAAAGCCAAAACGTAAGGCGCATTCCGCAATATTACTGCCAATACCGCATCCGGCTAGTAAAATAGAAAAATTTTTAATAATATTCTGTTCTTCTTCTTTTACATACAGCCTGTTTCGGGAATATTGCTCTTCCATTATTTTTAATTTATTACAAAAATAGAAGGATGCTCCATAATTGGGACTACACAAAAGTTTAGTTTTTATGATGGAATAGCAAAATAAAAGGAAAGTAACTGCTTTTAACACTTGACGTTTTCCTCAGGAACTAAAAAAAGGAATTCTTACAATAAATTTTTCTTACGATAATAACTAGGGCCTACTCCCATTTCGTTTTTAAAAGCGACACTAAAGGAAGATGGAGAAGCATAACCAAGATGATAGGCAATTTCTTTGATCGAAAAGTCAGCATTTTTCAGTAAATAGAGTGCTTCTTTCATTCTGAGTTTGGAAGCATAATGGAAAACACCCTCTCCGAACAATTCCTTAAATCCGGTTTTTAATTTAAACTCATTAATCCCAAATTTCAAAGAAAGCTGTTCTATTGTATAAAATGATTTCAGATTTCCTTCTACAAACTCTTTTACTTCCATCAGTTTGTGGATCTCCGTAGTACTTATAGACGTTTTGCTTTTCGGTGAGGTCGCCTCTTCTTCACTTTTTGCAAATTCGAAAATGAGTAGTAATAGGCTTAATATCCTGCTTTTGATATAATAATCCCGGTAAAAGCCCTCCAAAGTACATTTTTTTATCTCCAGCAAGATGCTCATCATCTGTGGAGTTATTGGAAGTCCTTCAGGGAAAAGGCTGGCAGATTTCTCCCGGTCTATTTTCCTGATAAAATCTTTTAATGCATCACTATTCTCTGCTAACTGATGAAAATAATCCTTGGCCACATAGATATCCAGGTTTTTATAACAGATTTCTTTTTGAAAATAAATTTCAACATCAGAATTCCCCTGGGTAAAGTAAATATAATGGTGAAACAGCTTATATTCTCCAATTCGTCCATTTACAGAATCTCTGATAACCTCTGAGCCGTCAAGAAAAAATGCGAGTTCTATATATTTTGACTCATCAGTACAGAATTTCATTGTATAGTCTTCATCATACGTAGATTTATACTCTTTTACCAGAAACTCATCTCCCTTATATAATGTAAGAGTTTCGAATGTTCCTACATCGTTAGTAAAGATTTCAGGCACTCCATTTCTGTGATCTTCACCAAAGAAGTCTAAAATTTGCCTCGCTATTGCATGGTCCGGTACGATCTCTCCCAAATTCTAAAGTATTAATCCCAAGCTCAAAAGTGTTTCCTGATGACAACACTTAATTTTGCCACCGTAAATTTAATTAAACTAATTCTAAATAACAATTTATGAAGAAGAACAGGCTTCTTTTCTCAGCATTATTATTTCCAGCTGCCATGTGGGCACAAAGTACAACACAGATTACCGGGAAAGTTTTTAATTCACAAAAGCAGCCCGTAGCGTCTGTGAAAGTCATTCTGAATAACGGAGAAGCAGAAACCTATACTGATGAGAACGGGATCTACAAATTCAATAATATGCCTGCTGGAAATTATATTCTTCAGGTAGATGATCCGGATGTGGCGAAAACCTATTCCTTTACCCTGAAAGAAAATGAAAATATTAGCCATGATTTTACACAAACTACAGATACTTATCAGATTGTTGGGGTAAATGTTATTGCAAATAGAAAAACCATACCTTCTTCTACTTTAAGATTGGGAGAAAACCTGCTCGTTACACCTCAAAATATTCAGGTGATTGATCAGCGTCTACTGAATGATCAGCAGATTCTGACAACAGCAGAAGGACTTAGCCGTAATGTAAGCGGAGTTCGTACCATTACCCATCAGGAAGAAGGAAGTGTAGGGATAGCAGTGAGAGGTTTTTCGGCTTCCAATCTTCGGAACGGAATGGATGTGAGCGGAAGCTTCGGGCCGCTTCGTGAAGATATGGCCTTCGTAGACCGTGTAGAATTTGTAAAAGGTCCTGCAGGTTTTATGATGGGAAATACCCAGCCGGGAGGGTTCTATAACATTGTTACCAAGAAACCGGTAGGAAGAGAAAAAGGAAACGTTCAGCTCACATTGGGCAGCAACAGTCTTTTCCGTGCCGCAGCAGATATCGAAAAAAAACTGAGTAAAGATGGTAAATTCTGGGGAAGACTTAACGTTATGGGAACCAAGAAGGGGTCATTCCAGCAATATGTGGAGCACGAACAATATGTGATCAATCCGTCCTTTAAATACATTGCCTCAGAAAATACCAATGTGACGCTGGAATATATATTATCCCAGAATAATTTTCAGGGAGGGTTCTCCAAATATGTATATGGAATAGAGGGTTTCAAAGAATTGAAAAGATCATTTTCATTCTCAGATCCCATTATGGACCCTACCCGTTCATGGGAGCATAATATCTACGGAACGATTAATCATAACTTTAATGATAACTGGCTGATCACGGGTCAGTTTGGGTATGTTCGTTCCCAGATGCAGGGAGAATCACTATATGCAAAATACAACACTATTGCTCTGGCTGATAATCCTGTAACAGGAAGGAAAAAAGGTGATGTAGACCGTGGGATCAGCGTTAATGATGCTTTGAATACCTCCACCATAGGTCAGGTATTTACCCGTGGAAAATTTTCAACAGGAAATATCAACCATAATATCCTTGCGGGGATAGATATGGGCAAAAAATTCTATGTAGCTGACTGGTCTGCGCTTCCACAGAATGTAGGACCTGTATTTAATATTTATAATCCGGTTTACGGTAATCTGAAAAAATCTGATCTTCCTGTGTATGACCGTTCTCAATCACTTCGTGAGCGAGGGGCCAATTATATTACAGATTATTCTTATACTTCATTTCATTTGCAGGATGAAGCCCGTTTTCTGGAAGATAAACTAAGAGTCGCCGCAGGATTCCGCTATACTTCTACTTCAAAAACCAGTGCTGCAGACAAAGGAGCAGAAGTTAAAAATACAGCGGTTACACCAAGAGTAAGCATTACAGGGCTGATAACCCCAACATTTACTCTATATGGATTGTACGATGAAAGCTTTCAGGAACAAACAGGAAAACTTCTTAATGGAAGTACGGCAGATCCTTCTTTTGGGAAGAATACAGAAGTTGGAGTAAAGAAAACCTGGTTCAACGGACAGCTGATGACCAATCTTACCTTCTATCATCTTACTAAAACCAATATGCTTACCTCTGCCGGAGTTGACAATCCGGGGCTTTTTGAACAATCAGGAAAAAGCGTCTCTAAAGGAATTGAATTTGACCTGAATGGGAATATCAGCAAAAATTGGAGTATCCTGCTTAATTACGCTTATACAGATGCTAAAGTGACAGAAGATAATGACCCTAAAAAAATAGGAGGGATGCTTTATGGAACAGCAAAGCATATTACCAACGCGTGGATCAAATATACAATTGCTAAAGGAGATCTGGAGGGGCTTGGCTTCTCTTTCGGTTATGAATATCAGGCCAAAAGAGCAGCATGGCCGGTAGTAACAGATCACCCTTATCTGCCGGATGATTACTTTACCCTGGATTTGGGAGTTTCTTATAAAAGAGACAGTTATCAGATTTCATTCCTCGTGAACAACCTTACAGACCGTTATAATTATGTTGGATTTTATCCTGGAGCATGGGGATATACCCACTACGGATGGCGTGCTACCAATCCGATTAACTTCAGACTGAATCTTTCATATAATTTTTAAATGAGTACCGGAAAATCCAAACCCAAAAAGAAAAATAACCGTAGTTTGTTCTACAGAATATCGGCCTGGCTGCATTTGTGGCTGGGGCTGTTTTCCGGAATTATTATTGTTATCATTTGTATTACAGGAGTTACATGGTCTTTTCGGGATGAGATCAAAGACTGGCTCAATCCTGACTTGAAAATTGAAGCTGCTCCGGGAAAACCAATGGCTAATCCTGCTGAACTTTACCTCACTGCTAAAAAACTTTACCCTGATCAGGAGATCTCGTTTATATGGCGTCCTACAGGAAAAGCAGCTATGGTAGGGTTTGGCAAAAGAAATCCCGGCTATGTCCTTCATTTGGATCCTTATACCGCCGAGGTGATCCGCAAACCAAGCTTTAAAGAAGAATTTGATTTCTTTGAATGGACTTTAAGGGGGCATCGCTTCTTGTGGCTGCCTTCCGAAATTGGCAGGCCGGTGATCAATTATTCCACCTTTATATTTTTTATCACCTTGCTGAGCGGATTAGTCTTATGGTGGCCAAAGAAATGGACAAAAGCAATGCGAAAGCAGAGCTTCTCTGTAAAATGGGACGCCAAGATCAAAAGACTGAACTACGACCTTCATAATGTTTTTGGATTTTATACCCTCATCATTCTTTTGGTAGTCTCTATGACAGGAATGTATTATGGGTTACCCTGGTTTAATAAGTTTCTTTATTTTACAACTTCTCTGGGCAAAACGGCAGATAAAGAACGTAAAGAATTAAAAAATATCACTTCCTATCAACCGGAAAAATTACCGGAATCCATATTGCTGGCCTGGGAAGATGCCATAGGAAGAGTAGAAGCAAAAGGATATTACCTTTCTGTTCCTAAAGATTCTGCAGAAACAATAGGCATTTACTTATATCCTTCACACCGTAAGTTTTACGATCTTCAGAGTTTCAGTTATGACAGAAATACGGGGGTGAGGCTTATTAATAATTCCGCATATGCCGCTCCATTTGAAAAGGCAGATTTTGCTACAAAGGTTCAGAAACTTAATTATGACCTTCATGTAGGATCAGCGCTTGGGGGAATTTGGGGAAGAATTTTATACTTTTTCATCACCATTATAGGGGCTTCTCTTCCCATTACCGGTTTTATGGTATGGTGGTTTAAGAAAAAGAAGAAAGGAACCTGACCTTATTTTAAGGTCCTGATTTAAAGCTTTTGTGAACGGTTCCTTATATAGAATTGTTAAGTTAGTTAAGTGTTTTTATCTCAATGGATTATGTTTTGTTGGCGTAGTCAGAACAGACAGGTTGTGAAAACAGATAACAACTATAAAAGACCTCTCAGTTATCGTTAATTGAGAGGTCTTTATTCATTTATAATGATCAAAAAATCTAGTCTTTTTTGATTTTGCTCTCCAGATATTTCAGACGCTCAAAAATATCTGCAAAAATATTCTTTTCGGCAGTAGAAACATATCCTACAATTTTATAAAGATCCTTTTCATTAGCTGTCAGATTCTGAAGCTCAGAAGCATATTGCAATTGCCCTTGAATATAGACCAAAAGATTATTGACAGGGTCTTTTTTCAGATCTGTTTTGTTCAGGAACAAAATATCTCCATATTGATACTGAGGCAAAAGTTTTGCTTCCGGAGTAAATTCATACACCATATCCACGGATGCTAATATTTTTTGCACAATTGCCGCGCCTGGAGTATCTTTTTCTAATTTATCTTGAGTTGCCTTGCTGTTTTGAATGGCTAATTCCGGGAACAGCATAAGCTGATCAATATCAGAAACACTTACTAACTGGTTTACCTGAAGCGTTTCAGTCAGTAACTTATCAAGATTAAGGTTGAAATGATTAGCTACCTTTAATATAGTTTCGATTTTTGGTTCGGCACGCCCTTCTTCATAAGAGCTTATTACACCTCTGTTGAGATCAAACAAGTCAGCAAATGCCTTTTGGCTCAGCCCTTTAACCTGTCTTATTTTCTTAATATTAGTTCCAAAGAAGCTCATCTTGTCTAATCGTTTTTGCAAATATAGAGAATCTGAAACAAATTATTGCTAATTATATTTGCAATTTGAGAATTTTATGCTATATTTGTGTAGAAGAAAATTGAACACAAAAACCAGCCATCATGAAAAATCAACTATTTAGAACGGTCAAAGAGTGGCTCTTAGATTATGAATTTAACATCACGTTGGAAGACGAAGCTCAGAGAATCTTAATTATTGAAAAAGAATCCAACGGGATAAAAAATATGATCCTTATTATATCAGATTCCATTCTGATCATGGAGCAGTTTCTTTTCGAAATAAAAAATCCATCCGAAAAAACATTCCTCAGACTGCTTCAGAAAAACAGAGATATTGTACACGGAGCATTTGTTTTGGATATTACCGGAAGGCGGGTTATTTTCAGAGATACCCTTCCAACCGATAATATGGCACAGAATGAGGTGATGGCATCCATCAATTCACTGGGAATTCTGGTAGGAGAGTTTACCAATGAAATGCTTGAAATGAGTAAGTAATTCACAAAAGATATTTAAAATGAACATTTTTAAAAGATTATTAACAATCGGAAAAGCAGAGGTCCATTCTGTGATAGACAACTTTGAGGACCCCATCAATTTAACAGAACAGGGAATCCGTGAAATGAAAGAACAGCTTTCAAAAAGCATTGAAGCCCTTGCTCAGCTTAAAGCATTGGCCATTCGTAAAAAGAATGAAGCCGAAACAGAAGAGCAAACCGCTGATGACTATTACAATAAGGCCATTGTAATCATTCAGAAAGCAGAAAAAGGTGAGGTAGAATCTCAGGAAGCAGACCGCCTTGCCAAAGAAGCGCTGAAAAGGCAGACGGCTTCACAGGAAAGAACCTCTGAACTGCGAAAAGAACACGAAAAACTTCATGGCGAATGTGAAAAGATGCAGGGAAACATTAATCAACTGAAATCAGGCATTACCAAATGGGAAAATGAGCTGAAAACCCTTAAGGCAAGAGTTCAGGTGAGCGAAGCAACGAAAGATATCAATCAGCAAATGACCCAGATGGATACCGGAAGCGCAGTGAGCATGCTTGAGAAACTAAAAGATAGAGTTGTACAACAGGAAGCCTTAGCGGAAGCCTATTCTGATCTTTCAAAATCAGGAAAGAGTATTGATGAAGAGATAGATGCCATTGTAAACAACAACGACTCCGCAGCTGAAGAAGCTTTAAACAGATTAAAAGAAACACTTAAAAAAGGCTAATATATGACCTTTCAGGAATTTTTGAATGTAGCATTTTCTCCGGTGAACACCATATTGAGTGTTCTTCTTGGACTCTCGGTGATCTATTGGTTATTTACCATACTTACAGGATTGGATATTGATGTGGGTATTCATTCTGATCTGGATGGCGGTGCAGATGTTCACACTCCGGAAGGGCATTTTCATGCTCCGGAACATGATCCTGCTGCATGGATGCACTTCCTGAAGTTTCTTAATCTTGACATTGTTCCGGTAACTTACTTCCTTACGTTGTCGTTACTGGTGACATGGCTGGCCTCATTTTATCTGAATTATTTCATTCCGCTTCCTACATGGGCAGGGTTATTGGCTCTGTTTCCAATGATGATTGCCGGAATGCTGATTACGAAAATGGTTTTGAAACCCCTAAATCCATTTTTTAAAGAGATTAATCATAAAGGAGAGTTGTCATATGCTTTTCTGGGAAGAGAAGGGCGATTGAAATCAAGTATCCAGGATGATAAAATAGGAATGATGGAAGTCTTTATCGGAAGCGATCCTATGACGCTGATGGTGAGAAGTAAAGACGGAACAAAACTGGAACACGGAACCCGTGTAATGATCGTAGATGAAGAACCCGAAAAGAGAATTTACTACGTTCAGCAGTCGATGAGATATTAAAAACTTTTAACCATGCTTTCTTTATTTTTAATCATGCTGAACTATATTTTGGAAATTTTTTTCCAATATTTTTAAAATAAAAAAACACATTCATATATCAATAAACTTATAAAACTATGAACTTACCATTAATTGCAGGAATTATAATTATAGCAGTAGCATCAATCGGATTGATTTTCTGGATCTTATCGATGTATAAAAAGACCGTTCAGGGAATTGTTATCTTAAGAACAGGATATGGGGGTACAAAAGTATTCTTTAATGCCGGAATTGTAATTCCCATCATTCACCGTATGGAATCTATGGATATTTCGGTGAAAAAACTGGAAATATCAAGAGAAGGAAGAGCAGGGCTGATCTGTAAAGACAATATGAGGGCTGATATTCAGGTAGCCTTCTTTATCCGTGTCAACAAATCGGTGGACGATATCATCAATGTTGCCCAGACAATCGGATGCCAGAGAGCTTCTGATGCCCAAACTTTAAGAGAACTTTTTGAAGCGAAATTTTCTGAAGCTCTTAAAACGGTAGGAAAGAAATTTGATTTCACAGAACTGTATGAAGCAAGAAGCGAATTTCGCCAGGAAATCCTTGATATCATAGGGACAGACCTGAACGGATATGTGCTGGATGACTGTGCAATAGATTACCTTGAGCAGACCTCTATTGATAAGCTGGATAAAGATAATATTCTTGATTCTGAAGGGATTAAGAAAATAACCGAACTTACTGCAACACAGAATATTAAAGCCAATCAGGTTCGTCGTGATGAAGAAAAAACGATTACGAAGCAGAACGTAGAAGCCCGTGAAGCCATTCTGGAGCTTGAAAAACAGTTAGCAGAAAAACAGGAATCTCAAAAAAGAGAAGTTGCCAATATTAAAGCACGTGAGAATGCCGAAATTTTAAAAGTAGAAGAAGAAGAGCGTCTGAGATATGAGACTGTTCGTATTGCTACAGAAGAAAAGCTACAGATTGCAGAAGAAAATAAACTCCGTCAGGTAGTCATTGCCGCTAAAAATAAAGAACGTGCTGATCTTGTAGAAACGGAAAGAGTATTAAAAGACAAAGCTCTTGAAGCTACAGAAAGAGAAAGAATTGTCTCTCTGGCACAGATTGAAAAAGAAAAGGCAATAGAGCTGGAGAAGAAAAGTATTCAGGATGCGATCCGTGAGCGCCTGACGATGGAAAAAACAGTGGTAGAAGAGCAGCAGGGAATCAAAGATCTTGAAGCTTTCAAAACAGCAGATAGAAACAAGCAGGTAGAAATTACCATAGCCACTCAGGAAGCAGAGAAAAAACTGATTGAAGAAACAAGAGCCGCAGAGTCAAGAAGATTGGCCGCTGAAAAAGATGCACAGAAATATGTGATTGAAGCACAGGCAAAAAGAGATGCTGCTGAAAAAGAAGCTGAAGCACGTAAGATTATAGCAGATGCTAAGGCGAAAGAAGAAGCTACTGTAGGATTGTCTGAAGCGCAGGTAATGCATGCTAAAGCAGATGCTGCAGAAAGACAGGGTATTGCAGAAGCAAGTGTGATTGAGAAAAAAGCTGATGCCAATAAAAAAGAAGGGATTGCCCAGGCAGAAGTAATCAAAGAAAAAGCATTGGCAGAAGCAGCCGGAATCACTGAAAAAGCCGAAGCAATGAAGAAACTGAACGAAGCTGGAAAAGACCACGAAGAATTCCGTCTTCAGCTGGCAAAAGAAAAAGATGTGGAACTTGCGCAGATCGCTATCCAGAAAGATATCGCAGAAGCCCAGTCTATGGTATTGGCTGAAGCCTTCAAAACTGCAAAAATTGATATCGTAGGAGGTGACAATACCTTCTTTGATAATGTAATACGTCAGGTTTCTGCAGGAAAAGGATTAGACAAATTTATCGGCCACAGCGAAAATGCACAGCTTGTAAAAGAAAACCTTCTGGGCAATGGTGAAAACATCATTGGAAAAGTGATGGGAATGGTAGATAAATACAAAATCTCTTCAGAAGATATCAAAAATATGAGCATCGCATCTCTGATATTTAAATTGAACGGAGTAGCCAGTCAGCAGGAAAAAGGAATTCTGGAAAAAGCTATGGATATGGCCAGACACCTGGGAGTGGAGAACAAACCGGTGAATAACAATCACGTTTAACGGGACAATACTTTGATGAGGATCAGGACTTATTTTATAATTAATAAGCAGCAGATTTATTATCAATAATATGAGAAACCTTATAGATCCTAAAAATCTGTAAGGTTTACATCACAATAACAAAAAACCATCGGACTCACTCAGGTTTTACACAAAGATCTGCTGTCATACGGCAGATAATGACAACTTAAATAAAAACGATGTCAGAACAACTTAATTCAGGAACTTACGAGATTATTCAAAATCGTCTGAATGAGCAGAAGAATGACCTTATCCAAAGACTTCAGCAGCTTAATGAAAGCCGTAAAAATATATTTGGAGGCGTAGACTTCTCTCTTATTGCCAACGAAAGAATTTCCACAGACCACAGCTGTATTGCCAAGGATATTTATTCTCTGGGTAATCAACTTATATTGGGTTCTAATGCTCACCTTGGCCTTCAGACTGAAATTAATATCTCGGATGTTTTTTCAATATATAAAATCAATAACAACAGGTTTGAACCTCAGGACTATGCATTGATTAATGATGAGGTTTTCATTGATGAATTTAAAAACCTCTACAAATATTACAGAAACACCTTCTTTGCCAGATTTACCTTTACAGAAAACTATCTGTATATGGTTTTTCAGCTTTCAGAAAGTACCACCGATATCAAGGCATTCAAATGGCTCATTAAAGAAAATCAGCTCATCTATGTAGATTCCAGAAGCGCTTCAGAAACCTCATATCCCCAGCAGCATGCCTTCGTATGGACAAGAGCTACAAGAGATATGCAGCGCTCAGGAAAACATCCCCATATTTCTCTGGCAGATAAAGTCTTTGTAGAAAGTATAGGTGGAGATATAACCATTAAAGTAGAAGATAATACCGATACAGGAAAAGGAATTTATTCCGAAGATGTTATTCATAAAGATCAGAACCTGGATGATGCGGAAATCTACTTCTGCGATCTGGATAATCTGGTCTTGTTTAAAATAAAACCCTACCAGGAAACAGAACGCTATTTCATTTATAACCATAAAGAAAAGACTGTTTCCAGAGCTGATGCACTGAAATATTCAGGATTGCTGCTGCCGGAAAGTCAGGGAGTATTATTCTCCAACGGATATGCTCTGCAGACGGGTGGCTTGAAAGTTATTTCTCAAGATCAGAACAGGCTCTACTACTTGAAAACAGTTATAGAGCCGAATGGTGAGAATTTTTTATACGTTTTCTATGATGATAAAACGAACAATTATCAGCTGATTTCCTATAATATTATTACTCAGACCATAGAAACACCGATTCGGTGCAGTGGGTTTACCTTTTTAGATAATGGTAAGCTGATCTACCTTCGTGAGAGTATTGAAACAACGAAAAACCACCTTGCCCAGATCTGGCAGACCCCTTTTTCCAAAGAATTGCTGCCTAATGCTGAAAAAACAGACAGCTTACTTTATAAAATAGGGAACAAAGATATTGTAAGGGTGATGGCTGAAAGCCAGGAGCTTATAACGCTGTTGAGTAAAAAAGATTCTTACAGCGGGCTGTATAGTGATATTGTAAAGCTTGCCACCTTTATCCTCGATACTTATTACTTTCTGGGTGAAGAAGAAGTTGAGAAGCTGGATCAGCCATTGAAGGAGATAAGAGGGATTGCCCATTCTGCGATCAATGAATATGAAAAGGTTACTGAACAGAGAAGAAATACAGAAGAAGCCTTAGAAAAAATCAAACATGCCTGTGAGAAAATCCTGGATGATACGAAAAGGCTTCATTATTCTCAGCTTACGGAATATATTGATGCCCTTTCGCAGATCAGAGCTTTAAGAGGAGAAGTTACAGGAGGCAGAGAGCTTAAATATGCTGATGCTGTATTGCTGGATACACTGGAAAAATCCCTTGCAGAGCGCTATACAGAACTTTCGAATGCCTGTGTAGATTTTCTTTTGCAGGATCAGGCGCTGCTTCCTTATGAAGAAAGAGCAAACAAAATATCAGAAGAGATCATTGCTTTGCAAAAAGCAGTTGATGCGAAAATCATTGAGGAGAATATTAATATATTGTCCGGGCAGCTGGAGCTGTTAGTAGATATTGTTAATAATCTTAAAATAGAGGATACTTCCCAGTCTACCCAGATCATTGAAAACATTTCCCTGATCTTTGCGAGGCTTAATCAGGAAAGACTTGAGCTTGGCAAAAGGAAAAGAGAGATCTCCGGAAAAGAACTCGCCTCAGATTTTCAGGCACAGATCACCTTATTCGATCAGTCTGTTATCAATTTCCTGGAACTTTCCCAGACCCCTGAGAAGTGTGATGAATACCTCACCAAACTTTCCATTCAGTTGGAAGAAATGGAAACAAAATTTATCGATTTCGAAGAATTTATCCAACAGATTGGGAATAAAAGAGAAGAGGTTTACGGGCATTTTCAGAATAAGAGAGTACAGCTTACAGAATCAAGAAACAAAAGAACCCAGACTCTTTTTGATGCTGCACAGAGAATCTTGAAATCCATACAGACCAAAGCAGAATCTTTTGACTCTGAAAATGAGATCAATGGCTATTTTGCATCGGATCTGATGGTAGAAAAAGTAAGAGACTTTTCAAGACAGCTTGCAGAACTTGAAGATTCTGCCAAATCTGAAGAAATTCAGACCCTTCTTAAAACTTCCCAGCAGGAAGCCGTAAGAAAACTAAAAGATAAAAAAGAGATCTATATTGATGGGGAAAACATCATTGCTTTAGGAGATTATAAATTTGCTGTCAATCAGCAGAAGCTGGATCTTACCCTTGTGCTGAGAAATGCACAGTATTATTATCATCTTACAGGAACAAGCTTCTATGAACCTTTGAACTTCAATACAGCAGACGAGTTCAAAGAAGTCTGGAATCAGGAGTTTGTTTCAGAAAACATAAAGGTGAAAAGGTTTGAATACCTCGCCTGGAATGTTTTTTCATCTCATAAAGAAAATGCTACAGAACAGCAGAACGAAAAGGCTGTACAGGAATTTACCGCAAGGCATTTTGGAGAAGGACTTGTAAAGGGAATTCATGATCAGGATGCACAGACTATTTTAACAAAGCTTCAGCAAATGTACAATGAGCTTGGACTGATGAGGTTTACAGCACAAGAAAGGTCATTGGGACAGCTTTTCTGGTTCTTTATGGAGAATGAAAGAAAAGAATATTATAACAGACAGTTTGAAGCTGCTGCTATTATTTCCCAATCGTTTGCTTCGAAAGAAGGATTTGAATATTTAAGCAGGGAATTGGCAAACGATATGAAGGCTTTTGTATCGGCACATGCTTTTTTTACCGAAGTAGATTGTATCAATGCTGCTCTATATCTGAAACAGGAGGACAAAGAAAACTTCCTGATTTCAGAAAAAGCGGCCACTTTATATGGTTTATTTTTGAAAGAGCTGAAAGAAAAAGGTAAAGATCTTGAATTTATTACCCAGTTGCAAGCTATGTATCAATTTCCTTCTGCGTGCTATTATATTGCTGAAAGTGCATTACAGGCATTTGACGCTGAAGCTGAAAGGAATGTCATACAGGAAACTGCAGGATTTATTATTACCCAGAAGTTTGATCCCAAAAATATCAAACGAACCTCTTATGAAGTGATACTAAAAGAATTGAAATCACTTGAAAAGGACACAGAATACCATCTTAACTATTTCGAATTTGTATCAAGGCTGAGTCATTTTAATACCGTTATAGTTCCAAAATATAAACGTCTTCAGGAATTGAAATACAGCTGGGTAGACGAAAAGAAAAAAGCATTGAAGCTGGATACTTTCAAGCCGCAGATATTAAGTTCGTTTGTCCGAAACAAACTGATCAATGATGTTTACTTTCCTTTAATAGGGGCTAATCTTTCAAAACAGCTGGGAACAGCGGGTTCAGATAAAAGAACAGACAGGATGGGAATGCTTCTTCTGGTATCTCCTCCGGGATATGGAAAAACTACCTTGATGGAGTATATGGCTGAACGTATGGGGCTGGTTTTCATGAAGATCAACGGCCCTTCACTAGGGTATGATATTGTTTCCACAGATCCTTCAGAAGCTAAAAATGCAGGGGCGAGACAGGAACTTGAAAAATTGAACCTCGCACTGGAAATGGGCGACAATGTAATGCTGTACCTGGATGATATTCAGCATTGTAACCCGGAATTCCTCCAGAAATTCATATCTCTTGCCGACGGGCAGAGAAAAATAGAGGGAATTTACAATGGAGAAAGTAAAACCTATGATTTACGTTCCAAAAGATTCTGTCTGGTGATGGCTGGAAATCCTTACACAGAAAACGGAGAAAAGTTTAAAATACCGGATATGCTGGCTAACCGTTCAGATACTTATAATCTGGGAGAGATATCAGGATCAAAAACCGACCTTTTTGACCTGAGTCTTATCGAGAATGCCCTGATGTCTAATGAGTATCTGACCAGACTGACCCACCCGGGAATGGAAAATCTATATGAACTCTATGAGTGTGTTGTAACAGATAATCCGGCAGATCATCTGAAGGGGAATTTCAGTTCAAACGAAATATCAGACTTCAGAGCAGTATTGAAAAATACCATTAAAGTAAGAGATATGGTTTTGAAGGTGAATAAAGAATATATTTCTTCCGCAGCGATGTCCGATGATTATAGAAATGAACCATCATTCAAGCTGCAGGGGTCTTACCGTAATATGAATAAACTTATCACACAGATTCAGCCTATTCTGAAAAAAGATGAGGTAATACAGATTGTATTAAACCATTACCAGAATGAGTCTCAAACCCTTACAACGGGAGCCGAGGCGAATATGCTGAAGCTTAAAGAGCTCTTTGGTACACTTTCCGAAGAAGAAACAGAACGCTGGAATGAAATCAAGAAAACATTTCTGAAAAATAAAACCTTAAAAGGTTTAGGAGAAAATGACAGAATGTCTCAGATTGTAGCTTTACTTGCACAGTTCGGTGATGGGCTGGAAGGTATTAAAGAAGCTTTAAAAAGAGTAGAATAATACTTTTAATATCATATAAATACTTTCAAACAGGCTGCTTCATACTAGGGAGCAGCCTGTTTTCTATTTCAAATCATGTCTTATATCCATGGGATCGGCTGATATAAGGGATGTGGAAACAGGCTCCTCCTTATTTGATAATAAACAAATTGTATAAAATAAATTTATTGGAATACTTTACACTAAAAATTAAAAAATTATAAATAAAATAATACAAATATTTATTAATTGTTAATTTAAACAACCGTTTTTCATATATTTGATTAATATAACCATGTAAAATCATATAATCATGAGGAAAATTTATTTTTTCTTGCTGTTGCTGGGTGCCTTACAGCCTGCATATTCACAAGCTAACTATTGTGTAAAAGATATTTCTATCACTAACAGTACAATTTCAATTTTCACTACTAACGGAGAAGTTTATACCTGGGGTGTTAATGATTATGGACAGGTAGGTACAGGAAGCACGCAGCTGCAAAGTTCTCCGTATTTACGTCCTGTAACACCAAATTTTGGTTCTATTTATCATTCATTAAGCCATACATTAGGATTAACTGATAATGGGAAGATATATGGGTGGGGTAGAAATACGAGGGGGCAGGTAGGAAATGGAACAATTACAGATATTTATACCCCTGTACAGATTGGTTCTGATACAGACTGGAAAAAAATGGTAGCAGGCCTCGCCCATACTATTGCGCTAAAAAATAATGGAACGCTTTGGGGATGGGGAAATAATTCTGCCTGTGAGCTCAGTATAACCTCTCCCAATCCATATCCTAATCAGTACTTTTCTCAGCCCGTCCAGATCAGTACAGACAACAATTGGATAGATATAACCGCAGGAGGGAGCAGAACTTTTGCGATCAAAAGTAATGGGACTTTGTGGGCAAGAGGTAGAAACGTACTTAATAGTCTAGGTCTTCAGTATGCTGAAAATGTGTGTGTTACAAACTTGTCTCAGGTGGGAACAGATACAAACTGGAAAAAAGTGGTGACCTCTTCTTTAGGTGATTTTACCCTTGCTTTAAAAACTAATAATACTTTATGGGGATGGGGTGACAATATAGCGGGTGGAGTAGGAAGTGGTACAAGTGTGCTTGTGCAAACCCCTGTACAGATAGGCACAGATACCTGGAAGGAGATCGCAACCGGACAGACCTATTCTGTTGGTGTTAAAAGTGACGGAACCTTATGGCAATGGGGAGAAGGATGCTGGGACAGCACTATCAACGTAATAGTCCCAACCAGTTCTCTTTCTCCGGTACAAGTGGGTAATGATTTTGATTGGGAAAAAGTATATGCGGGGCATTGTGTTTCAATTGCTCAGAAATCAGATGGTTCTGTTTGGGCATGGGGCGGGTATGGATACATTTGGAATAACGGAGCAGCTACTTCATCGGCACAGCCCCTCCTTATTTTTCAGTGTCCCAGAGCTTCTACTTCAGAATCGGCATATGAGTTATCTGATATTATTTTATATCCAAACCCTGCTTTTGATCAAATTTCATGGGCACAAAATATTTCAATTGAAAAAGTTACTATTTACGATATGAGTGGAAAACTGGTGCTATCACAAAGTGTGTATGCAAAGTCTGTCAATATTTCAAGTCTTACTACCGGAACTTACCTGATCAAATTAGAGTCTAAAGAAAAACAGATTTATAATTCAAAGTTTCTTAAAAAATAATGTTCTTTTTTTATTTAATGTAAATAATATCAATATTTTAAAACACTTCAAACAGGCTGCTTCATACTAGGGAGCAGCCTGTTTTCTATTTTAATGAAAGACGAGTTGTTTCCAGCCGATCAAATAATTTCTGTAACCATAATATTGTATACTTCTGTATCTGTGTCTTAATGAGGATACTTCATAATTTTGTTTAGCTAAAGAAGAAATAATATGGAAACAGTTGCACAACATCAGGAGATTCTTCAATATGCTGAAGCCTATATTTCAGACATATTGATGCTGAAAAATATTTTCCTGCAAACTCACGATGGGAAGAAAGTAAATCAGAATTTCGGACTTCCTTTTCTCTTGGCTAAAAAGGAAAATAAGACCATTGCATTTGCGAGTCTTGTCATGAATGGGAAAGGTTTGATCACTTTTAAGATTTATAACAAAATGGAAATGACGGATACAGAGATGGAAATTTTTTTTGCCCATACCGAAGTTTGTTTTAAAAAGAATAATAGCCCGAATTTCCGAAATCCGGAACAGTTGAAAAGCAGTATCAGCAGAATGGTAAGCTGGCTGAACCTTGAATAAAACAGGGATGAAAGTTGTACATTTACTTAAAACCATCATTTAATGTCTAAGGATGTCCTGTACCTTAAAATAGCAAACTCTGTCACAGAGCAGATTAAAAACGAAACATTACAGTTTGGAGACAGGCTGCCTTCACTCAGAAGCGCCCAGAAGCTGTACAATGTAAGTCTTAATACAGTAAAACAGGCCTATATGGAGCTGGAAAGCCGTTCCCTTGTAGAGTCACGTCCCAAATATGGATATTACGTAAGCCAGACCTCTCAGAGGAAACTAGCACTGCCTTCTATAGCCCAAATGAAAGTTTCAGAAGGTGAAAATACACCTGAAGACCTTATAGGAAAAGTATTTGGTACAATTGACGGAACGGATGTTACCCAATTTGCATTGGGAATTCCCGGAAAAAGCCTCCTTCCTGTGGCGAAGATGAAAAAATGTATGATTGATGTGGTGAAAAGGAAAAATGATAGCGGAACCAACTATGAGCCCGTACAGGGAAGTGAACAGCTTCGCCGCGAAATTGCCAAGTGGGCAATGGTGATGGAAGGAAAGATTACAGAAGATGACCTGGTGATTACTTCCGGGGCAATGAATGGGGTATACAATTGCCTGATGGCAGTCACCCAGCCCGGAGATTCTGTGGCGGTAGAAAGTCCCGTTTATTTCGGGATCCTTCAGGCTATCCATTTATTAGGATTGAAAGCTGTGGAAATTCCCACCCATCCTATTACGGGAGTAGATCTGGATAGTTTGAAAAAAGTGCTTCCGAAGCTTTCTGCATGTTGTTTTGTAGTGAATTATAACAATCCATTAGGGTTCCAGATGCCTGATGAAAACAAGAAAGAACTCGTGAAAATGCTTACCGAGCATAATGTCCCTCTGGTTGAAGATGATGTCTACGGAAATATTTATTTCGGTGCGGGAAGACCAAAACCTTGTAAATTTTACGACGAAGCAGGTATTGTAATGTGGGTAGGCTCAGTCTCCAAGACCCTGGCTCCCGGATTTCGTGTGGGCTGGGTGGCTGCGGGAAAGTTTAAAGAGAAAATTATCCGTCAGAAGCTGGTTCAGACGGTTTCCAGCCCGTCTTTGTTTTCAGATGTAATTGCTGACTTTCTTGCCCATGGAAGATATGATCATCATCTGAGAATGTTCAGAAAAAAGCTGTATGCCAATTATCTTCAGATTCAGAAGTCTGTAAACCTGTATTTTCCGGATAATACTAAGATTTCTGAACCAAAAGGAGGATTTATGCTTTGGCTGGAGCTGGACAAGAGAATTTGTACGGAAGACCTGTATGATGAAGCAGTAAGCCAGAAAGTAAACTTTGCACCCGGAAGAATGTTTTCACAATATAATCAGTACCAGAACTGTATGCGTCTGAACTATGCGCTGGAATGGACAGATCGTGTAGAAAGTGACTTGGAGAAACTGGGAAAAATGATAAAAAACAAAATTTAATAAACCTTAAGGACAATGAATGATATCAATAATGAAGTGAAAATTATAGCGTATGAACATCAGTATAAAGAAGCTTTCAAGACGTTAAATGAAGAATGGATCAAAACTTTTTTTGTAATGGAAGCAGGTGATTATAAATTGCTGGATCATCCTGAAGAGCAAATTTTAGAAAAAGGAGGGTATATTGCTTTCGCATTATTAAATAATGAACCCGTGGGAACATGTGCATTGGTGAAGGCTGGTGATAAACCTCTTACTTTCGAACTCTCAAAGATGGCAGTAAGCCCCAAAGCGCAGGGAAAAAAAATTGGATATCTGCTGGGAAATGCATTAATAGGGAAAGCGAAAGAGCTCAATGCGCAAAAAGTATTTTTAGAAACCAATTCTATATTAGTTCCTGCAATTAAATTGTATGAAAAGTTAGGATTTAAGCATATTCCGATTACTGATGCCGGATATGATAGGGTAGATGTACAGATGCAGTTGGATTTGTAATAAGTTGAAAAAATGCTTTTTTTAAGCGCAATAATAGGATTTTAAAAGGCAGGGAATCCACAAATTATTTTATTAGTGCATTCCTTGCCTTTATAATATAAGTTTTATTTCAGATAAAATATGTGTGTTAGTTTGTTGATTTTCAGTTGTGTTTTTGTATTTTCGATTCGTTAGATCGATGATTGGTTTCAAGTCGGGACTTTAAATTTTGAAAACGCAAACAATCCATTAGCAGGTTTCTTTTTTGTGGTTCTTAGCTGTCTTTTTCAGCTTTCCTCTCTCCAAGAAAAATTTTCCTATTTTTGTGAAACTCCTTATTTCATTTATGAAAAAAATTATTCTTATCGAAGATGAAACCAGTGTAGTTTCTTTTATTAAAAAGGGCCTTCAGGAAAATGGCTATGAAGTATCTGTGGCTTTTGATGGGCGTACAGGTGTACAGCTGGTACAGGCTAATGATTTCGATATGGTAATTTTGGATATTATGCTGCCGGAAATGAATGGGCTGGACGTCTGTAAAGAAATCAGGAAAACCAATGAGAGTGTTCCTATTTTATTTCTG
Organism: Chryseobacterium sp. MEBOG06; assembly: GCF_021869765.1. NCBI lineage: Bacteria > Pseudomonadati > Bacteroidota > Flavobacteriia > Flavobacteriales > Weeksellaceae > Chryseobacterium > Chryseobacterium sp. MEBOG06. Next base: position 5,104,548 of record NZ_CP084580.1, on the reverse strand, counting down.
ACAGCCCTGGGATCCTCTGAGAATATTGTGCTTGGGCTGGAAAGTGGTGGTGATGATTACCTGGTAAAGCCATTCAAATTTATTGAATTGGTAGCCCGTGTAAAATCACTGTTGAGAAGAAGCCTCGGAAGTAATCCGCAGGAAATTGTAGAACCTGAACCGGATAATGAATATGTCTTTCAGTTTTCGGATCTGACAGTTAATGACTATACTAAGAAAGTAACCCGCGCCGGAGAAGATATTACGCTTACTTCTACAGAATATAAACTGCTGTTATATTTTCTCAATAATCCGGAAAAAGTAATCTCCAGAGCCGAAATTTTAGATGCTGTTTGGGGAGTAAACTATGAATTGGGAACCAATGTGGTGGATGTTTATGTCAATTATTTAAGAAAAAAACTGGATCATCAGGATGATAACAAACTGATTCATACCGTGATAGGAATGGGGTATGTTCTGAAAAAGAGTTAATGGATGTTTAATAAAGTGATTACAAATCAGACCAAAACGATGGTGCTTTTAATGTTGGTTTTCACCGCCATTATTCTCCTTTTCAGTGGGTTGGTCTATTTTTCAATCGTTAATTTCTCACATCAGAGGTTTTATGAACTTCTAAAGATCCGGACAGCAACCATTGTTCAGATCGAAAAAAGCAAAGACCATCTGGACCTTCCGGAAAACTATATTCTCAGCAGCCTGAATGATGAGGAACTTCCCATGGAAAAAGATTATGTTTTTGCCGTTCCTACAGATTCCAATTTTAAAAAAATATCCCAGGAAGTTCATATTCCCGATTATTTCTTTAAAAAGATCATCAAAGAAGGCGAATCCAATTACAATGACAAAGAATTCTATTATATAGGACAGAGTTTTAAATATGATGACAAAGACTATATAGCGATTGCTTCTGCCAAAAACCATTATGTAGTCTATTATCTGGGGTTTTTGAAAAGAACGCTCATCACCTGTATTGTGCTTTCCCTGTTCTTCAGTATGATCTTTTCTTTTTATCTCTCTAAAACATTATTTAGACCCATCTTGAAAATTACAGGAAAAGTAAAGGAGATAAGCTCAGAAAACCTTCACCTGAGATTGGAATCCCAGCCGGACAATAAAGAGCTGAATGAACTGGTGGATACTTTCAATGATATGCTAAACCGTATAGAAACCTCTTTTGAAACCCAGAATCACCTGATCGGAAATGTATCGCATGAATTGAGAACCCCGTTAACGTCCATTATGGGAGAGGCTGATGTGGCACTTTCTATCAGCAGAACTGCAGATGAATATAAAGAAACCCTGGAAATCATTCTGGATGAGGCTGAAAAGTTAGACAAAAAGATCAAGGCTTTATTAATGATTGCGCAAACCGGATTCGACGGGAAAATCCAGAAAATGGATAAAGTAAGGATTGATCAGTTACTGTGGGATGTTATTGAAACACTTAGAAAAATCGATTCCAGGAATAATATTTATCTGGATATCAGTATGCTTCCTGATAATCCTAAAAAACTGAAAGTGCAGGGTAATGAGCAGCTTCTGCATCTGGCAGTTGCCAATATCATCAGTAATGGCTGTAAATATTCTAATTTCCAGCAGGTTAAAGTTTCTCTCGGAGCTACCGATACAGATGTTTATATTATTGTAAAAGATAATGGAATCGGAATTCCGGAAGTAGAGATGAATAAAATCTACGATCCGTTCTTCAGGGCATCCAATACAAACAATTATGAAGGTTATGGAATTGGGCTTCCATTGGCAAGGAACATCGTAAGAATGCATCATGGCGAATTGATCGTGAGTTCAAACCAAAACCTCGGTACCACCGTACAGATGCGCTTCCCAAATTTCTATAGTACCCAGAGGGAGAATGTTTAATCGGTAAAAAGACCGTTTTATTTAATCATTTTGGTTATTTATTTGTCTTAAATGAACACTGGCTTTTTGCTTTTCCTTTATTCTCAAACAGGATACATTTCATTAATACAATAGGACTTACATAAAAATCTTATGGAGCAGATTCATCCATTTGTTCCTTTTCCTTTTTTACACATATTAAGTCCTCTTAACAATTTTCTAATCTCATTTTAATCTCTTTAATCACATTTTAATTCCATTCCAAAGATCCTCTAATCTGGTCGTTCTAGTTTTGTATCATCAAAAAAGATCAACACAATACAAAATAATAAAGAATATGGCTAAAACAATTTTAATTGCAACAGATTATTCTCTTGAGTCATTGAATATATTGAAAAAAGTGCTTAAAGGAAAAGATGCATCAGGAGATCAGAATCAATATAACATCCTTCTTACTTCAGGATATGATTCGGGAGATTCTATCAGAGATCTTTTATTCAATACCAAAACATCAGTTTTCAACAAGATCAGACCGGCAGAATTCTGTGATGCGTATGGAATTATTAAAAATAAATATCCCCACCTGATTAACAAAATCACCTGCGATGTTTTCACAGGAAGCTTTCAAAGAACATTCAATCAGTATGTAAAAGCTGAAAATATAGAAGAAGCCTATTATTCTTCATCTATTAAAAGCAAAGGAAAAGGAAAGTTTGACCTTATTCCTTATATCAAAAAAAGCAAAGAACTGCAGTCTCATGACATCACAGTAGAAGCAAGAGAAAAGCTTCCGGAAAGAGGAAGGCTGGCAGAGATCTTTGTAGAGGTCTAAAAGTGAATATAATTTAAAAAGATTAAAAATGTTAAGAAATTATAGTAACAGCAGGACACTGGGAGACAATATAAGATTGGGGACGCTGACTGCATTTACTGCAGGTACTATAAATATAGCATCCTTATTAATATTTCTCTCATTTACGTCAAATGTAACAGGACATTACGCTATTTTGGCCGCTGAGATCAGCAAAGGAAACTGGGCACAGGTTGGAGTAGTGGGAGTATGGATATTTTTATTCTTCTTCGGAAGCTTCCTGTCCAACTTTATTGTTATCAATTTTAATAAGAAAAGTAAATATTTTGCCCATTCGATGCCCATTGTACTGGAGATTATATGTCTTCTTTTTGTAGGAGTATACGGACAGCTTTATTACCAGAAAACATTGGCAGAAACCGAGTACCTGGTAGCCCTTATGTTATTTGCAACAGGACTTCAGAATGGATTAACGGCAAGTATATCAAACTTTTCTGTAAAAACAACCCACCTTACCGGAACTACAACCGACCTGGGAATTCTGGTGTCTATGTTTACCCAGAAGAGATATAGAAAAAACGGAGAGCTGATTGGAAGAGCAAAACTATTGCTGAGCATTATGATTTCCTATGTATTAGGTGCTGTATTTTCAGGATTGACCTATTACTATCTGGAATTCAGAGTCTTTTATGTTATCAGTATCTGTCTTCTGATCGTGATCGGATATGATGCTTATAAAATTCATATACGGCACTTCAACACAAAATACAGGTACAACAGGATTTATAGAAAACCAAACCTTTTTGCTTACCTCTATGAAAAGATCCATGGAATACCTAAAAGAGAAAAGAAAAGAAAACTTGTTTTTGATGAGTGATTAAATAAGAGTAAATCACTATAATTTTTGTATAAACTAGCTGTGAGCACCCTTATTTTATGATGGAATAGGGGTGTTTTTTTTGAAAATTAACTCCCAGATGGCTGAACTGTTATTATTTTATCTCCTTTTCAGGTAGGCAAAAAAGCCTGCCTCGTAATTAAATAAAGATTGTTGCTAAAGCCCTTCATTACAAACATTAAAAAAACCTGATGGGGATAAATAGGGTAAAATTGTTGATAATTAAATATTAAAACCCGGTTTTAATATTTTAATTCCCGTTTTCATTGACTATTTTTGTAAGTTGATTTACGTTTTTATGTCAGATATTATTCAGCTTTTACCGGATCATGTAGCTAACCAAATTGCAGCGGGAGAGGTGGTGCAGAGACCTGCATCCATCGTGAAGGAACTTTTGGAAAACGCTATAGATGCAGATGCTACAAGAATTGAATTGATCATCAGGGATTCCGGAAAAAACCTTATACAGGTGGTGGATGACGGGAAAGGGATGTCTGAAACAGATGCAAGAATGGCATTTGAAAGACATGCCACATCCAAGATTAAAGGAACGGAAGATATCTTTAAAATTGCAACAAAAGGGTTTCGCGGGGAGGCCTTGGCTTCTATTGCAGCAGTCTCTCAGGTTGAACTGAGAACGAAGCAGACAGCAGCGTCCATAGGAACCAATATTTATATCGAAGGCGGGGTTTTTCAGTTTCAGGACCCAATTCAGACAGCAGAAGGGTCAAACTTTTTGGTTAAAAATCTTTTCTACAACGTTCCTGCAAGAAGGAAGTTTTTGAAAAATAATAATGTAGAATTCAGACATGTAATTGATGAATTTCAGCGTGTTGCACTTGCGCACGAAGGACTGGAGTTTTCATTATTCCATGATGATGAGCCTGTTTTCAGACTGAGAAAAGGAAGTCAGATGCAGCGTATTGTGGATGTTTTTGGAAGAAAACTGCAGCCGCTTCTGATTCCTATCAAAGAAGATATTATCTGGTGTAAACTTCATGGCTTTGTTGCAAAACCTGAAGGAGCCAAAAAATCAAGAGGAGAGCAGTTTCTTTTCGTAAACGGAAGATATTTTAAAAGCCCACATTTCAATAAAGCAGTACAGGAAGCTTTTGAGGGGCTGCTTCAGCCCGGGTATGTGCCTTCGTTTTTTCTTTTTCTGGAACTTGATCCGGAGAAAATTGACGTTAATATTCATCCCCAGAAAACAGAAGTAAAGTTTGAAGATGAACATCTTATTTTTGCATTGCTTCGCTCTACTATCAAAAGATCACTGGGAATCTATAATGTATCTCCAAGTCTTGATTTTGACAGAGATCCTGAATTGGACGAGATGATGAACAAGCCTATTCCTAGTAAAGGAAACGGGGGTGGAAGCGGTATTATCAAAATGCCTGAAATCATCGTAGACAAAGATTATAATCCGTTTCTGGAAGAAAAAAATGTGCGTCCTGAAGAAATTCAGAACCTTACAGAAATGTACCATCAGAATATTACAGCAGAACCTTCAAAAATTAACTTGTTTGAAGATGAAGATTTTGATGAAGATCTGATGAGACTTCCCAACGGATACTGGCTTTTCAATAAGGGTGATATGACGCTAATGCTGGATCTTGGAAGAATGCACAGATTACTGGTGGCAGAAAACAATAAATCTACCAGAAAATCAAGCACCAACAGTCATGCACTTCTTTTCTCTCTGGAGTATCATATGAATGAGATCGAAAAAAATAAATACAATTCGATCAGAAAATATCTTCCGGAGCTTGGGTTTGACATGAAAATTGCTCATGAAAGTGTATTGAGAATAGATTCGCTTCCTGAAGGATTGAAAGAAACACAGGCAATGAAGTTTCTGGAGAACCTTTTTGAGATCCTGGAATATAAAACCGAGGACGAGTTTATGCATTATTACCATAATCAATGGAATAAAATGCAGTCTAAATCAAGATTTGACTTTATTTATAAAAAAGATGCGGAACAAGTTATCAAAGACTTTACAGCATTAGGCTTTCCGGAATTTCTGCCGGATGGTAAAAGATGCTTCTATGAAGTTCCGTTTAATGATTTTAAAAACAAATTTTAAAAAATATGTTTAACAATATACCGCCGATTACACGAAATATTATCATTATTAATGTAATAGTATTCATTGTTACCTCTTTACTTGGAAATCAGGTTATTGGTTATCTTGCTGGTTTTTATCCTTTTTCACCATTCTTCCACTCATGGCAGATTATAACCCATATGTTTATGCATGGGAGTATTATGCATATTTTATTTAATATGTTGACGCTCTTCAGTTTTGGTCCTATTCTGGAACAGACATTGGGAGATAGAAAATATTTGATACTTTACTTTGCAAGTGGTTTAGGAGCCTTTTTCCTTTTCAATCTATGGAATTTTGTAGAAGTTCAGAATATTTCCAATGAATTACAACAGTTGGGTTTAAATGTGAGTGCATACCTGTCCGGTGCAAGTGTAGAGTTTTCTGGAAGTGCTGATTCTGTTCTTAGGCAAAAAGAGCTATTAGGAAACTTAAAAGATATTGTGGCAACACCTATGGTGGGGGCTTCAGGAGCTATTTTCGGAATTGTAGCAGCATTTGCAACCCTATATCCGGATTCTAAAATCGGAATTATGTTTATTCCGGTTCCTATCAAAGTAAAATATCTGTTACCCATTATTGTTGTGGTTTCCGTATACCTGGGCGTTTCCGGAAACGGAGGGGGAATTGCTCATCTCGCTCACGTAGGTGGGGCTCTGGTCGGCTGGCTGCTGGCAAGAATATGGAAAAAACACCTTTACAGATTCAATTAAGAGTATATTGTGAAGATTTTTCGGCTCATACTACTGATCCTGCATCTGGGAATTCTGTTTCTGGTACTGTGTACTTTATTGAATGCTTACATTCCACCTAAAATTTTTCCGTGGTTTAATCTGCTTTCTTTAGGCTTCCCGATTCTTATTACTCTATATATTGTCTTAACGGTATTTTGGGTGTTAAGCTGGAAAAAAAGAGCCTTTGTATTCATGTTTGTGGGTTTGTTGTTTTTAAATCCTGTAAAACGCTGGGTTAATTATTCCTCTGATATAAAAAAGAGATCAGATCTTAAAGTGTTGTCTTTCAATACCAGAACGGGAGTGTATAAGAGGCAGGAAGTTGCTGATTATCTGAAATCTCATAAAGCAGATGTTGTTCTTTTGCAGGAAGATTCCGGAAACGGATATGAGTTTGAAGGTTATGATAAAATAAGCACCCCGGTAGGTCTTACGATTCTTACAAGGCATAAAATCATCAGTAAAAAAATTATAGATCCGCAGGTGGATGGTTTAGGATCTCCTGCTTTACAGGCGGACATCCAGATAAATGGTATAGTGTATCGGTTTATTGACGTTTATCTTGAGCCGTTCCGGTTTGAAAAAGAAATGATAAAGCTTGACGGAAATACTGATGCTGATGAAGAAAAGGTAAAAGATATTGTGAAAAAGCTTATTCCTACCTTTAAAAAACATCAGGATCAGGTCACACTGATCAGACAATTGGTAGATGACTCTCCATATCCTGTTATTTTAGCCGGTGATTTCAACTCAGTTCCGAATTCTTATGAATATTACCACTTATCCGAAGGGCTTGAAGATGCATTTCTGACTTCTGGAAAAGGAAGTGCTACCAGTTTTCATGATTATAAATTTCCAATCAGGATTGATTATGTATTTTCTTCAAAAGCATTGCATGCTGTTTCCTATGAAGTAGACCGCTCTGTCAGTCTTTCAGACCATTATCCGGTCATTGCAAAATTTTCAATAGAGAATAAATAATCACAAAAAGAGTTAAATTTTAACTCCTTGGTAGGGTTTTTGCTTAAAAATATCCGTACCAAGACCGTTTTTTCATGAAGTCGAATCAGATATTACTATTTATACATATCGCTGTGGGTGTTTTGCTGTTGTGCACACTCGGGAATGCATGGGTTCCGCCTAACCTTTTGGGTAGCCTTAACCTGCTTTCTCTAGGCTTTCCCTATCTGATGGCGGCACACTTGATTCTTACCGTGGTTTGGATCATTAAAAGACAGAAAATAGCTATTGCTTTTGTCCTGGGGACCTTTATATTCTACAATCCAATCCGTCGATGGATCAACTTTTCTCCCAAAACAGATAATGAAAAGACAATACGAGATATAAAAGTACTTACTTTTAATGTGAAATATGGAGAATATGGCTGGGATAAAGTAAAGAACTATATCAAAGAGCAAAATGCTGATATTATCCTGGTTCAGGAAAAAGATACCAATCGTGCTTTAAAGCAGGACCTTGTAAAATATCCTTCTGTTATTCTTAAAACAAAACATAAAATTGTAAGACAGGCCCAGCTGATTGATGAAAAAGCAAGAGGGAATTCCTTCTATGCTGATGTGGATATCAATGGGAAGATTATCAGAATTGTAAATGTGTACCTGGAGCCTTTCAGGCTTCATAAATCAATGTTTACAAAACTGGACGCTTTAGGTTTTGGTAATGTTTCTACTTTGCTTTCACATATGACTCCCACTTTTCAGGCTCATGAAGAGCAGGTAAAAAGAATCAGAAAAATAGTAGACCTTTCACCTTATCCCGTTATTTTGGCCGGCGACTTCAATTCCGTTCCCAATTCTTATGAGTATTACAACCTTGGGAAAGACCTTCAGGACGCCTTTTTGGTTGCAGGAAAAGGGAGTGCAAGCAGTTTTCATGATTATAAAGTGCCGTTGAGAATTGATTATATTTTTACTTCAAAATCAATCATCCCCTTAAGCTATAAAGTAGATCATTCTGTGGAATTATCGGATCACTATCCTGTAATTGCAGAATTTCTGCTAAATTAGTTCCATGAAAAATTTACTGTCTGCGATTTTTATTTTTACAATCCTTTTTTCTGCCTGCTCAAAGAAAGAGTCACCGGGTTTTAGTGCTGAACAGGACGTCAAAATTTATTATGATACGATGGCTGTTGATTCTTTTTCTACGGGAGCTATTACGGTAGATATTGCCCGCAAGATAAGAATGTCATCACCACAATATCAGGATTCTTTAAAACAGGCTAAAAAGGTTCAGGAGGAAGAAAAAAAGCTAAAGGCAGAACTTGAAAAGGAAAATAAAGCCAAGTTGGAAGAGGAAAAGAAAAAAACAGAGGCTGAAAAGAAACAAAAGACTTCGGAAACGCCTGTTCAAAAAGAAACCAAAACAGAATAAACCAAACTTTTTTAAAATATAAAATATGAAAAAGCAAATTATCGCAGCTTTAGTGATCTCTGTATTCACCGTTGCATGCACAAAATCCACAACAAAGTCAGAGCAGATAGAAAATGCTGACGGTTCGGTGACCACTACTACCACTACTGTTACGGAAACTCCTTCTAATTTGGTTGATTCTTCTAAAGTGAATAAAGCAAAAGAAGATGTTAAAACAAAAGTAGATGAAGCCGGTAACAAAATTGACGATGCGGCTCAGAAAGCGAAAGATAAGATTGATGCTACAGCAGATAAGACCAAACAGGATCTTCATAAGGCCGGGCAAGACATCAAAACAGAAGCTGACAAAGCAGGGAAAGACGCAAAGGAAGCGGCTAGGAAAGGAGCTTCAAAGATAGAAGATGCGGCTAAAAAAGTAAAAGAAGATTTAAGTAAATAAAAGAAAACCGCAGTAATTCTGCGGTTTTTGTTTTTATGTAGTGGTGGATAATCCGACATTTTGGAAATGCCGGATTTTAGCCATTCTGATTTTTATATATTTCAATATCCACGGTCCCTTTATTTAATTCCAGTAAAGGATCAATATATTCTCTGTCGTTGCTTAACCTTGGAACCTTATTCTGGCCGCCAAGCTTTCCTTTGGACTCCAGCCAGTTGTAGAATAAATTCTGCCTTGCAATGTGAACAATAGGCCTTCTGAGCGTCATATTATTATATCTTTTTGCTTCGTAATCAGAATTGATGGTTTTCAGATGCTGATCAAAACAATCAACAAAGCTTTCCAGGCTATCCGGATGCTGGCTGAACTCAAAGATCCATTCATGGGCACCTCCTTCATTTTCTTTCATGAAAACCGGAGCTCCCGTAAACTCTGTAACAAGTGCACCCGTAGCTTCACAAGCCTTAGAAAGTGCAGATTCTACATTGGTGATCATCAGTTCTTCTCCGAAAGCATTAATATAATGCTTCGTTCTCCCTGTGATTTTTATTCTGAAAGGATTGGTGGAGGTAAATACTACTGTATCTCCAATGAGGTATCTCCATAATCCGCCATTGGTAGTGATCACCATAGCGTAGTTTTTTCCCGTTTCCACATCCTCAAGGCTTACCACTTTTGGATTGGAATGATGAAACTGATCCATTGGAATAAACTCGTAGAATATACCGTAATCCAGCATCAGGAGCATTTCATCACTATTGGATCTGTCCTGTATACCGAAGAACCCTTCAGATGCATTGTAAATTTCGTAGTAATTGATGTTTTTTCCAATGATCTGTCTGTATTGCTCCCTGTAGGGCTTGAAACTGATTCCACCGTGAAAAAACACCTCTAAATTCGGCCATAGCTCAGAAATACTTCCTACGTTGGTTTCTTTTAAAACTCTTTGCAGAAGAACCAGCATCCAGCTTGGAACTCCAAGAATGCTTCCCACATCTTCATTCTTTACTTCTGAAGTGATGGCTTTTAGCTTACTTTCCCATTCAGACATCAGGGAAACCTTTTTACTCGGGGTGGTGGTAATTTCTACCCAGAAAGGAAGATTATCAATTAAAATGGCAGACAGATCCCCAAATTTGGTATTGAAATCTGCATACAGTTCTGAACTTCCTCCCAGGCGGAGATTTTTATTAGTGAAAAGCTGATTTTCAGGATGATTGTTGGCATAGATGGATACCATATCCTTTCCGGCTTTCATATGACAATACTCGAGGCTTTCTGCTGAAATAGGAATAAACTTACTTTTAGCATTAGTAGTTCCTGATGACTTGGCAAAATGTTTAATAAGTCCTGGCCAGCTTACATCTTTATATCCCTGCCTTGCTCTTTCAATATAAGGTTCAAAATCTTCATAAGTGACTATCGGAACTTTATTTTTAAAGTCCTGATAGCTTGAAATAGAGTTGAATCCGTACTGTTTGCCATATTCTGTGTCTTCCGCATGAAACAATTGTGAAAATAAGATTCCTTTCTGTGTTTCAATAGGATGATCCATGAAATTCTGTATCTGATCAATCCTTTGACGGATGAACCAGTTGACTACGGTATTGAAAAGTGCTTTGGTTGCCATTCCAACAAATATAATGATATTTGAATTTTCTGAGAATTTTTTCTGGGATTAAATAAAAAAACCGTTACAAAATAAGTAACGGTTTGATATCTAAGGTGTTGTTTATTAACAATACTCGTCGTAAGCAGCTTGAAGGTTTGCTGCAATAGCTCCTGCAGGGTTTCCTTCAATGTGGTGTCTTTCCAGCATGTGAACCAATTCTCCGTCTTTGAAGAGTGCCACACATGGAGAACTTGGAGGGAATGGAGCAAGGTGTTTTCTTGCTTCAACTACTGCCTCAGTATCAAATCCTGCAAAAACAGTTGTTAAATGATCAGGCTTCTTGTCTCCGGTTAAAGAATACACTACTCCCGGTCTTGCAGCTCCCGCAGCACATCCGCATACGGAGTTGATCACTAATAATGTTGTGCCAGACTGTTTTAAAGCATCTTCTACCTGAGCAGGGCTTGTTAAGTCCTGGAAACCTTTATCTGTAAGCTCTGCCTTCATTGGCATTACTAAATCTGTTGGATACATATATTTTGTTTTTTTTATCTGTACAAAGTTACACAATTCTTTACGTTTAGTCAATATATAATAACTATCAACGGTTTAGTCATATAAAATTAACCAAATGTTAATAGTTCAACAATATTCATAAAAATGTGAATTAAGATTAGGAATAATGAAATATATTTATTAAATTTGAAATGATTCTGAAAAACAAACGACCATGAAAAAAACATTTAAGGCTTTCCCTCGAGCAATCAATCACTTAAATGCTGTTTGAAAAATGAAGTAAATTTATTCTTTTTTTCAGTTTTGAATCAAACTGAATAACAAATTTTAATATCCAAAAAAAGCGAAGCCCGGAACTGAAAAGTTCCGGGCTTCTAATCAAATCGATATGCAAAGGTTGAATATCCTTAACGAATGGTATGAGATCTTTATCTGCGGGCGCAAGATTACTCCTGAGGCCCGGATCTCATTATGAAAGGAGCTTTTTAACCATCTCGGAAATACTTTTTCCGTCAGATTTTCCGGCCAGCGCTTTTGACGCTGCTCCCATTACCTTCCCTAAATCTTTGATAGATTCAGCTCCGGTTTCAGAAATAATATTTTTAATTTCTGTTTCTAATTCTTCTGCAGAAAGCTGTTTTGGTAAAAACTTCTCAATCACTTTCATTTGTGCATCTTCTACTTCAGCAAGATCTTGTCTTCCTTGTGCAGTAAACTGCTCGAAAGAGTCCTTACGCTGCTTGATCATTCTCTGAAGAATGGCAATTTCCTGTTCTGCGGAAACTTCAGCGCCTCTGGCTTCAGTTTTTAAAAGAAGAATTTGAGATTTTACGGCACGAAGAGAATCCAGAGCTACCCTGTCTTTCTCTCTCATAGCTGTTTTTATAGCTTCACTGATTATATTTTCTAAACTCATGTTGTCTTTATTAGTATTAGCTTAAAAAAGATTAATGTATTGATGTAAAACCATTAATACATTTTACATCAATACATTAATACACTTATTTTAGTCTACATCTTTATTTAAAAATCTGTTTTCTCTGATTTGCATGGATCCATTGTTGTCAGACAGATAAGTGTTGATATTCTGGTCTGAAGCATTGTTTCCGTCAATTGAAATATTTTTTCTTTTGAAAGCAGGAATAGATTCAAACTCACTCGTACTGTCAAAGCTCTGATAACGTGAATTGAATTCTTTTAGTTTATTTCTTCTTTCAATAACTCTGTCCTGATCGATCGTTTTGTTCACGAAAGTGAATTCTGATTCTTCAGTTTTTGGAGTCTCAATTTCTGTTCTGCTTTCAAAAGCGGGTTTTGTTTCAACTTTGGGTTCCTCCTGTTTCTGATAGAAAGTTTCAATCTTTTGAGCAGGTTCAGCTACAGCGCTTGCTGGTGCATTAAACTCTGCCTTTGGCTGTCCAAAATCAGTTTTAGGCTCATTTCTGGTTGGCTCATTGACAAAAAAGCTGAATTCAACAGGTTTCTGTTCTGAGAAAGAATTGTTGAAAGTGCTTCCAGACTGAGGTTCATCTTTCTTATTGTCAAAATCAAATTTGAAAGACTGAATTTCAAGATCATTTGGATCTTCATTTTCTTCATCAACAGAGAATAAACTGTACGCATCCTGCTCGCTTTCTTCTTCATTTCTCCAGCTCTGCTCAGGGGTGTTTAGTGCATTATCCTCTTTATCAGAGAATTTTATTTCTCTTTTGATCTCCTCTTCCTCAATAATCATTTTTTTTTCAATAGAGGTCACCTTGAACTGTTGAGTATCATGGTCTTCATCATCTAATCTGAAATGATTGATTCTATTGGTATCGTAGGTTGTTTCCGGAGCAATCTCTCTTTCTTCTCTTGTTTTAAAAGGAGAAGATTTTGGAGACTCAAAGCTGTCATTAAGACTGATTCTTATTTTTTCTGTAGGACCTGAAAACTTTTTGTTGTCATTAGAGAATCCTGTTGCGATAACAAGAACACTTACAGCATCCCCTAGTTCTTCATCAGCACCTACCCCAAAAATAATATCGGCTGTATTTCCTGCCTCTTTCTGGATATGATCCATGATGATACCGATTTCGTCCATGGTAACTTCTTCAGCACCACTTCTGATCAGTAACAGGACATTTTTGGCACCTGTAATCTTATTATCATTTAATAATGGAGAATCAAGAGCTTTTCTTACTGCTTCTTCAGCCTTATTTTCACCTGAAGCAGTTCCTGTAGACATCAGAGCAGTTCCTGAATTCTGAAGTACAGATTTAGCATCTCTAAAGTCAATGTTTACATCAAAGTAACCTGTAATAACTTCTGCCATACCTTTCGCGGCATTTGCTAAAACTTCATCGGCTTTTGAGAAGCCCTGTTTGAATCCAAGGTTTCCGAACTGCTGTCTCAATTTATCATTGTTGATAACAATTAATGAGTCAACATTATTTTTTAATTTTTCAAGACCGTTTTCAGCTTGCTCCAGTCTTCTTTTTCCTTCGAAGCTGAAAGGGACAGTCACAATACCTACTGTTAAAATCCCCATGTCTTTTGCTACTTTAGCAATCACGGGAGCCGCTCCGGTACCGGTACCACCACCCATTCCGGCAGTGATAAACACCATCTTGGTGTTCTGGCCCATGGCTGCTTTGATATCTTCAATACTTTCAATAGCTGATTTTTCCCCCACTTCAGGGTCTGCGCCAGCCCCCAGACCTTCCGTAATGGAAGTTCCTAGCTGAACTTTATTGGCAACGGGGTTATTGTCAAGTGTCTGAGCATCTGTGTTACAAACCACGAAGTCTACCCCGTGGATACCTTTTTCGTACATGTGCTTCAGAGCGTTGTTACCACCGCCCCCTACACCGATTACTTTTATGATGGATGAATTTCCTTTTGGTAAATCAAATGAAAATCCTTGTGTACCTATATTTTCCATAACTATACTTTTTATAATTATAATTGATAATTGATTAATGATCATTGATAAGGAAAAGATCATTTATCGCTTATCATTCTCATTTATAATTTACTCTACTTCTTCAAAGAATTTTTTTACTTTTTCCATAAGCGACTGCCCGAATGTCAGTTTAGCTTTTCTGTTTTGCTGCTTTTCCTTTTCAACAGGCTGCTGCTCCTGAACGGGTGCTGTCTGTTGAACCGTTTGGGTAGTTTCCGCCTGTGCAGTAACTACTTCCGGCTTAGGCTGCTCAATCTCAACTTCTTCCACGTCATCAGCATTCTGCTTTTTATCTCTGATCTTTAAACTCTCCATCAGTAACCCAATAGAGGTAGCAAATTCAGGGCCTTTCAGGTACTGATTTTTATCGTTGGCGATATATTCATTAGCAAAACCGATTCTGCTGTCAAAACCTGTGGTATAATTCGCCAGTTGACGCAGGTGTTTCAGATTTGAACCACCTCCTGTCAGAACAATTCCGGCAATCAGCTTTTTCTTTTGTTCAAAGGCACCATACGCTTTCAGCTCGGTATTTACCATTTCCAGAATTTCTTCTACTCTTGCATTGATGATCTGTGCCAGAGTTTTTAAAGAAATTTCCTTGTCTGGTCTTCCGTGAAGTCCGGGAATTGTTACAAAAGTACTGTCTTTTTCCAATTCGGGAACAGCCGAACCAAATTTTACTTTCAATTGTTCAGCATGTTTCTCAATAATGGAACAGCCTTCTTTTATATCTTCAGTAATAATCCCGCCTCCGTAAGGAATAACACAGGTATGACGGATGATATTATCTTTAAAGATAGCAATATCAGTAGTACCGCCACCAATGTCAACAATGGCTACACCGGCTTCTTTTTCTTCTTTTGTAAGAACCGCTTCTGAAGATGCCAATGGCTCCAGGGTAAGGGCCTCCATTTCCAGCCCGGCTTCGCGAACACATCTTGCAATGTTTCTGATGCTGCCCATTTGGCCTACTACAACATGGAAATTAGCTTCTAAACGTTTTCCGTGCATCCCGACAGGTTCCTGAATTTCACCTTCGGAATCCACTTTATATTCTTGAGGAAGTACATGGATAATTTCTTCTCCAGGAAGCATGACCAGCTTCTTGACCTGGTCTTTTAACGCTTCAATGTCATCGTCTGTAATAAATTTATCCGGATGTTCACGCATAATATAATCGGAGTGCTGCAGAGAACGTATGTGTTTTCCTGCAATACCTACCGTAACCTTGCGGATAGGAACTCCAGCACTGGATTGTGCTTCGGATACTGCAGCCTTGATTGAATTAATGGTTTGCGAAATATTATTCACAATCCCTTTATGAACACCAAGACTTTTAGCTTTTCCTACACCGAGAACTTCTATCTTCCCGTGTGCATTCCTTCTTCCGACAATCGCGACTATCTTCGTTGTCCCGATGTCCAGACCTACTGAATACTCTTGATTTTCCATTTTTTATATCGATTTGATTTTTTCTACTTTTTCCATTATCAGGACCGGTCCTGTTTTATATTAAATTGTCTTTTAGAGACTCTTTTATTCTATTTTAACCTTGGCTTTCGGCTTTGGTTTGGACGGTGCCGGGGCCTTTGTTTTTTTCTCTGTTTTTTTTGTTTCCTTAGTATGCGTTTTTTGTTTTGTACTTTCCTTGGGTTTTGCTGATGAGGAATTTACTTTTTTTTCTTCAGCTATCTTTAGCTTAGTTTCTGTTCTCTTCATTCCCTGAGCAGGTATCTTCGCCAGTTCCAGCTTTCCAGCTTTTAAAATACTGTCGTTTTCCTTAAAATAAGGGTTTAAAGTCGTTACAATCTGGTTCTGATATTTTACAGAAACCATACTGTATTTTTGAGGATCCTGATAGACCAAGTATTTTTCTACAAAAGTTTTAAATCCTTTTACTTTAAAATCAATGTTTTCCAGATCTCCAATTTCTACTCTGTAATTCCCTTCGCTTGTCAGAAGGCTGTAACTGTCTTTGCTTTTTGAAATTCCAATAAAGTATTTTTTGCTGAAATCATCTTTATCGATCTTTTCTACCAGCTCTGCCAGTTTTTTATATTCTTCAGGCTGTACATTTCCTGTTACCAGCATACAAGGGTGAGAATAGGTCCTTGAAATGGGAAACTCAGTTCCTCTTTCATCTACATAAAAATCTTTTCCATCTTTATTGAGCCTGAAAACAGGAACTCTCTGTTTGATATCCAGATTCAGTTTTCCGTTTAAGTTCAGATAGACATTGGCACTATCAACTGCCGGCAAAGAATTGATCTTTTTTTCTAAGGCAGGGATATTCAGTTCTCCTACTTTTCCCGAAGGGTTTTCTCTTCGGACGATCTCTCGAATGTCTTTTTCATCCACAAAATAAACCGGAGTTCTCTCGCTCATTTTTACAGAAATTTTATTGTCTGTAATCTGCTCATTGCTGAATCTCTTCAAAGAGAAACTCAGTAATAATCCAAGGATGATTACAGTGACAACAATTTTTAATATTCTGTATTTATTTTTCATACTTTTTTGTATTCATGTATTGATGTAAAATGTATTCATGAATACGTTAATACATTATTACTTTTTACAATTCACTTATCCACTCACAGATAGGGTCATACAGGGTGTCTATATTCCCCGCACCTACTGTAAGGAGGATATCAAAATCTTTTTCTTTTATTTTTTCAAAAGCATCTGATAAATTGGATACTTCCTTTTTCTCTAATGTTACTTTTTCTAAAAGCCAGTTTGAAGTGATTCCTTCAAAATTCTCCTGAAGTTCTCTTGCAGGATAAATATCTAGTAAAATCAATTCATCAGCTTTACTTAAGCTTTCTGCAAATCCGTCTGCGAAATCTCTTGTTCTGCTGAACAGGTGTGGCTGGAAAGCTACCAATAGTTTTTTATCAGGGTAAAATGTTTTAATTGAACCCATTACGGCATTGATTTCTGTTGGATGATGAGCATAATCATCAATATAAATTTTACCGTTTTGATAAATATGTTTGGTATATCTTCTTTTAATTCCTTTAAAATTGGCAATTGCTTTTTTCAGCGTATCAAAATCTGCGCCCAAATTGCGAAGAATAGCCAGTGCTACCGTAGCATTTTCAACATTGTGGATTCCAGGGATCTCCCATATGAAATCTTTTATTGTTTCTGTTGGGGTATGGAAGTCAAAATAAATTTTATCATGGTCCATACGCAGGTTGTCAGAATAGTAATCAGCAGGCTCGTTTACGGCATAAGTTCTATGAGGTCTGCCTATGTCAATTCCTTTTCTTACAAATAGCTGCTGATCTTGCGGAACCAATGCTGCAAACTCTCTGAATCCTTCTTCAATATGACTTTTATCTCCATAAATATCCAAATGGTCTGCATCTATAGAAGTCACTACAGCCCAGTCCGGGGAAAGGCTTAAGAAGCTTCTGTCATACTCATCAGCTTCTACGACGGAATAAGTTGAACCATTATATAGAAAGTTGGATTTAAAATTTTCAGAAATACCACCTAAAAAGCATGAGAAAGGAAGATTGGCTTCTTTACATAAATGAGCCACAAGGGTAGACGTTGTTGTCTTTCCGTGAGTTCCTGCTATTGCAATACAGTCTGTATTTTCTGTAATTAATCCTAAAACTTTAGCACGTTTCAATACTTCAAACTGATTTTCATTGAAATAATCTAATATACTCAGCACTTTGATAGCGGGGGTGTAGATGACCAATGTGTCCTCTTTCTGAAGAGACGTGATTCTTTCATCAATATGATCTTCAAAAACAATATCAATACCCTCCTTCATCAGATTCTGAGTGAGTTTAGTATTGGTTTTATCGTATCCCAATACTTTTTTCCCGGATGCATTGAAATAGCGTGCCAATGCACTCATTCCGATACCTCCGATTCCAACGAAGTAAAAAGTCTGATATGTCTGTAAAATATTCATTTATTTCTTTTGTATTATTGTATTCATTTAAAATGTACTGATTATTTTTCGTTACTTCATTTTACGATGATACTTTTTACATTAATTTAAAAATTTCGTCCACAATCTCTTTTGCAGCATCAGGCTTGGCAAAATACTTCAGATTATCGGACATTTCTTTTCTTACACTTTCGTTTTCGCAGATATCTGATAATGTATTCCAGAATTTTTCCTGCATTTCAGAGTCTTTTACCATTCTCGCTGCATTTTTGTCTACAAGGTTCATGGCATTTTTAGTCTGATGGTCTTCCGCTGCAAAAGGGAATGGCACCAGGAGAACCGGTTTCTTTGCGACTGCCAACTCTGAAATGGCAATGGCTCCAGCTCTTGAAACAATCACATCGGCAGCAGAATAAGCCAGCTCCATGTCTTTGATGAATTCACGGATCTGAATATTGGTGGTGTCAATGTCTTTTGTTTCGTCTAAAATATTTTTATAATCAAGCTTTCCTGTCTGCCAGATCAGCTGATAATCTTTATCTGCAATTTCTTTTAAATGGGTTTTCCAGGCATTATTTAATGTTCTGGATCCTAAAGAACCACCTACGGATAAAATGGTAAGCTTGTCTTTACTGAGTCCCATTTTTTCTTTTGCCAGATCAGTTTCCTGCATTCCCGAAACAATAACTGAACGGATCGGATTTCCCAGAAATTTTATTTTTTCAGCCGGAAAGCCTTCTACTTTTGGGTAGGCTGTAAAAACAGCTTTTGCTTTCTTGCTTAAAATTTTATTAGTTACCCCTGCGTAGGCATTTTGTTCCTGTATGAAAATCGGAATTCCCATTTTGCTTGCTTCATAAAGAGCAGGTCCGCTTGCAAAACCTCCTGTCCCAACTGCAAAATCGGGAGCAAAACTTTTAATGATTCTTTTTGACTTAGATAAACTTTTCAGAATTTTGAAAGGTAATCCTAAGTTGGATAACAAGTTTCCTCTGTTGATTCCGGCGATATCAATTCCTTCTATTTTGTAGCCAGCCTGAGGAACTTTTTCCATTTCCATTTTTCCGTTGGCTCCGATGAACAAAAACTCTGCATCAGGAAATCTTTGCTTGATTTCGTCTGCAATGGCAATGGCAGGGAAGATATGTCCTCCTGTTCCTCCGCCTGATAGTATTATTTTTAACTTTTTGTTCATTTTCTTAATAGGACTGCGTCCGATTTTTTTTGTTAAATCGTCTTTTTGAGACTCTTTGATATTATGCGATATCGTTTATCTCTGCTATACTTTGTTTTTTTCCCATTCCTTCTTCATCATAAATCTGAATTCTGGAACTTATATTTAAGATAATTCCTAACTGTAAATAGGTCACCAGCATGGAGGTTCCTCCGTAGCTTATCAATGGCAGTGGCTGTCCGGTTACCGGGATAAGATTCACTGCAACGGCAATGTTTACGGAAAGCTGTATAAAAATCATTACCCCGAGACTGAGCACGAGGAGTGAGCCGAAGAATGCCGGCATTTTACTGGCAATCATTACAATCCGTATCATCATGATCAGGTACAAACTGATCAGAAAAGTGGCACCAATTACTCCGTATTCTTCTACAATTACAGCGAAAATAAAGTCGGAGGCAGACTGTGGAAGCATTTGCTTTAAGGCACTTTTTCCGGGTCCCATTCCTGTAATTCCACCATGTACAATTGCGGCTTTGGCCTGCATTACCTGATAATTTTTGGCTTTGATGCTTTCGTCATCGCTATCCGTTGTTTTTGCTTTACTTGATGTAAATGTTTCGATACGGCTCATCCATGTATGTACACGGTTCCCTCCGATCATATTGGTGTTTAAAGCAATTAACAGGAAGAATACGATGGCCACAAATGATGCGGAAATAAATCCTGCAATATACTTCCAGTGTAGCTGTCCTATAATCAGAACAATGACTGAAACCAGCAAAATCATTAAGGCGGTTGACCCGTTGTCTTTTGCTACCAATACGAAAACAAGCAGGATAGGCCCGAAGATATACATGATGTTCTCTATCGGAAGCCTCTCTCTTGTTATCTTTTTGGTCAAATATCTGCACAGATAAATGATCAACATTAAGAATGCAAATGATGAAGGCTGGAATGAAATTGGTGTACCCGGAATTTTAAGCCATCTGGAAGCACTGGCTCCGTCAATGGTTTGTCCGGTAAACATGGTGACTATCAATAGAACAATCATCAGCCCAAGCAGAATACTGCTGAGCTTTCCTATATATTCATATTTTACAGTCCCTACCAGTCTCATGATTCCAAGACCCAGGACTACAAAGAACATATGCTTGATAACGTGACCGGTAGTGGTCCCGTTATTGACAATATATTCCAGATTTGAACTTGCAGAATATACAGGGAAAATAGAGAAGATGGAAATCACAAGGATGACCATCCAAAGTACTTTATCGCCCTTTAGAAACTCAAATCTGCTTTCTGTGTTCTGTTCGTCCATAATATTGTATTCATGTACCGATGTAAAATGAATTCATGAGTTACACGCTCATTAATACATTAGTACTTTTTACATTTATTTTAATACTTGTTCTTTAAACTGACGCCCTCTGTCTTCATAGCTTTTGAATAAATCAAAGCTTGCACAGCATGGAGAGAGAAGAACTGTATCTCCTTTTTTAGCGAGTGATTTTGAAATTTTCACTGCTTCTTCCATGCTTGAGGTATCATATATAAATTCTTTCTTGTCTTTAAAGAAATCTATTATCTTCTTGTTGTCAATTCCCAGACAAACAATTGCCTTTACTTTTCTTTTGACTAAATCTTCAATCTCGGTATAGTCATTCCCTTTATCCAACCCACCCACAATCCATACGGTTGGGGTTTTCATACTTTCCAGAGCATAGTACGTTGCGTTGACATTGGTTGCTTTACTGTCATTGATGTATCTTACACTGTCAATTTCAGTAACCAATTCCAATCTGTGTTCAACAGCCTGGAAGGTCATTAATGAATGTCTGATGCTCTCATTATTTATTTTTAATATCTTACCGGCAATAGATGCAGCTAAGCTATTGGCTACATTGTGGTTTCCAAGGAGAGATAATTCTTCAACTTTCATTGAGAATTCATCTTTCATTTTTACCACAATCTGATCGTCATTCACAAAACCTCCTTCAGGTAGTTTCTCTTTGGTAGAGAAAGGAACCATTTTAGCCTTTATTTCAAGTTTTTCAAGAAGATTTTTACTCATTTCATCATCCTTGTTATAGATGAAGAAATTGTCATTTTCCTGATTTTCAGTGATTCTGAATTTTGCTAATGCATATTCTTCATAGTTGTAGTTATACTGATCCAGATGATCTTTTGACAGATTCAACAATAAAGAAATATAAGGTCTGAAATTCTGAATGTCATCCAGCTGGAAAGAGCTTACTTCCAGGACATAATATTCATGGTTTTCATCAGCAACCTGTTTTGCAAAGCTGTATCCGATATTTCCACCCAGGCCTACGTTTAATCCGTCATTTTTCAGGATATAGTAGATCAGGGAAGTGGTTGTTGTTTTACCGTTACTTCCTGTAATAGCGATAATCTTTGCGTCTGTAAATTCAGAAGCAAATTCAATTTCAGAAGAAAGCCGTATTCCTTTCTCATGAATTTTATGGATAATTTCTGCCTTTTTAGGAATTCCCGGGCTTTTTACAATCCAGTCGGCATTTAAAATTCTTTCTTCGGTATGGTTTCCTTCTTCAAATTCAATTTCATGATCAGTAAGGAACTGCTTATAGTCATCCTTAATGGCTCCTTTATCTGAAAGAAATACTTCCAGACCTTTCTTTTTAGCCAAATAAGCAGCGCCGCATCCGCTTTCTCCACCTCCTAAAACAACTAATTTCATATTTAATCTTTTTTGTAAAATGTAAAATGTAAAACATATAATGTATTGGTGTCTTTTTACATTAATATTTTTTACTTTTCACAAAAATTATCTCATTTTCAGTGTGATCAGACATACAATTGCCAGTATTACGCCAATGATGATCATTCTGTTCACGATTTTACTTTCGTGGAACCCTTCTTTCTGATAATGATGGTGTAATGGTGACATTTTGAATAGTCTATTGTTCTGGGCATATTCTAACCCGTATTTTCTTTTTCTGTATTTGAATACCCAAACCTGCAGAATCACAGAGACAAGTTCAATTAAGAAGACTCCGCACAGTACAGGAATTAGTAATTCTTTTCTTAAAATAATTGCTAAAACAGCAATGACACCTCCCAGCATTAAGCTTCCTGTGTCTCCCATGAAAACCTGAGCCGGATAAGTGTTGTACCAGAAGAATCCGATAACTGCCCCTACCATTGCTACTGCAAAAATGGTGGTTTCGCCCATATTCGGGAGGAACATAATATTGAGGTAGTCTGCAAAGATGATGTTTCCGGAAATGTAGGCAAAGAGGGCCAGTGTGAGCAGGATGACTGTACTGGTTCCGGCTGCCAGCCCGTCTATTCCATCGGCTATATTCGCTCCGTTTGAAACGGCTGTCACAATGAAAATAACAATAGGGATAAAGACAATCCATGCCCATTCGTGGGCATCTTTATCATTCATCCAAAACAAAATTCCGCTGTAATCGAATTCGTTATTCTTTGCAAAAGGGACTGTGGAAACGGTAATTTTTTCAGTAGGCATAAAGTTCTGCTCTACATTGTTCCTGTTCACTACTTTTGCATCTGCATATTTTCTTTTTACAGTGATATCGGGATGGAAATACATTGTAATTCCGACAATTAATCCTAGACCAACTTGTCCTACAACTTTGAACTTCCCGCTGAGACCGTCTTTATTTTTCTTAACTTTTTTCAGATAATCGTCTACAAAACCAATAGCCCCCATCCATAGCATCGAAACCACAAGTAAAACGATATACACATTGGTGATCCTGGTAAATAACAATACCGGAATAATGGTTGCCAGAATAATAATAAGACCTCCCATAGTAGGAGTTCCTTCTTTCTGCTTTTGACCATCCAGTCCAAGGTCACGTACCAATTCTCCCATTTGTTTTGTTCTCAGATAATTGATGACTCTTTTTCCGAAAACAAGAGCAATAATGAGTGAAAACAGTACAGCCATTCCGGCACGAAAGGAAATATATTTAAGCATTCCCAGTCCCGGAACATGAATTCCATGGTTAGTTAGATATTCGTATAGATAGTATAGCATAGTTTCAATTGTTAATAATGATCAGTGATAGTTTTATTTTACTTACTCATTAATTTCCAAAGCTCATTAATTACTTCTTTGTCATCAAAATGATGTTTCACACCATTTATCTCCTGATAGTTTTCGTGGCCTTTTCCGGCAACTAAAACAATATCTTTAGGTTCTGCAAACTTTATCGCCATTTTAATGGCTTCTTTTCTGTCCGGAATTGAAGTGTATTTGCTGAAGTTTTGAGGTTCAACGCCTGCTTCAATTTCTTTAATAATCTGTGCCGGATCTTCTGTTCTGGGATTGTCTGAAGTGATGATTGCCAATGTTGACTTTTTAGTGGCAATATTCCCCATTTCAGGTCTTTTTGAGTGATCTCTGTCGCCTCCACATCCAAAAACAGTGATCAGTCTTTCATTTTTTGTTCTGATATCATTGATGCTGTCCAGTATATTTTCTAATGCGTCTGGAGTGTGTGCATAATCAACGATAAAGAAAATTCCTCCATCAGATTTCATGGTCTCAAATCTTCCTGAAACTCTCTTCAGCTTACTCATAGCCTGAAGAATTTCATCCTGTTGGAAACCAAGTTCAGTAGCAATTCCGAATACCAGTAATAAGTTATATGCATTGAACTTACCTGTCAGAGTAGTCCAGAACTCTTTTCCGTTGAAGTTCAGCAGCATTCCGTTGAAATCTACTTCTAAAAGTTTGCCGTGGTAATCTGCTATTGTTTTCAAAGCATATGATTTCTTTTTTGCTTTGGTATTCTGAAGCATTACGTTACCGTTTTTATCGTCTACATTCGTGATGGCGATGGCAGTATCATCTAATTGATCGAAGAATCTTTTCTTTGCTTTTAAGTATTCTTCAAATGTTTTATGATAGTCTAAATGATCGTGAGTAAGATTAGTGAAACCTGCTATATGGAAATGTAACCCCTCGATTCTGTTTTGAGCGATTCCGTGAGAACTTACTTCCATGAAAGCAAATTCACATCCTTTCTCTACAGCTTCTGCTAAAATCCTGTTGATAGTGATAACATCAGGGGTGGTGTGAGTAGCGGGAATGATTTCTTCTCCTATTCTTATTTCAACAGTTGAAAGTAAAGCAGAGTCATAACCTAAGTTTTTGAAGACATCAAAAAGCAGGGTAGCCACAGAAGTCTTTCCATTAGTTCCTGTAACGCCTATCAGTTTCAATTTCTGAGAAGGATTTCCATAGAAGTTGGACGCTAAGTGACCTAAAGATTTAGATGAATCTTTTACTTTTATATAAGTTACATGTTCAGCAAAAGTTTCGGGAAATTCTTCACCAACAATGGTAGTTGCTCCTTTTTCAATAGCCGAAGTGATGAATGAGTGACCATCCACAACTGTTCCTCTCATAGCGATGTAAAGAGAGTTCTCTGTAACTTTTCTGCTGTCAATCACCAGCTCAGCAACCTCACGGTTTGTATCACCGTGGATTTCTATTACTGGGATTCTGTTTACTAATTCTGTTATTATCATTTTTATCAATAGAACCTTGTTCTATCTTTTTTTTATCGTCCCTCAGGGACTATGTTTTAATTCTGCAGAGATAAATAAATTCTCTGGTTTTTACTTATTGTTGTGCCTTCTAATGGGAATTGCTCTTTGATTCTTCCTACTCCTTTATAGTCGACACGGTATCCCAGGTTTTCCAATTGCGGGATTACATTTTTACCGATTAATCCTACTACGTTTGGCATCTGCTTATCGTTTACTGCTACTTTTACATTAGGTTCTACCATTTTGCTCAGGTTTACCTTTTTGTCTACGAGCATTTCTTTCTCAATGTTTTGAGGCGTTTTCAGGAATGTTTTTCCTGCAATTTCTTTAAATACCGGTGCTGATACGGGACCTCCATAAAATCCTATTGCTGTATTGGGCTCACTCACCATTACATAGCAGGTATATTTGGGCGCATCTGCCGGATAAAATCCTGCGAATGAAGCTCTGTATTTCATAGGACCAGGCAGCCAATATTCGAATCTTGCGGTTCCTGTTTTTCCTGCCATTTTAAGGTTCGGAGTAAAAATACTTCGTCCCGTTCCTTTTTCTACAGCTTTAGTCAGAGCACTTGTCATCATTTTAATGGCTTTTTCTGATGCCATTTTATTAACCATTACTTCTGGTTTAGCGGTATACATTACTTTTCCGTCTTTCATGATTTTATCTATGAATAAAGGCTTAAGCATTTTTCCTCCGTTGGCAACTCCGTTATAGAAAGTGGTCAGCTGTAATAGGTTTATATTGGAAGAATATCCATAAGAAATAGAAGCCAATGTTGCTGCATTCCATCTTTTGTTTTGTGGCGTTACGATCTTCGGTTTTGTAATTCCGGGAAGCTCGATATCCATCTTATCGAATAATTTCCATCGTTTCAGGTGATCAAGGAAAATCTGTGGCTTTTCAGCATAATATTTTGTGATCAGCTTTGAGGTTCCTACGTTACTGGATTTGGCCAGTACATCACTGATGTCATAGATTCCTCCACCGTGTCCGTCGGAAATTCTCTGTTTGGCATATACCCAAACTCCGTTTCCTACATTTACCGTTGTATTCTCATCAATAAATCCATCATCCATTGCCGCTAAAAGCGAAATGGTTTTAAAAGTAGATCCCGGTTCGATATTATCTTTTAAGGCATAATTGTAAGAGTCTTCGTAATCTCCGGATTCTGTTCTTCTTAAATTAACCAGAGCACGTACTTTTCCGGTTTCAACCTCCATTACGATTACAGTGCCGTGTTTTGCTTCAAAATTAATAAGCTGTTTCTCCAAAGCAGAGTGTGCAATGTCTTGAATTCTAAGGTCTAATGTGGTGTAAACATCTTCTCCGTCCACAGGTTCCTTAACTTTCCAGAAGTCGATTGGCTTCCACTGGGAAGAATTGATTCTTTGCTCCAGTCTTTTGCCGTCAGTACCTGTCAGATATTTTGAAAAAGCTCCTTCCAGTCCGGATTTAAGTTCTCCATTATCAATACCGATTGTACCGGCTCCGATTTCTGAAGTAGCAAGCTCTCTTTTGTAGTTTCTGTCAACAATAAACCCTCCTTTGTTTTTTCCTCTTTTGAAGATCGGGAACTTTCTGATTCTGTCGTATTCGTCAAAATCAAGTCCTTTTACAAGGGTGTAATATTGGTTTTTCTTTTTCTTCTGTTCGTCGAACTTCTGTCTGAATTCTCCTCTTGATTTTCCGAACATTTTGCTCAAAGAATCTGTCAGGGCACCAATATTATTACTGTAGACCGTGTCCTTCATAGTTTTGAAGTCAAGGTAGATGTCGTAACGCATTACAGTGGTAGCCAGAATAGAACCATCTGAAGCAAAAAGATTACCTCTGGCAGCCTTTAAAGTGGCTTCCCGGTAATTTTTATTAATGTAATCATCTTTGATTTCCTGGACATTGGTGTTCTGAAGGATTACAATCCTTGCCAAGAACATTACAAACACGCACAAAGCTACCACTGCGAAGAGGTAGCCCCATCTTAACGTTTTTTTACGTTTATTGTCGTATTCATTTTGCTTTTGCATCTGTACTGTCCAGTTTTATTAGCAATTTATGAGGGTGGTTTTCCAGGGTCATTAATGAATCCCGTGCTACCTCTTTCCCCAACTCTGATTCCATTTTTACTTTTATCAGCTTACTTTGGGCGTAAGCGTTTCGTGATTTGTATTCTTCCGTCTCTTCTTTTAAGGCGTTTACAATTCTGATTTTTTTATTGACGAGATGGTTCGTATATATCATAGCCATCATCAACACAAACAACAAGAGAAAATACCTGTAATGTATTTTGATCTCATCACGATTCAGAAAATTTCCTTTTATAATGTCTATAAAAGTGAGTCTCTTCTGGGGGCGATTTGTTGTTCTTTTTGCCAAGTTATTGTAAGGGATCGACAGTTGACGGTTGATAGTTCATATCATTTATCAAATATCGTTTACCATTTATATTTTTATTCCTGTTCTCATTTTAGCACTTCTTGCTCTTGAGTTTTCCTCGATTTCCTGGTCATCAGGAATGATCGCTTTACTCTTTACCAATTCGAATGCCTTTTTATAGTTACCATAGATGTCTCTTGCCGGTTCTCCTTCAAACATGCCATTTTTCAGGAATCTTTTTACCAGGCGATCTTCCAGAGAGTGGTAAGAGATTACTACTAATCTTCCTTCCGGTCTTAGAACATTGTAAGCCTGAACAAGCATTTCTTTTAATACTTCAAGTTCCTGATTCACTTCAATCCTTACTGCCTGAAAAAGCTGCGCATAGAATTTATTAACCTTATGAGGAGGAATATAGCTGAAAAGCTTTTTCAAATCCTCTGTGGTTTCTATGGTTTTTGTTTTCCTGTGATGTACAATCTCTCTTGCCAGTTTTCTTGCTTCTCTTAATTCTCCGTAGTGGTAAAAAATATCAGCCAGTTCTTCTTCTCCATACTCATTAATTACTCTTTTGGCATCCAGCCCCTGCATAACATTCATCCTCATATCTAAAGGAGCATTGCTTCTTGTAGAAAATCCTCTGTCTGCTTCATCAAACTGGTGAGAAGAAACTCCCAGATCAGCCAAAACACCATCAACCTGCGAAATTCCATACATCAGTAATGAGTTTTCAAGAAATCTGAAATTCTGATTAACTAATGTAAATCTGGGATCATCAATTGTATTTTTAAGTGCATCCAGATCCTGATCAAAGCTGAACAGTCTTCCTTTGTCTGAAAGTCTGCTCAAAATTTCCTTTGAGTGTCCTCCACCTCCAAAAGTGCAGTCCACATATATTCCGTCAGGATTCGTCACCAAATCATCTACACTCTGCTTCAACAAAACGGGGTTATGATACATGCTTAATTGTGTTTTTTATTTAATAAAATTATTAATAACCAATACAGTTATTCTTCATCGAAAGCTCCCATTACATCTTCAGCCAGGCTTGCAAAATCAGTCTCATTGGTGGATATTACCTCTTCGTAGGCTTCTTTATCCCAAATTTCAAAGAGTTCTCCTGCGCTGGTGATCACAATATCCTTCTGAAGATTTGCGAAATTCGTCAGGTCTTTGGAAATCTGTAATCTTCCTGCATTATCCAATTCAACAGTTTTTACTCCTGCCGTAAACATTCGTATGAAATCAGCATTCTTTTTTATGAATCTGTTCAGTTTATTAATTTTGCCCATCAGTTTGTCCCACGCATTCATAGGATAGACTTCCAGACAGGGTTGGAACACAGCTCTTTTGACTACAAATGCCTTGTCTTCGAAGTTCTCCATCTGTTTGATTAAAGATGAGGGAACTTTTAAGCGGCCTTTGTCGTCAATTTTGCACTCATATGTTCCAATGAAATTTTTCATTTGGGACAAATTTATATAATAATTTCCAAAATTTCCCACTTTTTCCCACTTTTTGACTCAATGTTAATAAGTTTTATTAAAGATTGAATTTAAATAATGTAAAATACTGGTATGTAGAGACTTGTTAAAAGTGGTATTTGAGGCATAATAAAGTCGTTTTGAAAAAAAAAGTTAAAAAGGGGAATATTATATTATTTTTATCTTAAATTAGGATAATCAAAATTTTTTTGAGGTTTAATTTGTATTTTTGCAGAGCTTTATTAAGGCGTTTTATGATATTTAGTACAAAAAAAGAAAAGAAATATTCCTATGTAGAGGCGGGAGAAGGACATCCATTAGTGCTATTGCACGGGTTAATGGGTGGTTTGAGTAATTTCGATAAAATGGTAGATTTTTTTTCGGATAGAGGTTTCAAAGTATATGTTCCTCAATTGCCGATCTATGATCTGCCGGTACTCAATACGAATCTTACCACTATCGCAAAATATATAATCAAGTTTATAGAAAGTCATATTTCAGGTCCTGTGAGCATTGTAGGGAACTCAATGGGAGGTCATGTAGGACTTATTCTAACTTTGGCAAGACCGGATTTGGTGAAAAATCTTGTCCTGACAGGGAGCTCTGGATTATATGAAAGAACTTTCGGAGACAGTTTTCCAAGGAAAAATGACCGATCTTATATCAGAAAGAAAACAGAAGAGGTTTTCTATGATCCAAAGATTGCGACAGAAGACCTTGTAGATGAAGTTTTTGGAGTGGTGAATGACAGAATGAAAGGAATAAAAACGGTGATGCTGGCCAGAAGTGCCATCAAACACAACATGTTGAACGATCTTCCAAAGATAGTGACACCTACCTGTCTGATCTGGGGAAAACAGGATAATGTAACTCCTCCGGAGGTGGCAGAAGATATGCACAAGTTTATTCCCAATTCAGATTTATTCTGGATTGAGCACTGTGGGCATGCAGCCATGATGGAGAAACCAGATGAATTCAATGAAATTCTATATAACTGGATAAAAGATAAAGTTTAAATACATAATAAATAACCATTAGGAGCTTTTCTTAATGGTTTATTTTTCTAAAATACATTCAAAATGATTATTAAGACAGCAGAGTTTGTAAAGAGTAGTGGAAAATGGCAAGAATGCCCGGAACCTAATATTCCCGAATATGCTTTTATTGGAAGGTCTAACGTAGGAAAGTCATCACTGATTAATGCTATGATGAATCATAAAGACCTGGCTAAAACTTCGCAAACCCCAGGAAAAACCCAGCTGATCAATCATTTTTTAGTGAATGAAAACTGGTATCTTACTGACTTACCGGGATATGGATATGCAAAGGTTTCCAAAGTTCAGCGTAAAGATTTTGAAAAACTGATCACCAATTATATTCTGAACAGAAGAAATCTGGTGAACCTTTTTGTTTTGGTAGATTCAAGACATAATCCGCAGAAGATTGATCTGGAATTTATTCAGTGGTGCGGAGAAAGCGGAGTTCCGTTTTCAATTGTTTTTACTAAAGCAGATAAACTAAAGCCAAATGTAGTGATCAAAAATGTTGAGGATTATAAGACAGAACTTCACAAGAGCTGGGAAGACCTGCCGGAGCTTTATGTTACCTCAGCAGAAAAGAAAGAAGGAGGAGATGAAATTCTGAATTTTATACAAAAAACAAACGATTTTTTAATCAATAATAATGTAAGTTTCGATGAGTAATATGATATGGAAAATCAAAACTTTTGATGAGTTTACGGTTCCTGAACTGTATTCAGTATTGAAGGCTCGTATAGATGTTTTCGTTATCGAACAGAACTGCCCATATCCCGATCTGGATAATTATGATCAGAAAGCGGTGCATATCTGGGCAGAAGAAAATGGAGAGGTTCTTGCCTACTGCCGTGTTTTTGACAAGGGAATAAAATTTGATGAAACTTCAATAGGGAGAGTCCTTACGACAGAACAGGGAAGAGGAAAAAGCATAGGGAAACAATTGATACAATATGCGGTGGAAACAATAGAAAACCGTTTTCATACTTCTGAAGTCAGAATTTCAGCACAGGATTATCTGTTGAGATTTTATGGAGGTTTTGGCTTTGAAGATACGGGTAAAAAATATCTGGAAGATAATATTCCGCATACGGAAATGATCAGAAAATAAATAAAAGGTATCTCATACGGGATACCTTTTTTATATCTACCGGAAAGCAAACGTAGTGAAAACACTCAAAAAGAAAAGGTGAAGAAAAATTCTTCACCTTTAATGATAGTATATATGGAGTGTGTTTTTTATTTTCCAGTGATTATTTTAAGTATAACAGGCTCCAGATTGGATGGAAGGTCAGCTGATTTTATCTGATATTTCTTTATTTTCATGTCTTTAAACCAGTTTTCCCAATATTCTTTGATGACCCCTTCTTCAAAAGGATTGCCTTTTTCAGGATTAATTCCGAGTACGATGACTTCAAGGTTACTTAAGTCTTCATTCGCCTTTACAAAACCATAGCCATTTTTTTCAATGACTTCTTTAAAATCGGAAGCAGTCAGATTATTGGCTTTTATGAGTTTGGTTGTTAAATAAGATGTTCTTTGTTTGTTATCTTTTTTTTCTTCAAACCTGGTATTTTCATGATACATATATCCGTCTGTCAGAATGAACAGAATATTTCTTTTATCTTGTTTTATACAATAATCATTGACTTTATTTTTAAAAAACTCCCAAATATCAGAACCTACATACTTTCCGTCTTTGATGGCAGACTGATAAATATTTAAAGGTAATTGTGAATATTTTTTATCCACGGAATCAAAATAATCTCTTGGAGTATTTTTATTAAAAGAAACTTTAAGGCTTTTCGTGAAATCATTTATTTTGGGATCAGAGGGCTCAGGATTGAAGAAAACCTGCATCTGATCGTCATAAGTGATGATTTTCTTTGATTTGATATGACTTGAAAATCCTTTTTCAATGGCTTTGATATACTCTGTGTCCCGTTGGAAATACTGCATGGTAGGGTTTGGATTCGTTCCAGGATCAATTCTGTCTGATAAATCAATTAAAATACTGACATTAAGGTTGTTTGGGTCAACAACGATTGAGTCTTTTTTTTCTTCATGGGTCCCTTCATTTTTGTTTTTGCAGCACGAAGCCAACGAAATAATCATTAATAAATAGAATATCTTTTTCATAATATAAGTTATAATGATGATAAGTACACTAGATTTTGATTGTCAGAGTTGGCTCCTACAGCTTCCAGGTTGGTATTGTATGTTGAAATGCAGTCGTCAATCATGGTTTGTTTTTCCGTTTTTGAAACCGCAATTTTCTCTCCGATAAAAGTAACCCAGCCCTGAACATATTCCGAAGCATACAATTTGTAATCTTTGGTAGGAATGATGACTCCGTCTATAATATTCTGAAGCTCTTCTATTCTTCCCCGGGTTTTAATCATCAATTCTTTTGTGTTTCCTATACTGGCGATGATTTCTTCGATTTCTTTTTTAAGGACATTGATCTTTTCCTGAAAGAACTCAGCTTTTTTCTGTCTGATTTCCTGTTCGTTTTTGATCTTATCTTTTTCACGGTGTTCTTTCATCACAAAATCGAAAACAAGCCCCCAAATGATATAGACAATGAATCCTGCGAAAATAATTCCCCAAAACTGTATTTGGGTAAAAGCTATTTTAAGATTAAATGGCAGAGATTCAATAGTTTTATTTAGTTCATATAATTTTGACTCAATTTCATAAGCCAAAATACAGTCGAAAATAAAAGTCACAATAAATAATAAACCGAGCTTGATGTAATTTGCCCTCGTTTTATTCTCCCAAAACATGTGAATCAAATAGCCTAATCCAAGAAATACAAACGGAATCAAGGTAACAAAGGCGCCTTCAATAACTCCCTCGTTCCAAGCTTTGCTGAGAGCTTGTGCATCCAAAACACTTTGAATGACGGTGCTTTTTGCATCAAAACTTTTAAAAAAAGCGGAATAGGATGTTGAGATATAGAATGTGAGGAGATACAGGCTTATTGGAAGCAGAAGAAGAGCGCCAATCCAGAATTTTGCAGATGCTCCTCGTGAAGCTTTGACATTATATTTTTCCGGGTTTCTTGGAAGATCAATGATCTCAGCTTTTAAAGCTTCAATAATGCGTTGATGGTTTTCAATTTCTTTATTCTTGGTTTTTAATTGCTCATCTTTGGTTTCCTGGGAAACAATGAAAGCTTTGATCTCCGTTTCCCGATTTTTCTGTTCATTCACATATGCTTCTTTAAGCTTTGTCTGCTTTTCAACCATTTCCTTTTCTTCATTTTGGAATTTTGAATAAACGGCATCCAGGCAGATGGATAGGGTAGAATGGTTTCCGCTGGTTCGTGAACTGTCTCTGTATCCAGATTCGTGATAGGTTCTTTTCCGGCTTTCTTCTAAAGAATCATCGTTCGGAATAACTTCATTTTTAGGAAGCTGTTCCTGCTTGGGTTCTATGGGAGCGGATTTTAATTTGAATAAATTTTTTATACTGATGGTATCCATGATGAGTTAATTTTTTAGTTCATATAAGATTTCGTTCTTGTTCTTTCCGATTTGTACGGATTCGATGAGATAATCTACAATGGCCGTTACATTTTCTTCCATAAAACCAAACATCAGGACATATTTTTCCATTGCTGAATATTCGTTAGGAGCAACAATTCCGTCTGCCCACACCATTACTGTAAGATCATATAAATAGTCAATCTTTTCTTCAATAGTTGTGGGAAGCAAAGATTTTAAATTGATTGGATTCATAAGGATTTCATCAAGATTTTTAGAAGAGATCCCTTTTTCTTCTGCCAGTTTATAGAGCATCTTTAACTCCAGGGGGCTGAAGTCGTCATCACATATGGCCATTTGGTAAAGCCTCAAAAAATGCGCTTTAAGATTTTCAGTGATTTGAATGTTTTCCATGGTTGGATTCGTTTTCTTTTGGTTTTTTAGGATTAATAATAATATCCCGGGAATGAAATCTCGGCTGAGCAGGGTAGGCTGAAGTTTTCTCTGGAGTTTCTATGACTTCTTCTTCTTTTTTTTCCTCTGATTTTTCGGCAAAAGCTATCAGCAGAAAAAGAATCCCGGTTATGATATCAATGGGAATCCATATGCTTTTTCTATAAAGATAAATAGGAAAAACAGGGTTGAAAAGAATGAGAATGCATAAGAAAATTAAGCTGAAATAATATTGTTTAAATCGTACAGCATTGTATAAAACGAGTAATGCCCCCATCGAGATAAGAATTCTCAAAATAGTATAGTATTCTATGGGAAGTCTGAAAATAGCCACGAAACAGCTGATAGCACATAAGGTAAGAAAAGGTTTCATGGTGAGAATTGTTCATTTAAAAATAGACCTGAGTTCATAATATTCTGTTTTTGAGTTATTTCAAATCTTTATAATATACATAACCTACTTTTCCGTTTTTTCCTGCCTGTACTTTATACCAGGAATCTTGTTTGGATAATTGCTTTAGTTCTGTGTTTTTTGGAACTTTTTCTATGATTTTAGAACTTAGAGAAGGCTTTTCATAGATATAGGTAATTGCTGCTCCTGCAAAATAGCGGTTGTTGGTATTGATGTTGATTTCATCAATCCGAATTTTCGGAGAACCATACGATTGGTTTTTTTTAGTAGAGTGTGAACCATTGGTAGTTGTAGATTTACTTTTCTTTGAGGATGATTTATTGCCGGAAGAATCACCTTTGCAAACACCGCAGCTCCCACCGGAAGAGCAATGCGCACAACCCGAGCAGTTGGAACAGGCACGGCACGATGAAGAACCGGTACACCTTCCACCGTGATCAGGGCTTTCGGATCCGGAAATACTGAAAGATCCGGCAGTAAGTGTACCAATGCATAAAATGAGTATAGAAATGAACGTTTTCATGGTTATTTAATTTTGGTTATATATTAGTTTTCAACCGGTGTTTTTACCTGGATACCTTCTTTATGAGATGCTGATAAAATTGTAATTCATAGAAATCTCTTTCATTGCCTGTACTTTTATATGATCATTCACCTTTCCGTATTGTCTTATAGAGCTGGATAGCCCTGTTGTCAGTACTTCTGCTTCACTTTTGCTCAGACGTAATAGATAACTTTTATTTTGGACTATTAATTCGAGGTTTCCCCGCTGAAATTCGTGAGAGATTAGCTTATTAAATGGTATTTGAAAGCTTTTCCCTCCTGCGTTGAAAATGATTCTTGAACTGGTTAAGAATAAAGTACCAGAGTATGTTTTTCTTACTTCCTCTTTTACGGGACGATATCTGCCGCCACCCACTCTGGCATTCACTCCTTTTGTTATTCTGAAAGAAATACTGGAACTGGAGCGGGAATATCCTGCATGAACTATTTTGTTTTCAATCAAAGTGGCACTAAACTGCAAATAGCCTGTTTCATCTCTAATTAATGTGATAGGAGGATTATAAAGAACAGGAAAAATCCCATGATCTAAATTCCATAATAATTTGGAACGTTCAAGCTTTCTGATTTTTTTATCAGAGAGAAATGTTTTGATATTCTGATGGTCAATTTTCAAATCACGGGTAGTTTGTACCAGTTGGGTTTCCTTCGAGGGAGAAAGACGGCTGTCTGAAACTTTTTCATCCAATATTTTATTAAATATTAATACAGCAGTTTTCTGTTTAATGGCCTCGGTTTGAGGCAATGGAAACTGAAGGAAAGCTGCGATAGTCGTAATCTGCTGATTCTCGGCATCTGTCAGTACATTATTTTCATAACATTTCTGAATTAGAGCACTGACTGTTCTTTCTGCAATTTTCTTTTTTTCAAATGAGATTTGTTCGTCAGATAAACTGAAATAGAGCTTAATTTGATTCAGGGCCAGGATTTCACTCTGTGTGACATGAAAATCTGAAACAGCTTTACATAAAGTCTTATAATAAATTCTTCTCCCTGCTTTACTTTTTTGCTGATCACTTACAGGTTTGGGACTGTTTATCACATTTTGTTCATAAATGGGTAAAATGGTCTGAAGGTTTGAATAATCTATGGTTTTTAAAAGTTTATTCGTGCCATCAATATCTATACTAGCCACTTTGGTAAGGATAAACGTACAGGTAAAAGGAATTGAAAATAATCCCAGAACAAACATAATTAATGAGGCAATAAAGTTCTGTTCGGTCAATAAGCCTACGGAGATTATAAGAAATACAATACCAAAGCTCCATCTTAAAATTCTCACAAAAAGTAAAAGAGTTTTCATGGTTATTAGTTTTTGTTAGTTGTAGATCTCTAAGGTTTTATGGAGTTCTTCTTTGAAATTATATATTTCATCCAGATTATTCAGTAATACTTTTTCTCCGGCATCTTTACCATTGTGAAATGTTTCCAAATATTTGTTGGCCGTATTAAAATGTAATCTGCAGATGGGTTTTCTGTTGTTATCATCCAATAAAATTCCGAAATAAGATAAAGTATCTCTGTGGGCAATTCTTGCAGAAGGTATTTTCTCTCTTAAAATT
This sequence comes from Chryseobacterium sp. MEBOG06, assembly GCF_021869765.1. Lineage (NCBI taxonomy): Bacteria > Pseudomonadati > Bacteroidota > Flavobacteriia > Flavobacteriales > Weeksellaceae > Chryseobacterium > Chryseobacterium sp. MEBOG06. The sequence continues at coordinate 5,068,208 of NZ_CP084580.1, read as the reverse complement.
GCTTTTACAATTTGAAATCCTTCAAGCTCTTCTTCTGTTGTTACGATTTTAGAGTCATTATTTTCATCAATGGGTACTGATGTTTTTACGTCGTCTTCTCTTTTTTCTATTTGTTCATTAATACTCAGTGCAGATTTTAAACGGAAACTAATTGACTCATTAATAGAAGTGGTTAAAGCTTTTTTAGCATATTCTTTGAAAGAGACCATTCTGTTTGCTGTCAGGGGCTTCTCAAAGAAACGGTTTACCAATAGCTTTACCAATTCATCAGACGGATTTTCGATCTCTTTTTCGAACTCTTTTCTAATGGCCTTGATATATTTTAAGGCTTCAGCTGAATCTAAGATACTTTCAAGATTATAATCTTTCTTCGTGAAGCTTTCCAGAATTTTAATAGAACTGTCTTTTAAATCTTCAATATTGATGGTGAAGAAAGGTTTTTCATCCATAACATTCGGCTTTTCCAGATCTGTGTAAAAGTTGTATACAATACCATTGGTTAAAACTCCGAATCTTGTTTTCGAAACATGATAATATCTGTGAAGCTGCGAATTGTGAGCATCGGCACTTTCTTTCCAATGTTTACATTCAATAATAAAGATAGGTTCGTCATTATTTTTGATCACGTAGTCTACTTTTTCGCCTTTCTTTGTTCCTATATCACAGATATATTCAGGAACTACTTCTGTGGGATTGAAAATATCATAGCCCAGAATCTGTATGAAAGGCATCACAAAGGCATTTTTTGTAGCTTCTTCTGTACTGATTTGTTCCTTCAGGCCTGTTACTTTTTGATGCAGCTGTTCGAGTTTAATTTTAAGATCCATGTTTTAGTTTTTTAAAGTTTCATCAATGATTTCTGCAGTTGAAGCATTCGATTTTACAGAAGCAATTCCGTTCTCCATTCCTGATTTTGAACTGTACATTTGACTGTTTCCAATAATTTCTCCATTTCTTGCCTTTAAAACGAAATAGTCTTTTCCGTTCTTTGCCACTCTTTTGTCATATCTTGAAAGATCCTGAGAATTAACTTTTACAGATTCGATTCCTTTTTGACAAGATGCCTTCTGAACATAGCCTTCGCTGGTTAAAATAATTTCGCCATTTCCGGCTTTTAGATTAAATTGATACTCTTTGTTGATTCTTTGAGTGATGATAAATTTTCCCATGATTGTTTTTATTTAACAGTCCAAAAATATGAGCATTAAATTTTGGTTCTTTACGGAAAACCGTAAAACGGGCAAAAAATAAAAAAACCTTTCAAAAAAATTGAAAGGTTGTAAGTGAAACGAATTGTTTTTATATAATCCCTATATCCTTGCAGAAGGCTACCAGCTGCTCGTTGCTGTTTACTTCAAGATCTTCTTTCAGACTGTTTAATCTTTTCTCAACGCTGCTCAGGCTGGCTGGTTTAATATTTCTCTCTTCGAGATGGACAGGAATGTTTTTTTGTAAGATTCCTTTAGAAAGGAGAGAAACAAGTGTAATATCATATGTCGAAAATTCATAGTTATTGAACTTTTTCATATCTTGTTTCAGATCAAAAGATAAATAATTTTCGCCAATGTATACATAGGCAATCGATTTTTTTAAATCTTTTGAATCATTTCTGGCCTTACGAACATAACCATTAACCTTATAATCTGAAAAAAGATTTTCTATGACGCCTGTTTTATGTTCAGCAGAAAATACGATGATTTTCAAATTAGGCTGTATCTCTTTTGCTTTCTTAATAAGGTCTTTTCCGTCTTTAAGATTCTGCTCGTGATGGTCATCCTCATAATAAAGATCTGTAATCAACAATTCGTAAGGATGTTCTTCCCGTAAAGCTTTCTGTATTTTTCCTATGGCGTCATCACAATAGTATACATAATCTACCTGGGGGATATTCAGATCCTCAAGGGTTTTCTGAACGGAAATATTGATGCTTTCATGGTCTTCAGCAATTAAAACTTTTTTGAACATGGTTATACGATTTAATTAAAAAAATTTGGTTAAGACCTCAAAAATATATTCATTTATCAATTAAATATTACGGTTTCACGTAAATAGAGCGAAAAAACTGATCTTTTTGACAGGTGTGATCAGATGAGACCAATATCTTTGCAGATTACAATCATCTCAATATTGTTTTTTGCACCAATGCTGTCCCGGAGCTCATTTAATCTCTTTTCAATAGATCTGATACCGTAAGGCATCATTCGATGCTCTTTCAGATAAGTACTTATTTCACTTTGTTTGTTCCCTTTAGCAAGGAGCTCAAGCAATTTGATATCATACATATCAAACTCAGAAGAAATATGGCGCATTGTATTCACAACTTCCTGAGGAATAACGGTCTCTCCATTAAATATTTTCCGTATTGTGCTTTTGAGATCTTGTCCGTCACGTCTTGCCTTGCTGACAAAGCCGTTAATCTTATATGTTTTGTAAAGATCGTCTATTTTTTTTGCTTTCTTTTCTACAGAAAAAACGACGACTTTTAAACCAGGCTGAATTTTTTTTGCTTCAAAGATAAGTTCCTGCCCTGTGCAAAGCTTCTGGGGAATGTGATCTGTGTCAAATGACAGATCAGCAATCAGCAAATCGTAAGGGTTTCTCTTCTCTAAAGCTGTTTTGATTCTGCTTATGGCTTCATCACAATACATTACATAATCAAAATCAGGGATATTTAATTCTTTTATCGTGCTCAGGATTCCCTGGTTCATTATTTCCTGATCTTCAACGATTAAAACTTTTTTGAACATGGTTAAATGCTTAGGAAGTAGGGAATGAAAGATTTATCTTCAGTCCTTTTTCAATTTTCGTGTCAAAAGTAATAGTTCCGTTAATTGCTTCAATACGGGATGCCGCATTACGTAGCCCATTTTTATAAATAAGATCTCCGGAAATTCCTATTCCATTGTCTTTGTATTGAATATCAAACATATTGTTTGTTTTTTCAAATTTAACAGCAACATGACTGGCTTGGCTATGTTTTTTCATGTTCACCATCAGTTCGCGAATCATTTGGTAAACTTCATCTTTTACTGTAGCAGAAATAGGTTCCCAAATCGCAGGACTGTTTCCAGCTGTAAAGGTTTTTACCGTATCATTATTGAAGGAAGCGATAAGTTCAGAAATCACTTTGCTAAACTCTTTTTCTTCGCCAATTTTATCATAGGAAATATCTCTTGACTTTTCATAAACAAACTCAAGTTCATCCAGAGCTTCTTCTTTATCAAAATCAGCTTGGTTTTCAATTTTTGTCATGACCTGGTAAATACCGTTGGCGACTACATCGTGAACTTTTTTAGAGACTTTTAACTGCTCCTCTTTCAGCCTGTTGTCTGATTCTAACAGCATTCTCTGTTTACGTCTTTTAAACCACGCTATTCCACTGATTATAAGCATTAATGACCCTACACTTATACTAAAAATTAAAATACGCTGTTTAGTTATCTGATATTCTTTTTGGTTGATATCCTTTTGGAGTGTTAGATTTTTTGTCTTATTTTTCTCTGTTTCATAGCGTATCAAAGCAAATTGATTCTTAGCTTTTTTTCTCGCAGTATCAAGGCTATCATTACGTTCTTGATAAATTTTAAAAAAGGCTTTACTTTTTTCGGGTGATTCTAAAAGAATTAATTTTTGTAACGCCTCAATCTCATCATCTGGATTTTTGATTTCTTTGGCAAGTGCATACATTTTTTCTGAATGGAATAATGCTTTTTTAGGCTCTTCCTTTCTATATGCATCTGCTAAATGAGAATGACTTGATATTTGTCCATATAAATCATGCTCTTGAATTCTAATACGTAACCCTTTATTGAACTCTTCAATGGGATTATATTCAGAATTCTGAAGCCATCTTGTTCTTGCCTGGTTTGTAATTATTCTTGCAAGTAATGTTTTGCTTTGAGGTGGATTTTTTAAAATAGAGGAGTAGGTCTGCAATGCATTTTTATAGTCTTTCATCTGCCGGTACGCATTGCCTTTATTATTAATGCATGTTTTTTTTTCATCAGAATTTTCTGAGAATTTTATAGCCAGATTATAAAACCGTAACGCATTTTCACTTTCTTTCAGATTATAACTGGTAATTCCAAGATTGTTATAGTTTGATTTTATATAATAATAGTTTGCCGGATTTTTTTCATCAAAATATTTAATAGCTTCTAAGGATGTTTCCTGGCTTCCAAAATTATCGCCAAATTGTTCTTGAATAATAGCCATATTAATCAGGCATTTACCAGCTCCTATACTATCATTTTTTTGCAGGAATAAATCACGGGCTTTATCAAAATAGAGAAAAGCATTATTTAGCTGATTACGATCTCTGTAATCAAAAGCTTTATCATAAAATGTATTGGATAAATCATGTTTACCAATAGGTATTTTATCTTTAGAACATGATAGAATAATCAGACAAAATAGAAAAAAATAAGGTTTCAAAATTATTTGTTTTGCCGAATTTAAAAAAAAATCAGCGGAATACTTTATATTCCACTGATTATAAATCTACCTTTCTTATTTTTTGGGAGGTAGCTGCCCGTTGTCTCCGCTGGTATCACCATCACCATCTGTAGGGTCTGTCGGCCCGCTCTGCGTTTGCGCTGTTATAGTTATAGGATTGTTATCATTTGTTGTTACTGTATTGGCATTATTATTTGAGAATGCTAAGCTGAATAACATTAATATAAACTGGATCATCTTCTTTAAAATTTATAATTTGGGCATTTCTGTAGTTGCCAGTGAAACCGATCACAGGTAGAGCTACACGAATAAAAAATTTGAAGCGCTTCTAAATTTTGGGAAGTGAACCTTCAAAAACGGAGGAGAAACATCTGCTTCCCAACCCGGAGTTTTCCTCCGTTTTATCTGGTGATTTTTGAAATCAGGGTTTTGATTTTTTGTTCCTGATTTCTTTTACAAATATCCGATAGTGCGTTGTCTTATGTAAGACAGCGAATGGACAAGCAAAACTTTGTAAAATGTTGTTTTTTACGGAAAACCGCAATTATAGTGTCTAAAATGTGTCTAATTTGGACAGTACATTAATCCATTATCGAAATTGTATGTTTGAGAAGAGAAAATTGCTCATAAAAGCAGCATATAAAACCGCAAAAAAAGAACTTGGAATTGAAACAGATAGTTATAGTACTGTATTTGATTTTTTAAGTCAGAAACTAGAAGAGAAATTTGAGTCTTCCAAAGATGGAAGAACTTTTGTGAGATATTATAAGAGATTAATAAATGAAAATGAAGACTATCTCATTGATGCTATTACTTTAGATCAATTAAGTTGGTACGTGGGCTATGAAAATTTTATAGATTTTTCTGAGAATTATATAATTAGAAGAGATCATGGAGAGACTCAGATAGAAATGAGAATTGGAAATGATGAAGATTCTTTGTCGGAAAGGCTTTCTAAAATAATTATAAACATTACGAATACACCTGCTTTCAATATTCCGCAGATGGCAAGAAACGGAATGGGAATAGGTGCGATTGTTTTAATTTTATTTACAAGTTTAAATGGCGGGTTAAGAATACCTGAGAAAAATGATCGATGTATGTATTGGGATGGGGATGAATATAAACTAACATCTTGTGACGATAAAAATCCGAAGCATCAGTTATTACCAGCTGATACTGTCAAACTAAAATATTTTAAAAAAATTACCAGACCAGATACTTTGACAGTAGAAAACGGATTGGGTAACTCCTGGTATACGAAGTATGATAATGTGGTAGAGTTTTTTACAATGGATGGGATAAACCCTGATAATGGTAAAAGTCTAAGAGATGCAACGAGACATATGATATTAACTTATGGAAAAGGAGAATAACTTTCCTTCACAATAATTTAAAACTCACTTAAAACAATTCTACATCGATTCCCTTAATTTCGCTTTATTTTAAGATGAATAAGGGAATATTATCATTTTTACTTTTCAGTTTCTCTCTGTTGGCGGGTCAGCAAAAACCTGTACAGATTGCCTTTCTTTCCGATGTGCATTTTCAGGACTTATATGGAAGCTTTTCGGATCATGATTTTGAAGGAATTGTAAATCCTAAAAACGGAAAATCAACTATTTTAAGGACAATGGATTCTCAGCTGCGCTCCACAAGGGTTTTCAATGAGAACTATTTTGCTTTTCTAAAAGCATTAGATGATATTGCGGCAAAAGGAATAAAAATTGTTGCAATGCCAGGGGATTTTTCGGATGACGGACAGGCTTATAACCTTCGGGGTCTTCATAAAATATTAGATCAATACCACCGGAAATATGGGATAAAATTCTATTTAACACCCGGAAACCATGACCCTGTTGGTCCATTCAGAAATGATGGAGGGAAAGATGATTTTCTTGGAAAAGAGGGGAGGCCTTTAGGAATTTACAGTAAAGAACATATCGGAAAATCGGTTGATAAGATCATTACAAAAGATATTGCAGAATCCGGTTATCTTGAAATTTTGAATGAATTGAAAGGATTTGGATTCTATCCCCAGAAAGAGGATTTGTTTTGGAGTACTCCGTTCGATCATGTATCATTTAAAAATTATTCATACAAAAAAGCTTTACAGTCTGCTGAATATTCCAGAAGAATGTATGACGTTGCAAAAGGTTTTTCTGTTCCGGATTTAAGTTATGTGGCTGAGCCAGTGAAAGGAGTATGGATGATTGCTATTGATGGGAATACTTACATTCCGAAAAACATAAATGAAAGTCCCCAAAACACTTCCAATTATAAAGGAGCAGCCATCGGCTATAATAATGTACTGACGAACAAAAAGCATTTGATCCAGTGGGTAAAAAAACTTGCTGATGAAGCTAAAAGAATCAACAAAACACTGATTGCCTTTACCCATTATCCGATGATAGATTTTAATGACGGAGCTGGGCATGATATTAAAAATGTATTGGGTGAGAAAAAATGGCAGTTGGAACGCGTCCCTCAGGAAGATGTTGCAAAAGTATTTGCCGAAGCCGGTCTGCAGATTCATTTTGCCGGACATATGCACATCAACGATACAGGAATAAGAAAATTTGGAGATCATTTCTTAGTAAATGTTCAGGTTCCTTCGCTGGCTGCCTATTTACCAGGCTATAAAATTCTTACACTTACATCTCCTGATAAGATGGAGGTTCAAACCGAAGTTTTATATAATGTTCCACACTTCGATGACCTTTTTCCTTTATATGAGAAGGAATATCATGCTTTAGAAAAGGAGGACAGAAATATTATATGGAACAGAGAGATACTTAAAGCGAAATCTTATCACGAGTTTATGCTGTTTCACTTGCAGGAACTTGTACGGTTGAGAATGATTCCTGATGACTGGTCTGAAGATTTTATTAAAAAAGGGAGAATGCTAAACGGTAAAGATCTGCTTTTGCTTGTTCAGGGCTCAAATTCATCAATGGATACAGATGAATTCCGCGATTGGACGTTTGATGATCTGTTGTTTGATCTTTATAAATTTCAATCTGCAGACGAACTGGCAAAGAAAGATATTCCAGCAAAAAGATGGCAGCAGTACCAAATCCTGATTAGGCTTTTTGACCATAATGAATCTAAAGACCCTTTCATCATTCAATTGAAATCTGTTTTCAGAATTCTTTCTTTGCTTTCCAGTGGAGATCCCTCAGATCATTTTGAAATTGACTTTAAAAAACAAGAAATAAAAAGGCTGTAATATTATCAGGTTTATTTTTGAAGGCGTACCGGATGATTATGATTAAAAAAGCAGCTTTTACTTAATATGAAAGATGTTTTATAATTATTTACCAGTGACAGGATTCTTTCTTTCATAAATGTTATTCTCAAAACTGATTTTATAATCCGACTTAAAAAGTTGGCTGGGCTTATAATAGTCTGTGGTAATTATTTGTGCGCCGCTTTCCTTTGCTTTTTCAAATCTTGAATAATCTTTGTTTCGGGCTTCCATCGTATCAGCATCAGCTCTTGTACGGACAATATAACCTTGTTTTACAAGCTTTTTTATTTCAGTAATATCTTTTTTCGGTTCGTTCATGAATAGTACAGCAGATTCGGATGTGCCGGGAGTAGAATTGGTAAAAATCATTCTTCCTTTTAATGATGGATGCCCTTTGATGTACAAATCTCTGTTCTCGCTGTTATTATCCAACACGAAAAGGAATTTACCTTTCACATCTTTCAATTTTGGCCAGTTCTTGTTTAAAATAGCTTGGTTCAGTGTTTTGTAAGACCCTCTAATGTCATCCGGAGTGATTATTTTATCTTTTCCTAAATATTCTGCCAGTTCATTATCCAGCTCGTCGAAAAGTTTTGAGGTATAATGTTCAGGCTCTGTTCCAAATATATTTGCTTTTCCGTCTTTCGGTTCAAGGGTAATGAAAACAGGCGTATGATCAGGATGCTTATCAGACCATTCCTTCAGATCTTTCAAGCAGTCTTCTAATGTATAATACCAGGTTTGATAGTCTATATCTGTAATATGGATCATTTTATAGCCTGGCTTTGTCATTTTATTTTCAGGATCAAAAGGTTCAGTCGTTTTTACCAGATCCAAGATTTTCGGATGGGCATATTTCCCCCCTCTACTGTCAGCATAAACGTCAATTTCCAGATTTCTCAACCCCAGGCCCAATTGTTGGGGAATAGGCATATGTTCGTATTGAATCTTCGGTAAAGAGTTTAGAGAATCTTTCTTTGATAAATAGCTGTAAACCTCCGGAAGAATGGCTTTCTTATAAGAATTGTGTGAACCAATTACCTGAATTTCATTAAGCTTTACATTGTTAAGGTTTTGAGATTGTGACCAGAGAAGGTTTAATGAAGATAAATAGATACCCAGGAAAGCTGCCTTTTTCATTACATCAGATTTTATAAATGCGAAATTACTGACTCTTACTTTTCGATGGATTATATATTATGTTAAGTCTTTTTTAATATTTTGTAAATGAAGAAAAATACAGCATTATAAGTGTCTACTAATCAGTTGTATTTTATTGTCTCATTTTAAGATATTTATATTTTATTGATTTTAAGATAATATTATGTTAAAATAGATTTGAAGCATATCCTTTTACTTTGTATGCCGAAATAAAAACTAACGATTGCCTGAAAAGAAAACCACTGTTGCGGGAACAACAGCGGCTTTTGGAATAAGCAATGTAACATCTTGCAATTACTTTACTTATTGATATGTACCACAAAATTAATTTTTTTAAGTTTAAAAAGCTAATTCCGATTGCACTCATTTTTCTGGTTTCCAACCAAGCTGATGCCAAAGGATTTACAGTAAGCTATCCTGTTTTTTCGCAGGTGAATGAAACTATTTCCGGGAATGTAACGGATCAGGAAGGATCTCCAATAGAAGGGGCGAAAATTACCGTTGTAGAAACGGGAGCTACCGCTGCTACTGACGGATCCGGAAACTTTGCAATTTTGGCAAATATCGGCCAGACGCTATCCATTTCTTATGACGGATATGTACTACAGATGGTGAAAATCTCGGGGACTTCGGTTTCTGTAAAGCTACAGTCTAAAAAAGCGGCAACTTCCATTGAAGAAGTAACGTTAGTGGGCTATGGTACCCAGAAAAAATCTGACCTTACGGGAGCAGTAAGCCAATTGAAGGCTGAGAATTTCAAAGAGGGAATGAATATTTCTGTTGATAACCTGATGCAGGGGAAAATCGCAGGTGTCCGTATCGTTCAGTCTAGCGGTGAACCGGGAGCAGGAGTGAATGTTTCCATCAGAGGTATCGGTTCCATCAGGAGCGGAAGTACCCCTCTATTCGTTGTAGATGGTGTTCCTTTGAGTAACGATGCAGTAAGTGCCACAGGTCCGAATATCGGCTTAGGAAATGCACAGGCCAAGAACCCGTTAAACTTTCTGAATACAAGTGATATTGAATCTATCACTGTTTTGAAAGATGCTTCAGCAGCAGCAATTTATGGAGCAAGAGGTTCAAACGGTGTTGTTCTGGTGACTACAAAAAGGGGGAAGAAGGGAGAGCCCCTGTTTACCTATGATACGTATTTAGGATTTTCTTCTGTAATCAAGAAATTGGATTTATTGACGGCTAATGAATACAGAGCAGCGGGTATTGACAAACTGTATGATCACGGTGGGAATACTGACTGGCAGGATGAAATTTACAGAAATGCAGTTTCATCAAATCACTCGGTATCATTTTCAAAATCTACAGATACAGGGAATTATTTTGCCTCTCTTTCACATATGGATCAGGATGGTATCGTTCTGAACAGTAATTTTAAAAGAACAACCGCCCGTTTGAATGCGGAAGAATCTTTCTTTGATAATAAACGATTAAAAATCAAACTTAATCTTACGGCGAGTGACATCCATGAAACGGGAATTCCCAATGGAGCTAATGCAGGTTCCGATGGTCAGGTCATTATTCACGCTTTAATGGCGAACCCAACACGTTCTGTGTATGATCAGAGTGGAAATTTCACGAACTTTAATATGCCCGCACACTACAATCCGTTGTATTTATTGAGTGTTTATAACGACAAGACCAATACATTCAGAGTACTGGGAAATACAGAGGCTACGCTGAGAATTTTACCTGGGTTGAATTATAAATTCAATTTGGGTATTGATAAATCAATGTCAGAAAGAAAGACCACCATGTACCCGAATTTAACTGACAGAACACCGGCAGGGCTATTTGTTCAGGCTAATTTTCAGTCTTATAACGTCCTTTTAGAGCATTATCTGACTTATGATCTTAGCTTAAATAAACATAATTTCAGTCTTCTTGGGGGATTCTCATATCAGAAATTTAAGGCTACCGGAACTTATTATGGCGTAAAAAACATTGCCAAACAGGGGGTAGGAGTTCCACCGGATATTAATCCAGGGTCTTCAGGAGATCCAATTATTCCGGCACCAGGATACGCTCAGGAAAATGAACTACAATCGTATTTCGGAAGGGTGAATTACAATTTTGACAAAAAATATTTATTAACTGCTTCTATAAGAGCTGACGGTTCTACAAGATTCGGTAAAAATAATAAATACGGATACTTTCCTTCTGTGGCTGTGGGCTGGACAATTTCTAATGAAAACTTCATGAAAGGGATCCAGATGATCAATGAATTAAAATTAAGAGGAAGCTGGGGGCAGACCGGTAATCAGGAAGTTCCTAATAAAATTACTCAGGCAAGTTCTGCTTTATCTCAGGCTGCAGGATATTATTTATATGATAATCTCAATCTGGTCAACGGAGTGGAGGTGTACAGAACACCAAACCCTGATCTGAAATGGGAAGTGGTAGAACAAACCAATATTGGTGTAGATTTCAGCTTATGGAAAAATAAACTTTACGGATCATTGGAATATTATAATAAGACAACAAAAGATCCGATTCTGAATATTCCCTCAGGGCCATTAAGTTTAACACCAACTGTCTGGAAGAACGTCAATGCACAGATCGTTAATAAAGGTTTTGAATTCTCCTTAGGAGCAGAGATTATCAAAAACGAAAATTTCACATGGAACTTTGATGTTAACGGAGCAACTGTAAATAATGTTGTTAAAAATCTTCCGGTTTCACAAGTGTTATCAGGGGAGATTTCAGGTCCGGGATTTTCCGGAGTAACTGCCAATATCTACAAAAATGGCTATGAAGCGGGATCTTTCTATATGTATCACTATTTGGGAATAGATGCTAACGGAAAATATATTTACGAGGATGTAGACGGAGACGGAGTAATAGGTCAGAATGATAAAAAAATCTTTGAAGGGGCCATACCCAACTTTACGTTCGGAATCAATTCTTATATGAAGTACAAGAAGTTTGATTTTGCATTTTCATTCATTGGGCAAACGGGGGGTATTTAGTAAATAATACAGCGTTAGATTTAAATATCAATAGTCTGGCTTCAGACAGAAACGTTTTGAAGAATTTTTATGATTCAGGAGCAAGCTTTACAAACCAGCCGCAGCTGTCTTCTTTATATCTTGAAAAATCAGACTTTATCCGTCTGAATAATGTGAGACTGGGATATACTTTTGACATAAGCCAGCTAAAATTCCTGCGAAGTATAAACCTTTATGTAAGTGCACAGAATCTGTTCACCATTACGAGTTACACAGGTTATGATCCGCTGGTGGATACCAACAAGCAGGTAGGAGGGAATCAGTCTTTAGGAATTGATTATACAACATATCCTTCTGCTAAAACTTTTATTTTGGGAGCAACTGTTAAATTTTAATTTAAAAAAATCATGAAATCTAATTTTCTAAATATTAATAAAATTGTATTATCTCTTGCAGCACTTGCTTTAATAGGGTGTACAAATCTGGACGAGAAAGTGATTGATGAGGTACTGGGTTCTGAAAATGCAGATCCTGAAGCTTCTCTGGCTGCAGCCTATGGACAGCTTGGTGACGGAACCTTTGTAGATCACGGGAGTGTTTTTGCCTTGCAGGAATATTCTACTGATGAAGCATTGCTTCCAACAAGAGGGAGTGACTGGGGAGATGGAGGAAAATGGAGAGCGATGCACGAGTTTACCTGGGATTCTAATAATGATGTTATAAAAACAACGTGGAATCAGCTGAACTTTGGGATGGCAAAATCTTTATATGCCATTGGAAGTATCAATAAAAGTAATATGAATAACAAACCTTTGTTTCTGGCAGAAGCGAAAGGGTTATTGGCATTGTACACTTACACTACTTTGGATCTTTTTGGGCAGGCTCCTTACAAGAACCCGGATAATGCAAATGCTCCCATTGAAATTAGAAAAGCAGACACAGCAATTGATGGCCTGATTACAGAAGTCGAGGGGCTTATTCCCAATTTAGCAGATCTGAAAACCCAGAATACCCATGCCGGAAGATTTACAAAACAGGCGGCCTATGCATTATTGGCAGATATGTACCTGAACAGAGCCGTTTTAAAGAATAAAACTGCGGGTACGTTCAATTTTACAGAGCAGGCCGTGAGTGGAGGAGGTAATGATATGGATAAAGTAATTAAGTATTCTGACTTATTGATTAATGCTGGAATGTTTAGTTTGGAATCTAATTATTTCCACAATTTTGATATCAATAATGATACAAGTAAAGAATTGATCTTTACGATCGTTCAGAAGAAAAATTCAAATAGAAATGCAGATAATGACCTGGCCTATATGTCTATGGAAAGAAGCCAGAAACCATCTCCTGATAACAGGGGAACAAATGCATCTTGCATCACTCCTGAGTTCTATAATTCCTGGAATGGGAATTTTAATGACCCACGTTTTCAGAGACACTACCAATATGATGATGGTACATGGTTCAAAAATGATGGTATGGATGTAAGCGTACCTTCAACAAGCAAAGTGGAAGGTACAGGAAAGCCCTGGTTCCATTTCAACAGAGGATTGCAGGTTGGGCAGCAATACGGTCCCAAAATTCTTTCAAGCGGAAGTTTTGATATGACATCAGACGGAAGAATTAAAGTATATAAACTGTTTACGGAAAAAACACCGACACTTGCTGCCGATTTTACTCCTGAACTGAATTTTGATAATCCTTCGGAAGCCGTATTTACACAGGCTCAGATCAACAGAGGGGTAAGAAACTTCAAATTTGAATTTGACCCCGGATATGCTAATAACGGAACAAGCGGAATGGATGTCCCTCTGTACAGATTAGGAACAATCTACATGATGAGAGCAGAAGCATTTTTCAGAAATGGAAATGTAGCAGCAGCATTGGCAGATGTAAATAAACTGAGGACAAGCAGAACACGTGAAGCATTATACAACAGTGCTCCCGGTGTTGCCATTGCCTCTCTGGATGCTAATACTTTGTTTAAAGAATCAGGATATGAGCTGTATTGGGAAATGTACAGAAGAAAGGCGATGATCAGATTTGGGAAATTTGATTTGGCCGGAACTGCCAAATCAGCTTCTCAGCCTTACAGAAGAATCTTCCCGATTCCTCAGTCAGCGATTGATGCCTCAAAAGATTTCACACAAAACCCGGGATACTAGTTATCTTCATATAAAACGATTATTTTTTGCGCAGACAAAAGCGAAGAGATTTTTCTCCTCGCTTTTGTTATTCTTATACGTTTTAATGGTAATAATACTGAACTATTCAGCATTCAGCATTCCCAGTTCTCCGTAATATTTTTTAAACTTCTGGATTTTAGGGCCTACTACAGCGCTGCAATAAGGTTGTGTAGGATTTTCATTGTAATATCCCTGATGATATTGCTCTGCGGGCCAGAATTTTTCAAACGGTGCTAATTCTGTTACATAGGTTCCGGGCCATCTTCCTGAATCCTGAGATACTTTTACAGCTTGTTCTGCTTTTGCTTTCTCCGCATCATCTTTATAATAAATAACGGAGCGGTATTGCGTTCCGATATCATTACCTTGTCTGTTCAGCTGAGTAGGATCATGAAGGAAGAAGAATACATCCATCAATTGCTCATAGGAAATAATAGCCGGATCATAAGTGATCTGTACTACTTCTGCATGTCCTGTTTCGCCGGTGCAGACTTCCTGATAAGTAGGATTGTCTTTATGCCCTCCCGAATATCCGGAGACTGCAGACTTTACACCTTTCAGCAGGTTAAAGCAGCTTTCTACACACCAGAAACATCCGCCACCGAAAGTGATTTGCTCTAAATTATTGTTGTCCATTTTTGGTAATATATTGTTTTATTATTTTTTTCAGCATCAGAAGATGATCCGGAAAAACAGATCAAAAGTAAGAAAAACCTGATGGATTTTCATACGAATCTTACGAATTGTTCTCATAGATAAGACAAATGATAACGGATCAATGAAAATAGAAAGGCAGTGCCAAACGTGAACTCAAGTGATGTCTTATAGATAGAGACCGGTAAAAGGATTTATAGAGTCATGGCTGAAATAAAAAAGAGGCTTTCCCATTACGAGAAAGCCTTCCTTGTGTATTATGTCGGATCAGTTATTTTTCCCAAACTAAAGCACTTGCTCCAAGAATAGCAGCATCTGCTTCGTCAAGCTCACTGAATACCAGTTTTACTTTATTTCTGAAAATAGGAAGAAGGTTTCTTTCCATATGAAGCTTCGCAGGCTTTAAAATAAAATCTCCGGCTTTGATTACTCCTCCGAATAAAAGGATCGCTTGCGGAGATGAGAACATTACAAAATTAGCTAATGCTTCACCCAGTTTTTGGCCTGTATATCTGAAAACTTCAATGGCAATTGGGTCTTCTTTTAGAGCACATTCATATACTGTCTTAGAATTGATTTCGTCCTCAGGATATTGGTTCAGCATAGATTCAGGGAATTCTGCCCTCATTTTCTTTGCTGTAATTGTAATTCCTGTTGCCGAAGCGTAGGCTTCCAGGCTTCCTTCAGAACCCGTACTCCAGTGTTTTCTTCCACCTGGCTTCACGATGGTGTGTCCCAGTTCTCCTGCAAAACCGTCATGCCCGTAGATTAAACTTCCGTTGGCAATGATTCCGCTGCCTACCCCTGTTCCTAAAGTGATCATGATGAAATCTTTCATTCCTCGTGCTGCTCCGAAAAGCATTTCTCCCAAGGCTGCTGCATTAGCATCATTGGTAACTGTACAAGGCAGACCGAATTTTGCCGTCATCAGTTCGGCAAAAGGAATCACACCTTTCCAGGGTAGATTGGGAGCCAGCTCTATAGTTCCCTTATAATAGTTTGCATTGGGTGCCCCTACTCCAATTCCGTCAAAGTTTTTTTCAGATCCATGCTTTTCCATCAAAGGAAATACATGATCATATAAAGCATCGATAAAATCTTCTACTTTATCATAAGCATCGGTTTTGAGGTTTCCTTTATCCAGAACTTCTCCACGGTGGTTTACGATTCCGAACTTGGTATTGGTCCCGCCGATGTCAACTCCAAGGGCAACTTGTTTTGATAAATCTATTAATGACATTTCTATTATTAAATTCTAAGCTCTAAAATTATAAAAAAGATTGTATTAATGGATTATTAACTAGGTTTTATTTAAAAGATTAAGCCGTTTTTACCGTTTTTTTCTTTTTTCTTCCCCACCAGATCAAAAATCCGGTTACCGGAAGTGAGGCACAAATAAGACTTACAATGAAAGCAATAATCTTGGTAGGAAGCCCCAGAATAGCTCCTACGTGAATATCATAATTGGCATTTACTACCTTTTCTCCAAAGTTTTTGTCTTTGGGATCATGGGTGTGAAGCAGTTCTCCGGAGTTTTCATCAAAAATAAGGCTGCTGCTTTTATGATAAGAGTAGGAGAGATGCTTTACATATACCTCAAAGTTCGGGTGCTCATGATCGTCCATATGCTCGTGGCCTAAATCTATGGCAAAACCGTAGGAATCCGGATACTTTTCCTTTACAGTATTGATGATCTTGTCTAGTGTTCCTTCCGTTCTTAGCTCAATAGGTGCCTTTGTTTTAATGTGAGAATAATCAGGATATTTTGTTTCTCCGCCTGAGAAGACTACATATATCATTGCCTGAACCACAAAGAACGCATAGAATAGGCCGGTAACAGAAAAGATTAAGGCAAAGATAGACGCATAAAAACCCAGTACATTATGAAGGTCATAGTTCTTTCTTTTCCAGCTTTTGATATTTTTCCATTTGAAGCCGAAACGCTGCTTTCTGGCTGCTTTATTTTTTGGCCACCATAAAACAATTCCCGTGATCAGCATAATAACGAAGATAATAACCGGTATTCCCACTACATAAGTTCCCCAGTCCTGCTTGAGAAGGAAGCTCCAGTGGATCATTTTTACAATATTGAAGAATCCGTTTTTCTCATCATACACCCGAAGTACTTTTCCTGTATAAGGATTTACATAGGCCTGTTTGTAGATTGGAAATTCATCAAAATAATTCCAGGAATCCGTATTGTGCTCATACCAGAAGAACATATAAGACATTTTCTTATCTATAGGAATATTTACCCAGTGAATAGGGTATTTTTCTTTTACCTGTTCTGCAACAGCTTTTTCCATAACTCTGATAGGAAGAATCTGCTTCTGGTCAATGTTCTGTTCCTGATGATAAATGACATCTTTACGGGTAATATTTTCTACTTCATCTTTAAATACATACAATGCTCCCGTAATAGAGATAATAAAGATGAGGAATCCGATGCTCAGTCCAAGCCATAAATGTAGTTTGGCCGACCATTTTTTAAAGAATCCCGGTTTCTTTTTATGATGATGATTTTTCTTCATATTCAAATTGAATCTTAAGCAAAGATAAACTTTACTCTTTATTTAGTTTAATTAAAATTTATATTCAATCATAAATGTTCCTCTCATTCCCAGAGCATTAATATAGTCGCTGTCTCTTGCTGACCACCATGCAATGGAAGGCTGATACACTTTATTGAATATGTTTTCAATACCCAAAGAAACTCTCCAGTTATGGTTTACTTCATAGCTTGATTTAAAATTAAAAACAGTATAGTCTGGAACATATCCTTCACCATAGGCATAAAGGCCTGTTTTTGCATTCGGGTCAAATCTGTTTTGTTTAAAAGAATGAAGCATGTCAAGCCCGATTGATAAGGCAGGAATTGGTTTCCCCTGAATATAAGCAAGCACTTTAGGAGCTGAAATTCTGCTGTTATTGATCTTCGTAGAGTAATCTCCGTCATCTTTTACAGAAGTGATTCCTTCCATCCAGCTGTAACTTCCACCGAACTGAACCCACTTTACCGGAGTAAAATGTAAGAAACCTTCAACTCCATATACGATTTCCGGTGATCTCTGAATCATTAATGCACGGTCCGGACTCTGTACGAATGATGCCCCCAGTTTAGAAGTACTCACATAAGAAGTTAATTCATAATTTAACCAGCTTGCAAGCTGTCCTGCTGCCCCAAATTCATAGTTGTTGACAATGATTGGCTTTGTTTCAAGATTCTTAATAGTTTCAGAAGTTGAGGTTCTTAAGATTCTTCCCAGCTCATTGATAGAGTAGGCCTGTGAAAAGCTTCCGAACAGATTAATATATGGCTCAATATTGTAACGCACTCCAATGTTTCCTACAAGGGCATTGTAGCTCAAATTTCCTCCTGCTACAGGAATACTTTTTGTAAATGTTCCGTCACTTTTAACTACAGAAAGGGTATTGAAATCATCTACGTTGACTTTAATATTTTCATAACGAAGACCTCCTTTAATGGTCAGCTTCTTGAACAGGTCAATTTTTGCCAGTAAGAAAGGCGCTATGTTGGTCATAGTCATGTTCGGAGTCCAGAACCTACCGTCTTCCAGCTTCTGTACAGTATTGTCATTCAGGATATCTGCTCCGTAAATAATTTCGGCCTGTGAATTGTGAGTATTCCAAAGCTGGGTGTCAAAATTAAACCTTGCTCCCATCTTTTTGGAAAGAACATTAGACTGCCCGCCATTAAAAAAGGTATCACTATACCCGTAAACCGTTTTAAAATCCTGATAATAAAGGTTAATATTTAAAGAAGTTCCGGCAAATAGATTTTTATTGTCGTAACTTACTCTGACGTTGTGGTTTTTTGGTGTTCCCTGAGGAGTTGTTTCCAATCCTTTTCCTAGTCCTTCTCCTATGGTAGGGGTGACGCCGTATCTCCCTGTTTTTAATCCTAAATTCAGGTTTGATTTTGAAGAATAGCCGATATAAGAAGCTTCAATTCTTTGGTTATCATTGATATCATACCCTAATTTCAACATTCCGTTGTAATTATCCATTTTTGCAGTACTGTAAGTAGGGCTCAGCATGATACCATCCGCGTCTTTCATATAACCCGTCCTTTCATAAGCTAAGGAAAGGGTATAGTCAAATTTATTGACCTTTCCTGACAAAAGCTGGCTGGCTCTTACTCCTAAAGTACCACCATAAGGCTGCCCGGTAAGACCAATCTGTGAAATTCCTGATATTTTCTTATCCGTTTTACTTCTTTTTGTAATATAATTGATAATACCACCATCTGCTCCGTTTCCATAGATAGATGATGCTCCTTTTATTACTTCAATTCTTTCAATGGCTGATGGATCAATGACTCTTACGTCTCTTGCTCCGTTTCGAAGTGGAGTAGACTGAGGAATACCGTCAATCAAAACCAAAACCTGGCGCCCTCGTAACGTCTGCCCCGTGTTAGAAGTCTGTCCGGAATTGGTTCCTAAACTGGGAACAGTATATTGCAGAATACTCGTAATATCTGAGTTGACCGTCAGCTGAGACTGAATCTGTTTTTCCCCTACAATTGTGATGGAACTTGGAACTTCTTTTATATTTTCCTTTTTCCTTGAGGCGGTCATAACTACTTCTTCAACATTTTTGGTCTGTAATGTATCTTTAACCTGAGCGAAAACGGTAGTAGTTCCTAAGCAGGCAGCTGATAAAAGCACTTTTTTCATTATATTTTCTTTCCTTGTTTCTTTCTTTTTCCCCACCAGATCAAAAATCCGGTGACAGGGAGTGATGTGCAGATGAGGCCGGCAATGAACCAGATGATTTTTCCAAACAGTCCAAAGTAGGAGCCTGTATGAATATCATAATTGGCATTGGCGTATTTTTCTGCGTTGTTCAGTTGCTGATGAGGTTTATTGGCTAGTAGTTTTCCTGAGTATTTATCAAAAGTCAGCAGGTTTCTCTCACTGAATCTTCCGTCTTGCCCATAAATGGAAACAGGGAGGTTTTTAAGTTCCTTCCCTTTTTTAGTTTTTCCGTTTAAAGATATTCTGAAACTTGATGAACCTGCATATAATTTTTCAGTCTGGGAAGCGGCAATATCAAAAATGGCTTCATTCTTCACCATTAATGAGTCCGGTGATTTGAGCTCTTTTTCCTTAGGAAGATCCAGAGAACCGGATAATACAACGTTGAACGTATTTTTCACATAAGGATAAGCGAAATAGATTCCGGTAACGCTCAGCAGTAAGGCAATAAATGAGGCATAGAATCCCAGTACGTTGTGAAGATCGTAGTTTTTACGTTTCCAGTTTTTCACATTTTCCCAGGAGAACCAGAATCTTCCTTTTCTGGCATTTTTATTTTTAGGCCACCACAAAATGATTCCTGTAATGAGCATGAAAATAAAAAGTACGGTTGGAATTCCTACAACATATTTGCCCCAGTCGGAATTCAGGAGAAGACCCCAATGAATGTATTTTAAAATATTAAAAAAATCATATTTCTCATTGTAAATACCAAGAATCTCTCCGGTGTACTGATTGACATAAACCTGTTTGTTGATGAGTACTTCCTGAAAGTAATTCCATCCCTTTTTATTTTTTTCATAATATAGGAAACGATAGGATTTACTTTTGTCTAAAGGAATTTCAACGGAGGTTAAAGGATACTTTTCATTAAGCTCCAGACTTACTTTCTCCCGAAGCAGATTAATTGATAAAGGTTTTGCTCCGGGGTCTCCCTGCTTTACATAAATAGCCTCCTTACGTAAGCTATTCTGTACTTCATCCTTAAAAACATATAAAGTCCCTGTAAGAGAGACTATAAAAACAATAATACCAACGGACAAGCCAAACCACAGATGTAGTTTGGCAGACCATTTCTTTGTAAAAGAAACTTTCTTTTTATGATGCTTTTTTCTCATAGCAAAAAGTTAACCCCTTGTGGGGCTAACCTTTGATTTTTAAAATTTATAAGCTAATGATAACCTGAAATTCCTAGGTGCTTCAGCCTGATAGTAATATCCTCCTCTTTGAGTGTTATCAGCCATAGTGAAATTAATACTACTTCCACTATACAAATACCTGTTAAAGACATTGAAGACATTTAATCCTACTCTGAACTTGGCATTTTCCCATGATAATCCGGCATCAAACTTCAAATAGTCGTTCATTTGCAACGGCGCATTGGTACTTCCCCAGTTCCAGCTGCTTCTTCCACCTAGGAAAGTTCCTCCGAAACTTAGTCCGAAACCTTCCAGTTCACCTTGTGTGAATGTATAATTTAACCAACCGTTGATAGTATGTTTAGCATATCCGGGAACCAGTTCTCCCTTTGTTGCTTTAGGTGTGGTCTCCGTAAATTTGTTTTCTGTAAAAGCGTAATTGAAGATCGCATTGAACCCTCTGGTAATTTCTCCTTTAAGGTCAAATTCTACTCCCTGTACTCTAGTTTTACCTAAGAAAATAGAGAAAACGCCGGTTGGATCACTTGGGTCGTTGGTAATCGCATTATTCTTATTAATGTTATAAAGGGATAAAGTCGTATTCCATTTCCCATTGAACCAGTCTCTTTTGAACCCAATCTCCATGCTGTTCCCCGTAATTGGTTTAGCAGTAGTTCCATCTCTGAATAGTCCTGACTGAGGAGAAAAGGCCTGGTCATATAATGCATAAGCAGAAGTATTGTCATCAATAGAATAGCTAAGCCCAACGCGTGGTGTTATTCTGTTGGCTTCTGTTTTCGTTCCGTAGCTGTTTTCTTTTACGTTTGTATAACGTGCCGCAACGGTTAATCTTAAAGCATCATTTAAGAATCCTAATTCATCCTGTAAATATAATCCTGTGTATTCCTGTTCAATAGTACCATAAGGAGTGGCTCTCTGTAATAAAGATTTTCCTTCAGTATCAAATTTTGGATATCCTGCACTAGGAGGTGTATAAGAAGTAGCATTCAGGTCGAATGGATTTTTCTCAGTATCCAAGGGTCCGCTTTTTGACCAATCAGCCAGATATTTTTTTGATCCCAAGTCAAGACCCGTTAATATTTTGTGTGATACCGGCCCTGTTTTGAAGTATCCATTTAAAAATACCTGTCCGAATTTCATAATATTACTGGCTTCCCAATAATTTAATGTTCTGATAAACTGTGTTTCTGAAATGAATTTTCCTGGCCAGATATCGCTTCCCATTGTATATTCGTTTACATAAGTAAGCTGAGAAGTCAGTTTCCAGTTTTCATTAAATTTATGCTGTAAATTTACATTAATGGTATTATTGGTCACATTGGTTGGGTCAATACCTGGATCAGTTACTGTATATTCAGCAGGTTTTTTCCCATAGCCTTCAAAGCTGTAAACATAGGCCGATCCTACTTCAGACATTTTAGCTTTCTGATAAATATACTCAGCAACTAAAGTAGTCTTATCTGTAAGTTTTACTTTTAATGAAGGATTAATGATATAACGATCATTGAATTCATAATCTCTGAAGCTCTTTCTGTTTTGCGCCATCAAATTTAGTCTGAAAGCAACTTTATCCGTTATTTTAGTATCAATATCAGCCTCTCCTCTGTACATATTGTAACTTCCCAGTGTAATTTTTGCTGAACCGTTCAAAGAATTTCCGGTAGGTTTTTTAGTCACGATATTATAAATTCCGCTAGGCTCTCCATTAGACATTAAGAACCCGGATGGACCTTTGATGAATTCTATATGGTCTACAAAGCTCATGTCTTCACTTAACGGGCCCCAATTTGAAGTTACGTTTACTCCATTCATAAAAGCAGCAGCTCTGGAGCCTCTCATGTTGACTCTGGTGTACATGTCTCCCCAGTGCTCCAGCCTTTGTGCTCCGGCAACATTTCTTAAAACACCATCACTTAGGGTAGTTACCTGTTGGTCTTCCAGCGCTCTATTGGTAATGATGGAGATGTTTTGTGGAATCTTAATCAAAGCTTCATCCAGACGAAGAGAAGATGATCCTTCCTTTTCTACATATTTTTTATAATACCTTCCGTTGACAATAACTTCTTCGATATCATTAGATTTGATAGTATCTTTTTTTTCTTGCGCAAAAGTTAACATAGTGGTTAATAATGCAGCTCCTATCGTTATTTTTTTCATTGTTTATAGAGTCAAGTTTTGATTTATTTTTTATGCTTAAAACTTATAGGTAAGAGTACCTACTGCATTGATAAGCCTTTGAGGATTTGCAGTGGTGTATCCTATCCAGTAATGCTGATTGGTAAAGTTGTCCACTTTTACCCCAATTCTGAATTTTTTAGCATCATAATATGCGCTGGCATTCAGAACGACATAGGATGGTAAAGAGAAAACACCGTCTGCAGAGTTATAGATTTTATTTTCGCTGGCATAATTTCCACCAACTCCAAAACCTAATCCTTTAAGATTTCCGTCCAGAAACTGATAGCTTGCATATAAATTTGCTAAATAAGGAGATCCCGAAGTATTAGGTCTTCTATCCAGCACAGCCTGGTCAGCTTTGGTATATTTTGAGTCGTTATAACTGAATCCGGCAATTACTGTAAATCCTTTTACCAGATAAGCATTTAATTCAAGTTCAACACCTTTGCTTACAATAGTACCGTCCTGTATTTGTGCACGAGGGTTATCAGAAGGCGTACTTCTTAGAACATCTTTTACCTGAATATTATAATAACTTAAGGTAGAGGATAATTTTCCGTTAAACAGGCTTGTTTTGATCCCTCCTTCCACTTGATTAGCCTGCTCAGGAACCGGAGTTCTCGTAGTTCCTGATGCATCCACATAATAATCAAGGTTTTTGAAACTGTTCTGGTAATTTCCAAAAATGGAAAACTTGTCTTTTACCACTTCATACACAATTCCTAATTTTGGAGAGAAAAACGTCTGATTCAGTTTTTTTCTTTCTTCAGAATCTGAAGCACCAGTAATTCCTGGTTTGTTTGTGAAATTATCCACTCTTAATGCCATTAGTACATTAAGATTATTAGTGATATTTAGTACATTGGAAATATAAACTGCATAGTTTTCCTGAATCCCTTTTATAAGATAAGGACTTTCATTTCCTGCCATGGCGTTATATTTTTCCTGAAGAGCCGTGCCATTGAAATTGGTATAATCAAAACCAGCTTGATGCAAAGGAACAGGAATAGAATTTCCACTTGCATCTCTGTCAAAACCATTCACATCATAGAAATTCTGATTATTATTTACCCTTAAATAATCAAACCCTACAACAACTCTGTTTCTTAGGTTTCCAATGTGAAAATCTCCATTGAAGTTTTGTTGAAAATTGAGAGATTTTTTTCTGCTGTCTCGTGTAGATTGATCACTTCTATACATGCTGCTGGCATCATCGCCCATAAAATATAAATAGGGCATAAATCCGTTAGAATAACTGGACGATGTACTAAAATTAGTAGAGGAAGTAATAGAATTTGAAATCTTATAGTTGACCTGGCCAAAGAAGTTGATGCTTCTTCCGGTATTGGTAAGGTCTTTTCCTAAATAGGAGTCTTTATAATCTAAATTTAGATCTTTGATATTGTTAACCTTTTGCAGGTAATTCCCTGAATAAAAGAAAAAGGTCTGATCACTCATGTTCTTCATTTGAAACAACTCCATATCAAGGTTGATGCTTAATCTGTCAGTTGGTTTATAGCTTAAACTTGGAGCAATAGCTAAGTTTCGTCTGAATCCTTCTGTCTGGAAAGTGCCTTCGTTTGTATAGGCAGAATTCAGGCGGAATAACAGTTTTTTATCCTGTGTAAGAGGGGTGTTGATATCTACTGCTGCTCTGTAGGTGTCATAGCTCCCTCCAGATAAGCTTACATTTCCTCCGAAGGTTTCATAAGGCTTTTTGGTTACCCTGTTGATGACTCCTCCATAGCTTGAAAGCAAACTCCCGAATAATGTTCCTGATGGCCCTTTAAGAACTTCTATTTTTTCAAGATTAATGGCATCTATAGTTCCTGTTACAGCTCCTAAAACTCCATTCCTTAAAGAGTTGGCAGATACAAAACCTCTTAAACTTACATAAGCTCCGCCGTCACCGGCTCTTCCATTAGAAGTCCACATGGTCTGCAGACCGGGAATATTTTTGAAAGCATCATCCGCAGTATAAATTCCTTGATTTTCTAAAATGGTCTTGTCAATACTTGAATAAACTTGTGGATTTTCAATAGCCTTTAGGGGCATTTTATTTGAATATTCACTGTCTTTTTTTATATAAGAGTTAATGATAATTACTTCATCAATGCCTTTAGTCTTGATTGAGTCTTTCTCTTGAGCAAAGGCCAAAATTGAGCCCAGCATAGAAGCACAGATCAGTACATTTTTCATGAAAGTCAAATTTTCTGCAAATATATTATTTTTAACTATTCTAAATAAATAATTAAATTGATATTTATCATAAAATTGTTATACACTGGATAACAAAAACCCGCTCCAGTCAATGCTGAAGCGGGTTTTGTATGATTATATTAAATTTTTCTTATGCCGGAATTTCTCCTTTGTATAAGAAAGAGATAATCTCTTTGTTCAATTTATCCATCATTTCACTGAATAAGTGGAAAGATTCCTGCTTGTAAATGACAAGTGGGTCTTTCTGTTCGTAAACAGCCCCCTGAGAAGATCTTCTCAAGTCATCCATTTCACGAAGGTGAAGTTTCCAGTTTTCATCGATGATTGATAAGGTGATATTTTTTTCAAAATCGTTCACCAGGCTTTCACACTTCGTATCGTAAGCTTCTTTTAAGTCAGCTACAATAGTCATTGTTTTGTGTCCGTCTGTGAAAGGAACCTGAATCATTTTGAACATTGAACCTTGATTTTGGTAAACATTCTCAATGATTGGGAATGATTTTTCTTTCAATAGGTTCAGCTTCATTTGATAATCTTCCTGTGCAGCTTTGAATAGAATATTCGTTAAGTCCTGAACCGTTTTATTTCCAAATTCACTTTCAGAAACCGGAGATTCCATTGTGAACGTCTTGATGATCTCGTATTCGAAATCTTTATAATTTCCAGTTGCCTTTCCTTTCGTAACGATAGAATTGGAAACATCGAAAATCATATTTGTAATATCATACTTCAGGTGATCTCCAAATAGAGCATTCTTTCTTCTCTTATAGATTACGTCACGCTGCTTGTTCATTACGTCATCATACTCAAGCAGTCTCTTTCTGGTTCCGAAGTTATTTTCTTCTACTTTTTTCTGAGCTCTCTCAATAGATTTACTGATCATAGAGTGCTGAATTACTTCACCATCCTTGTGACCCATTCTGTCCATCATTTTAGCAATTCTTTCAGAACCGAACAAACGCATCAGGTTATCTTCAAGAGACACATAGAACTGAGAACTTCCCGGATCTCCCTGACGTCCCGCTCTACCTCTTAGCTGTCTGTCAACACGTCTGGAATCGTGTCTTTCAGTACCGATAATTGCTAAACCTCCTGCTTCTTTTACTTCTTTAGAAAGCTTAATATCCGTACCACGACCTGCCATGTTGGTTGCAATGGTTACAACTCCCGGCTGTCCTGCTCCTGCAACAATTTCAGCTTCCTTCTTGTGAAGTTTTGCGTTCAATACCTGGTGCGGGATTTTTCTTAATTGAAGTGCTTTTGAAAGCAATTGAGAGATTTCAACTGACGTAGTACCTACAAGTACCGGTCTTTTTTGTGCTGTTAATCTTTCGATCTCTTCAATTACAGCATTGTATTTTTCTCTATTGGTTTTGAAAACCAAATCTTGTTTGTCATTTCTTAAGATAGGACGGTTGGTTGGAATTACCACAACATCTAATTTGTAGATTTCCCAAAGTTCCCCAGCCTCTGTTTCTGCAGTACCGGTCATCCCCGCAAGCTTGTTGTACATACGGAAATAGTTCTGAAGCGTAACTGTTGCAAAAGTTTGAGTTGCTGCCTCAATTTTTACATTCTCTTTTGCTTCGATCGCCTGATGAAGACCGTCAGAATAACGACGTCCCTCCATGATACGTCCCGTCTGCTCATCAACAATTTTTACTTCACCATCAATCACCACATATTCATCGTCTTTTTCAAATAATGTATATGCTTTCAATAGCTGGCTCATTGTGTGAACACGCTCAGATTTTTCAGCAAAGTCAGAGAAAAGTCTTTCTTTAGCTTCAAATTCTTCTTCCTTAGATAAATTTTTAGCTTCTACTTCAGCAATTTCAGTTCCGATATCAGGAAGTACAAAGAAGTTCGCATCAGAGTTACCCTGAGACATATATTCAACACCTTTGTCTGTAAGATCTACCTGATTGTTTTTTTCTTCGATTACAAAGTAAAGATCTTTATCTACAATCGGCATATCACGGTTGTTATCCTGCATATACTGGGCTTCAGTTTTCTGAAGCAATGCACGGTTTCCGCTTTCCGATAGGAATTTGATTAATTGTCTGTTTTTTGGAAGACCTCTGTAAGCCTGAAGTAATTTAAACCCTCCTTCTTTGTTATTTCCGGCAGCGATTAATTTCTTGGCTTCATTGAAAATAGCAGAAACAGTTTTCTTCTGTACTTCAACAATTCTGTCAATAGAAGGTTTAAGAACATCAAATTCCTGTCTGTCACCCTGAGGAACCGGACCTGAAATAATTAATGGAGTTCTTGCATCATCTACCAATACGGAGTCAACTTCATCCACGATAGCAAAGTTCAATTCTCTTTGTACCAATTCTGAAGGTGAAGTTACCATGTTATCTCTCAGATAATCGAAACCGAATTCATTATTCGTTCCATAGGTAATATCTGAGTTATATGCTTTTCTTCTTCCATCTGAGTTCGGCTGGTGGTTATCAATACAATCGATAGACATACCGTGGAACTGATAAAGAGGTCCCATCCATGCGGAGTCTCTTTTAGCAAGGTAGTCGTTTACCGTTACAACGTGTACTCCTCTTTCCGGAAGTGAATTTAAATAAATAGGTAATGTTCCCACTAAGGTTTTACCTTCACCGGTTGCCATTTCGGCAATTTTACCACTGTGAAGAATAATACCTCCGATAAACTGAACATCATAATGGACCATATCCCAAACTACAGGAGTTCCGGCAGCATCCCATGAGTTTTTCCAAACAGCTGTGTCTCCCTGAATTTCAACGAAATCTTTCCCCATAGCAGCCAGTTCTCTATCCCAGTCACTTGCTGTTACACGGATTTCACCATTCTGAGCCCATCTTCTTGCCGTTTCTTTTATCAATGCAAAAGCTTCGGGAAGAACCTGAATCAGAACTTTCTCTTCAATTTCGTACGACTCTTTCTTTAAAGACTCAATTTTTGAAAAAAGAGCTTCTTTTTCGTCAACATTGGTTGAGTTTTTTATCTGCTCTTTTATCTGTTCTATTTGAGCTGTGATATTGCTTGTTGCAGATTTTATATTCTCTTTAAACTCAGCAGTTTTTTGTCTCAAACCATCATCCGACAATTGTTGGATGTTGGGTTCTACAGCTTTGATTTTTGTTACAACTTTTTTTACTTCTTTTAGGTCCTGCGCTTTTTTGTCTCCCAAAAACCCTTTAAGAACTTTGTTTAAAAAACTCATAAATTTTTTGCTTTATGCTTAATGCAAGATGCTTTAAGCGTTTTAAATGACACGCTTATCGTGTAAATTAATATATAAAAGTGCAAAAAAGCTCTAAGCACACAGCCTAAAGCTTATCGCTTTATTAATATTCGTCCTCGTTCCAAAGGAAGTCCTCATCGGTAGGATAGTCACTCCATACTTCCTCAATAGATTCATAAATTTCTCCTTCATCTTCGATTGCCTGAAGGTTTTCAACTACTTCCATAGGTGCACCAGTTCGGATTGCGTAGTCAATAAGTTCTGCTTTTGTCATTGGCCAAGGTGCGTCACTTAGATATGAAGCTAATTCTAATGTCCAGTACATAATTTTCTAATTTTTTGCAAAAGTATAAAAATAGGTTGTATAATAAACTTTTTTATACTTGATTTTCAATTCTTTTTATAATCTTTTCTTATAAATGACTTTCATCAACTGCATGACAGCTATGTCAGTAATTTACTTATTGTCGTTTTCTCAAAAACCATTCCACAAATTTTTTTATGCCATTTTGGAAGTCTGTGTGGGGCTGATACCCTATTAAAACCTTTGCTTTTGTAATATCTGCATTGGTTTTTGTGACATCTCCCGGCTGCATTGGCAGAATTTTTTTTGTGGCAGTTTTTTTCAGGGCCTCTTCAATGGCCGATACCATTTCACATAAAGTGATCACCTGGTTTTCACCCAGATTAAGAATCTCGTACACCCCGGAATTATTTTCCAGATACACTATAGATTTCGTAATTCCATCAATAATGTCATCTATATAAGTATAATCTCTGGCAGTATTTCCGTCACCATAGAAAGGAATCTCCCGGCCTTCTGAAATAAGCCTCGTAAATTTATGGATCGCAAGATCTGGTCTCTGCCTTGGACCATACACGGTAAAGAACCGAAGTTGGATCATATCTATATCATAAAGCTTATGATAAACGTGACCCAGTATCTCTCCGCTTTTTTTAGTGGCCGCATAAGGTGAAATAGGATTGTCTACATTATCTGTTTCTACAAAAGGGGTATTTTCGTTATTTCCATAAACACTTGAAGAAGAAGCGCAAATAAATTTTTTGATATTAAAATCTTTACAAAGTTCCCAAAGGTTCATCGTACCTCTTACATTAACTTCTTCATATTCTAAAGGCCTTTCAATAGAAGGACGAACGCCGGCCAGTGCTGCCAGATGAATAACCATATCTATAGTATGGCTTTTAAATATATTTTCTAATCCTTTTTTATCTCGGATATCCTGATAATGAAGGGAATATTGATCGGAGTGGGAGAGGGAAATTAAATGTTGGATATCAGTCTCTTTATCAGAGAATTCAAAATCCGAAATTTTGCCAATTGACTCTAAAGTATTTTTAATTTTTACCTGATAGCCGTAAAAATTATCAAAATTGTCAATGTTTATGACAGAATGTCCATTTCTTAATAATTGTTCAATTAAATGAGAACCAATGAACCCACTGCCTCCTGTTACAAGGTAAGTCATCTGTGATTTTTTATTAGTGCAAAAATATAAATTTTACGTTTTGAAAATATAATCATTAAATTTACTTAAAAAAGTAATATAAATTATAATATGCAGTTTCAAGGGCAAATTTTAAAAATGACAAGCTACGATGCTAAGCCAATTCAATATTATCTCAATCTGTCGGGTGACCTTATCCATATGAACGAGCTGATAGGGAAGGAGCTAAGTATAAAACATACGGGTTTCCAATGTGTAAACTGTGGCGAAAATAAGCCAATCTACAGAATGGGATTTTGTAAAAATTGTTTTTTTGAAAGTCCTTATGCCAGTGATACCATTATCCGTCCGGAGCTTTCTACAGCACATTTAGGAGTAGCAGAACGCGATTTGGAGATTGAAAAACAAATCCAGCTCCAGCCTCATACCGTTTATCTGGCTTATACAGGAGACGTTAAAGTGGGAGTGACCAGAAATACACAGATTCCTACAAGATGGATTGATCAGGGTGCGACTTTTGCATTGCCTATTGCAAGAACAGAAAACCGTTATGAAGCAGGAATGATAGAAGTTGCCTTAAAAGAACATTTAGCAGATAAAACCAACTGGAGAAAGATGTTACAGGATGATTTCGAAGGAGAAATTGATCTTGCAGATTTCAGACAGAAAATAAAAGAATACTTCCCTGGAGATTTTCAGAAATTCTATAGTGAAGGAGAAGAATTGTGGAAGTTTGATTACCCTTTTCAAAAACCGGAAAAAGTAACTTCATTTACCTTAGACAAAAAACCTGAATTTACAGGAAAATTAGTTGGGATAAAAGGACAGTATCTCGGATTTGAAGGCGGAAACTTTATTAATATAAGAGGACACGAAGGATATTTAGTCGAACTGGAGACAAAAAATTAGTATCACCTTGATCAGGTGGCAAACCAAATCACATAATATGAAAAAATGGGCTAAAAGACTATTGATAAGTTTTGGAATCTTAGCGGGAATTCTTCTCACTTTGAATTTTGGACTGAATATATGGCTTAAAACCCAGCTTCCTGAATATATCAAGAATAATACAGATTATAAAGTATCCTATAAAACGCTTGATGTAGACCTCACAACAGGAAATATCTTATCCGCAGGGATATCTATTAATAGTAAAGACCCTAAAAATATTGATGTCGTTGGACTGCAGGGAACTATTGATACCCTAAAAATCAGCCGTATTGGTATTTATGATGCTGTTTTTAATAAAAGAATAAGCTCTTCTGATCTTTTGCTGGCAAAACCTAACTTAAACATTATCCTTCCAAGACCCGCAGATCATAAGACCGGAAAGAAAAAAAGCCCATTTTTATTTGAAAATATAAGAATTAGTGATGGGAAGATTGCTCTTTTCAGGCATACAAAACAAAAATTTCTGTCGGTACAGCAGCTAGATCTCTTTGTAGAAAATCTGCAGATGACAGAAGAATCTGTAGAGAATAAACTACCGGTCATTTTTGACAGTTATAGTATTAAAGGGAAAAGCTTCTTCTTTAGACCGAACGGCATTTATGCGGTTACAATCAGTACCATCACCACAGAAGACGGGCAGATGTCTGTGGATAATTTTAAACTGATTCCGCTTTTGTCTTTTGCCCAATTCAAAAAGTTTTACCCTCAAAAAACGCAGTTGTTTCAATTCACAATTCCTAAAATGGATTTCAAAGATGTGATATTGAATAAAAATAAAATTTCACTTACCAATGCCGAATTTAAAAACCCTGTTTTTACATTATACAAAACGGATGTCAAAATTAAAAATTCTGGCAAAAAATCAGATTTTGAAGTTGATCTAAAAAATATTAAGCTTAATAATGCGGTTGTTCAAATCAATAAACAGGACGGAAGCAAACTTTTATCCGCGGGAAATCTTAATTTGAATATCAATCAGCTGATATTTAATAAAGAAACCTCAGAAAAAATAGTTCCCATTGAATATAAGGACTTTACATTTTCCGGAAAGAATATAGAATATGCGGGACGCCAGAATATATCTGTGGGAAGCATTGCTCTAAAGCCGACAAATGGAGAAATTCGTGATATTATGCTGACTCCGGGCTCTTCCGGAGAAGAAAAAAGATCAATAGGTCTTAGAACCGGTCATATTGCATTTAATATTAATAAATTAGAGTTTATTGATAAAAAACTCAATCTGGATATTAAAGACGTTCTCGTGGAAAATGTAAACGGAACAATCAAAGCAGGGCCGGAAAAGCAGAATAAAAAGCCTCAGGCAGGATTTATAAACTCTTTGATCATCAGGAAACTTTCATTGAAAAATTCAAATATTACTTACGATAAAGAAAAGGAGCCCCTTGCTTTTCATGATCTGAATGCTACATTTAATCAAATTGAAGCTACTCCAAAACCTAATAATCAAGGGATTTCCTTCAAAATCAAAGACTATTTTCTGACAACACGCAACTTTGCTTACAAAACACAGTTTTATAATATGAGTGTTGGACTTTTAAAGTTGAATAAAAATAAAGTTCAGATCAATAATTTTACGATGAAGCCTACCGTTTCGAGAGCAGAATTTATCAAAATGATACCTGTAGAAAGGGATCTCTATGATTTGAAGGCTGGAGAAATCACTGCGGAAGGAAATTGGGATCTGTTTTCTCACCATAAATTTATTAATGCTTCAAATGTCACGATACAATCTGCAGATGCCAATATTTTCAGAAGTAAAATTCCAAAAGATGACCCTAAAATAAAGCCGCTTTATTCAAAAATGCTTCGTTCCGTCAAAGTTCCAATGACGGTTCACAATCTGGATCTTAAAAATTCAGTTTTAGTATATGAAGAAGATACTCCTGAAAGTATGGGACCCGGCAAACTGACGTTCAGTAAATTTAATATGAATGTCAAAAACCTTAATTCTGCCAAAACAAAAGGAAAGCCTACAAAGGTTGATATTAGAATCAATTGCTCATTTATGAACCTGTCGCCTCTTGCTGTAAACTGGAGCTTTGATGTTGCAGATCATAATGATAACTTTGCCATTTCGGGGAAGACGTCCAATCTCCCTGCTGGCGGCATTAACCCTTTTATCAGGCCCTATCTTCACGTGACAGCCACTTCTGGGACCATCCAGGAAATGCTTTTTAATTTTAAAGGAAATCCGGCAGGATTACATGGAACATTCAATCTCAAACATAAAGATTTGAAAATTGCAGTTTTAAATAAACATAACCATGAAAAGAAAGGACTGTTAACCGCTGTAGTCAATGTTTTTATAAAATCAAATTCGGGGAATTTTCCTGAGGCAGTTGATGTAGAAAATGTAGAACGTGATCCCACTAAATCATTCTTTAACCTTTTCTGGAAAGGAATAGAACAAGGGTTAAAGAAAACGCTTATTGGAATAAATGTTGAAAAAACAGAGAAGAAAGTAAAAAATGTGGTCTCTTCTGTAAAAGAAATGAAACAGTCTGTCAAAGAAATCAAACAGGAAATTAAAAATAAAAAAGCCGACTCAAAACCTGGAGAAGAGAAAAAAGAAAAGAAAGGATTTTTGAATAATATCTTTAAACATAAAGAAACCCCACAAAATGAATAATCTTTTAAACCATTAAGAAGTGATGAAATGAATAATCTTAGCCAGCGTAGGCAAGATTTTATTTTATTAAAACAAGCCCAATGGTTTAAAAAATTAACATAGCTGTTGATGGTTTAAAATTTGAATTCATCACTTTCCAAAACCTGAATTTTTCTTAAAAATTCATCGAATTGCTCTCCCGGATAATTGCTGTCAGCTCCATAAGAATCTATAATCATCCCACGATTTCCCTCATTGTCCTTTACAACGTACAGAACAGCGTTGTCATCGGGATTACTATCTCCTTCAAAGCGATAAGTCTTCAATATTGTCAATTCAGAAGGCTGATAAATTTTCTCAGAATTTTCAAACTTCATTTCACAGTCTTTGTTCATTCTGAACTCCCTGTGTATTCCTCTCTCAGAAAGCGTTTTCATTACTTGGCTTAAAGTGGTCATTTGGTCAAAGTTTCCGGGATTTTCCATAATACTATTTTTAGTGATGAGTACAATAATTAAACCATTGCTTTTGTAAACCTAAGAAAAATAATGAATTGTAACTTTCTTAAAAATAAAGTTTAATGTTAACAAAATTTATAATTCAGGAATCGAAAATAGGTACACTTTTTGCAATACCTACAACAATAAATCAAAGAAAATATGAAAAAAGAAGTTGGAGTTTTACTGGCAGGAGGAGTAGGTCTTTTGGCGGTATTAAGTTTAATAAGTATTAAAAAAATTTTGACTAAAAAAGACAAAAAATATAGTGATTCCTATTCGGATTATCACAGACACTTTGATGAAAAAAACCAGGAAGATGAAACTCATGGAGTTGAATTCTATGCGCTGAAGTAGTAAAAAAATATATTAATTATGTTTAATCCAACACTTTTTAAGTGTTGGATTTTTTTTTGGAAAAACTTTAATGTTAAAACTCATTATTTTATAAAAATTCCATTATAATTTTACAGCAGAATGCAAAACAAAAATTTCATAAAAGGTCAGGGAGCTCAGCGGAACGTTACCAATCGTTTCGAAAGATATACCTATGAGCCTGACGATGAAGATTTCGAAACAGTGAAGACTTCATTTACTGAAGTTTTTCCAAAAACAATTGTCAATCAGGTTAAAAGCGAAGATCTCCCGATGGAATATTCTATGAACCCCTATCAGGGATGCGAACATGGATGTTCTTATTGCTTTGCAAGACCCACCCATGAATATTGGGGATATAGTGCAGGAATTGATTTTGAAAGGAAGATCATGATAAAAAAGAATGCTCCGGAACTTTTAGAGAAATTTTTTCAAAAACGTGGATATCAGGCTGCTCCAATTTTGCTGTCAGGAAATACAGACTGTTATCAGCCTGCAGAACGAAAATTTGAAATTACCCGAAAATTGCTTCAGATGTGTCTTGATTATAGACATCCCGTGAATGTGCTGACAAAAAATGCTTTGGTATTAAGAGATCTTGATATTTTGAAGCCAATGGCAGAACAAAATTTAGTTTCAGTTTCATTAAGTATTCCTACCATTAATGAAGAACTTAGGATAAAGATGGAACCCAGAACAAGTTCGGCAAAGAATAAGTTAAAAGCTATAGAAATACTATCTGAAAATAAAATACCTGTTCATGTCATGGTTGCTCCTGTAATTCCCGGGCTAAATAGTAATGAACCTTTGAATATATTAAAATCAGTCTCAGATGCCGGTGCTTTAGGGTTTGGATATACTCTCATTCGGTTGAATGATACTGTGGAGCCGGTTTTTGTAAATTGGATTGAAGCGCATTTTCCAGACAGAGCACAGAAAGTTCTGAACCTGATCCGTTCCATGAGGGGTGGGAAGCTCGGAGATAAAAGATATTTTGAAAGACAAAGAGGAGAAGGGAATATTGCTGAAATGATTCATACTACTTTTAAAATAGGGAGAAAGAAGTTTTTTAGCGAAAAAGAATTTCCTAAGCTTTCTATTGCAAACTTTACAGGAAGCCGTGACCAGCAGCTAAGACTGTTTGATTAAATCATCTTTTCTGAAATGTAATCTATAGTATAAGGAACAATATTTGTGAAACCTATAACCATTCAATAGGTTGGGTTTTAGGACGACATCATAATACTTTCTGACTCCTTTCGGACCTTTCTAAAATCTAAATGCATATCAAAAATTTGTTTTACTATATATAATAACGTGTACCCTTTATTGCTAATTTTCCAGCTTTACCCATTGCTTTTTCATTTATTAAACTTTTGTTTAAAATTTTTCTCCCTGCCTTCCAGTCGTTTAAGGTTTAATATTACGCGAAAGTAAACTTTATGTTAAATAAGTTTGCTGTGTAAGGTATAAGTTTCTATCTTTGCCCCACTGAAAAACGAAAGGGATTCGGTAAGCGCAGAAGGGCTTTTAGATAAGCAGAGACAGTATACTTTAAATAGAGAAGATCTGGAAATAAACTTTAAAATTTTAGATAATAAAATTTGTGAGTTAAAAAGAAGTTCTTATCTTTGCAGTCCCAAATAGGGGAGCGCAGGAGTATCGTGATTGAGGTTAAGGAAGGGAGTTAAGGTTACTTAAAAAACTTTAAATTTTTCTTTCAAAACATTTGGTCATAACGAAATAAAGTTTTACTTTTGCACTCGCAAATATGGAGCGCCACTGACAGAATAGAGTGCTTCATTAAAAAGCGGAAGATATAAAGATCATTGACATACAATATAACAACCAAGTAAGGAAAAAACTAAAGCGTCAAAACTTTGAGTGAGTCAGACAAACATACAATGGAGAGTTTGATCCTGGCTCAGGATGAACGCTAGCGGGAGGCCTAACACATGCAAGCCGAGCGGTATTGTTTCTTCGGAAACGAGAGAGCGGCGTACGGGTGCGGAACACGTGTGCAACCTGCCTTTATCTGGGGGATAGCCTTTCGAAAGGAAGATTAATACCCCATAATATAAGAGACGGCATCGTTTTTTATTGAAAACTCCGGTGGATAGAGATGGGCACGCGCAAGATTAGATAGTTGGTGAGGTAACGGCTCACCAAGTCAACGATCTTTAGGGGGCCTGAGAGGGTGATCCCCCACACTGGTACTGAGACACGGACCAGACTCCTACGGGAGGCAGCAGTGAGGAATATTGGACAATGGGTGAGAGCCTGATCCAGCCATCCCGCGTGAAGGACGACTGCCCTATGGGTTGTAAACTTCTTTTGTATAGGGATAAACCTAGATACGTGTATCTAGCTGAAGGTACTATACGAATAAGCACCGGCTAACTCCGTGCCAGCAGCCGCGGTAATACGGAGGGTGCAAGCGTTATCCGGATTTATTGGGTTTAAAGGGTCCGTAGGCGGATCTGTAAGTCAGTGGTGAAATCTCACAGCTTAACTGTGAAACTGCCATTGATACTGCAGGTCTTGAGTGTTGTTGAAGTAGCTGGAATAAGTAGTGTAGCGGTGAAATGCATAGATATTACTTAGAACACCAATTGCGAAGGCAGGTTACTAAGCAACAACTGACGCTGATGGACGAAAGCGTGGGGAGCGAACAGGATTAGATACCCTGGTAGTCCACGCCGTAAACGATGCTAACTCGTTTTTGGATTTTCGGATTCAGAGACTAAGCGAAAGTGATAAGTTAGCCACCTGGGGAGTACGTTCGCAAGAATGAAACTCAAAGGAATTGACGGGGGCCCGCACAAGCGGTGGATTATGTGGTTTAATTCGATGATACGCGAGGAACCTTACCAAGGCTTAAATGGGAAATGACAGGTTTAGAAATAGACTTTTCTTCGGACATTTTTCAAGGTGCTGCATGGTTGTCGTCAGCTCGTGCCGTGAGGTGTTAGGTTAAGTCCTGCAACGAGCGCAACCCCTGTCACTAGTTGCCATCATTAAGTTGGGGACTCTAGTGAGACTGCCTACGCAAGTAGAGAGGAAGGTGGGGATGACGTCAAATCATCACGGCCCTTACGCCTTGGGCCACACACGTAATACAATGGCCAGTACAGAGGGCAGCTACACAGCGATGTGATGCAAATCTCGAAAGCTGGTCTCAGTTCGGATTGGAGTCTGCAACTCGACTCTATGAAGCTGGAATCGCTAGTAATCGCGCATCAGCCATGGCGCGGTGAATACGTTCCCGGGCCTTGTACACACCGCCCGTCAAGCCATGGAAGTCTGGGGTACCTGAAGTCGGTGACCGTAACAGGAGCTGCCTAGGGTAAAACAGGTAACTAGGGCTAAGTCGTAACAAGGTAGCCGTACCGGAAGGTGCGGCTGGAACATCTCATTTTAGAGCGTCTTTAGACGATAAACAAAATTAGTATCGCAAGATACATGCACTTACTTAAAGCGAAGCTTTAGTTTTTTATTTGGTTGCTATATATATAATAATACAAAACCCACTAGAAATTAGTATAGGGATTGAGAGAGACAAGGATGAAGATAAAAGAGTCAGTTAATCTGGTATCTGTTATCTGAATTTAGTCTGACAGACAGTCTCGTAGCTCAGCTGGTTAGAGCGCTACACTGATAATGTAGAGGTCGGCAGTTCGAGCCTGCCCGAGACTACTAATTAAAAAGACGGGAAGATGAAAGAGCCAGGAGGCAAGATGTAAATCTTGAATCCAGCATCTTTAATCTCTTAGTCTACTAGAGGGGGAATTAGCTCAGCTGGCTAGAGCGCCTGCCTTGCACGCAGGAGGTCAAGGGTTCGACTCCCTTATTCTCCACAGTTTTGGATGACTGATTTAAAAGTTACGAATGGAGCCAAAAACAACATTTGTTCATCAGTTTGAAGAGAAGACATTAAGATCATTGACATTAACGGTAAAGACATCACAAAGAGATAACCGAGCACTTTCGAGTGCCGAGTTTATAAAAATATCGATAAATTTAATTTATCAAAAAATACTGAACTAATATAATTATTAGGAAAGAAATCGTTAAGGGCGTATGGCGGATGCCTAGGCTTTCAGAGGCGACGAAGGACGTGGTAAGCTGCGAAAAGCTGCGGGGATTGGCACACACGAATTGATCCGCAGATGTCCGAATGGGGCAACCCGGCTGGTTGAAGACTAGTCACCTCGTAAGAGGAGCAAACCCGGAGAACTGAAACATCTAAGTACCCGGAGGAAAAGAAATCGAAGAGATTCCGTAAGTAGTGGCGAGCGAAAGCGGATTAGCCCAAAAGCTGATATATGTTTAATAGAATGTTCTGGAAAGAACAGCCGTAGCGGGTGATAGCCCCGTATATGAAAGGCATATTTGAGTGATAAATGAGTAGGGCGGGACACGTGAAATCCTGTCTGAATATGGGGGGACCATCCTCCAAGGCTAAATACTCCTGAAAGACCGATAGTGAACAAGTACTGTGAAGGAAAGGTGAAAAGCACTTCGAATAGAAGGGTGAAATAGAACCTGAAACCGTACGCCTACAAGCGGTCGGAGCACCTATATGGTGTGACGGCGTGCCTTTTGCATAATGAGCCTACGAGTTAATTTTACTAGCGAGGTTAAGGTATTAAGTACCGGAGCCGGAGCGAAAGCGAGTCTGAATAGGGCGTATAGTTAGTAGGATTAGACGCGAAACCTTGTGATCTACCCATGGGCAGGTTGAAGCTCTGGTAACACAGAGTGGAGGACCGAACCGGTTGACGTTGAAAAGTCTTCGGATGACCTGTGGGTAGGGGTGAAAGGCCAATCAAACTGGGAGATAGCTCGTACTCTCCGAAATGCATTTAGGTGCAGCGTCGATGTTAAGTTTATTAGAGGTAGAGCTACTGATTGGATGCGGGGGAGTCAAATCCTACCAATTCCTGACAAACTCCGAATGCTAATAAATGTTCGTCGGCAGTGAGGGCATGGGTGCTAAGGTCCATGTCCGAGAGGGAAAGAACCCAGACCAACAGCTAAGGTCCCCAAATATATGTTAAGTTGAAGCAACGCGGTTGGACTGCATTGACAGCTAGGATGTTGGCTTGGAAGCAGCCATTCATTTAAAGAGTGCGTAACAGCTCACTAGTCGAGCGGTCCGGCATGGATAATAATCGGGCATAAACATATTACCGAAGCTATGGATTTGTATTTATATACATCTGGTAGGAGAGCATTCTATTTGCGCCGAAGCAGTACTGTGAGGTATTGTGGAGCGGATAGAAAAGAAAATGTAGGCATAAGTAACGATAAAGCGGGCGAGAAACCCGCTCACCGAAAGACTAAGGTTTCCTCAGCCATGCTAATCAGCTGAGGGTTAGTCGGGACCTAACGCGAACCCGAAAGGGGTAGTGGATGGACAATGGGTTAATATTCCCATACTTGCTCACACTAAAAAGGGGACGGAGTGCCGTACTTACTGGAGACTGACGGAATAGTCAAGGCCTAGCCTTCGGGCGAAGCTGCTGTAGGGAAAGTGCTTCCAAGAAAAGCCGAAGTGAAGCAACCCGTACCAAAACCGACACAGGTAGTCGAGGAGAGAATCCTAAGGTGCTAGAGTGAATCATGGTTAAGGAACTAGGCAAAATAGTCTCGTAACTTCGGGAGAAGAGACGCCATCAGCAATGGTGGCCGCAGTAAAGAGGCCCAGGCGACTGTTTATCAAAAACACAGGACTCTGCAAAATCGAAAGATGCAGTATAGGGTCTGACACCTGCCCGGTGCTGGAAGGTTAAGGAAGGTGCTTAGCGTAAGCGAAGGCATTAACTGAAGCCCCAGTAAACGGCGGCCGTAACTATAACGGTCCTAAGGTAGCGAAATTCCTTGTCGGGTAAGTTCCGACCTGCACGAATGGTGTAACGATCTGGGCACTGTCTCAACCATGAGCTCTGTGAAATTGTAGTCTCGGTGAAGATGCCGAGTACCCGCAATGGGACGAAAAGACCCTGTGAACCTTTACTATAACTTCGTATTGACTTTGAGTAAGTAATGTGTAGGATAGGTGGGAGGCTTTGAAGCAGGCACGCTAGTGTTTGTGGAGCCAACGTTGAAATACCACCCTTTACTTACTTGGAGCCTAACTTCTGTATGGAAGGACATTGCGTGGTGGGTAGTTTGACTGGGGTGGTCGCCTCCAAAAGAGTAACGGAGGCTTTCAAAGGTACCCTCAGCACGCTTGGTAACCGTGCGTAGAGTGTAATGGCATAAGGGTGCTTGACTGTGAGACCTACAAGTCGATCAGGTGCGAAAGCAGGACATAGTGATCCGGTGGTTCCGTATGGAAGGGCCATCGCTCATAGGATAAAAGGTACTCCGGGGATAACAGGCTAGTCTCCCCCAAGAGCTCACATCGACGGGGAGGTTCGGCACCTCGATGTCGGCTCGTCACATCCTGGGGCTGGAGAAGGTCCCAAGGGTTGGGCTGTTCGCCCATTAAAGTGGCACGCGAGCTGGGTTCAGAACGTCGTGAGACAGTTCGGTCTCTATCTATTGCGGGCGTTAGATGTTTGAGAGGGCTTGATTCTAGTACGAGAGGACCGAATTGAACAAACCTCTGGTGTATCAGTTGTACCGCCAGGTGCACTGCTGAGTAGCTACGTTTGGAAGAGATAAGCACTGAAAGCATATAAGTGCGAAACTCGCCTCAAGATGAGACATCTTTTAAGGGTCGTTGGAGATGACGACGTTGATAGGCTATAGGTGTAAAGACAGTAATGTCATAGCCAAGTAGTACTAATTACCCGTAGATTTATAGCCTAATATGGCGCACGGAAGTGCAGCAAGGTTACCTCTTTGTGAAAGTTTTTATCGATAAACCAGGTAGCAGATGTTGGCTATTAGGAAGCAGGATAAGCCTGCAGCCTTTTACCTCTAACCTGCAACCTTATATACCTTCTTTAGGGTGGTTTTAGCGGTGGGGCTCACCTGTTCCCATTCCGAACACAGAAGTTAAGCCCACCAGCTCCGATGGTACTGCGAAAGCGGGAGAGTAGGTCGCCGCCAGTTTTTATTTTATTTTTAAAAATCCTTTATCATAACGATAAAGGATTTTTTTTGGTATCTATATGATCTAATCTAGTCTAATCTAATCTAGTCTAATCATAATCTATATCAACCGGGCTAAAGCCCGCTTCTATTGAATAAGGATAGTCTTTCTTATAACTCCTTCCTTATGATCACAACACATTTATATTTATTCTCAACTTTCAACTTTCCATTATCCATTTTCAACTCTCAATTTTTCATTCTCAGCTCTCCATTATTCATTGTAGATTCCTACGCAATAATAAAGACTGCAGATAGGCGCTAATGACTCCGGAACCCTCATTCTCTACCCTCAATCAATCATTCTCAACTTTCAACTCTCCATTTTCCACTATTCACTTTCCATTCTCCATTGTATTTACTCTAGAATACCCAAAGCATTTTTACCACTTATTTATAAACTTAAGCATTTACGATATAGATATGTAGGCCCTCACTTCCCTCTGTATAATTATCAACACTCATTGTGGATAACTCTAGGATTCTTTTAAAGCCCTTTGTGTAAGATCTTTATGGTTATATTTTTCCACAAAAAGGAATCTATTTAAACTTTATGTTAAATAAGTTTGCTGTGTAAGGTATAAGTTTCTATCTTTGCCCCACTGAAAAACGAAAGGGATTCGGTAAGCGCAGAAGGGCTTTTAGATAAGCATAAACAGTATACTTTAAATAGAGAAGATCTGGAAATAAACTTTAAAATTTTAGATAATAAAATTTGCGGGTTAAAAAGAAGTTCTTATCTTTGCAGTCCCAAATAGGGGAGCGCAGGAGTATCGTGATTGAGGTTAAGGAAGGGAGTTAAGGTTACTTAAAAAACTTTAAATTTTTCTTTCAAAACATTTGGTCATAACGAAATAAAGTTTTACTTTTGCACTCGCAAATATGGAGCGCCACTGACAGAATAGAGTGCTTCATTAAAAAGCGGAAGATATAAAGATCATTGACATACAATATAACAACCAAGTAAGGAAAAAACTAAAGCGTCAAAACTTTGAGTGAGTCAGACAAACATACAATGGAGAGTTTGATCCTGGCTCAGGA
This sequence comes from Chryseobacterium sp. MEBOG06, assembly GCF_021869765.1. NCBI lineage: Bacteria > Pseudomonadati > Bacteroidota > Flavobacteriia > Flavobacteriales > Weeksellaceae > Chryseobacterium > Chryseobacterium sp. MEBOG06. The sequence goes on along the minus strand of NZ_CP084580.1, from coordinate 5,025,911 downwards.
TGAACGCTAGCGGGAGGCCTAACACATGCAAGCCGAGCGGTATTGTTTCTTCGGAAACGAGAGAGCGGCGTACGGGTGCGGAACACGTGTGCAACCTGCCTTTATCTGGGGGATAGCCTTTCGAAAGGAAGATTAATACCCCATAATATAAGAGACGGCATCGTTTTTTATTGAAAACTCCGGTGGATAGAGATGGGCACGCGCAAGATTAGATAGTTGGTGAGGTAACGGCTCACCAAGTCAACGATCTTTAGGGGGCCTGAGAGGGTGATCCCCCACACTGGTACTGAGACACGGACCAGACTCCTACGGGAGGCAGCAGTGAGGAATATTGGACAATGGGTGAGAGCCTGATCCAGCCATCCCGCGTGAAGGACGACTGCCCTATGGGTTGTAAACTTCTTTTGTATAGGGATAAACCTAGATACGTGTATCTAGCTGAAGGTACTATACGAATAAGCACCGGCTAACTCCGTGCCAGCAGCCGCGGTAATACGGAGGGTGCAAGCGTTATCCGGATTTATTGGGTTTAAAGGGTCCGTAGGCGGATCTGTAAGTCAGTGGTGAAATCTCACAGCTTAACTGTGAAACTGCCATTGATACTGCAGGTCTTGAGTGTTGTTGAAGTAGCTGGAATAAGTAGTGTAGCGGTGAAATGCATAGATATTACTTAGAACACCAATTGCGAAGGCAGGTTACTAAGCAACAACTGACGCTGATGGACGAAAGCGTGGGGAGCGAACAGGATTAGATACCCTGGTAGTCCACGCCGTAAACGATGCTAACTCGTTTTTGGATTTTCGGATTCAGAGACTAAGCGAAAGTGATAAGTTAGCCACCTGGGGAGTACGTTCGCAAGAATGAAACTCAAAGGAATTGACGGGGGCCCGCACAAGCGGTGGATTATGTGGTTTAATTCGATGATACGCGAGGAACCTTACCAAGGCTTAAATGGGAAATGACAGGTTTAGAAATAGACTTTTCTTCGGACATTTTTCAAGGTGCTGCATGGTTGTCGTCAGCTCGTGCCGTGAGGTGTTAGGTTAAGTCCTGCAACGAGCGCAACCCCTGTCACTAGTTGCCATCATTAAGTTGGGGACTCTAGTGAGACTGCCTACGCAAGTAGAGAGGAAGGTGGGGATGACGTCAAATCATCACGGCCCTTACGCCTTGGGCCACACACGTAATACAATGGCCAGTACAGAGGGCAGCTACACAGCGATGTGATGCAAATCTCGAAAGCTGGTCTCAGTTCGGATTGGAGTCTGCAACTCGACTCTATGAAGCTGGAATCGCTAGTAATCGCGCATCAGCCATGGCGCGGTGAATACGTTCCCGGGCCTTGTACACACCGCCCGTCAAGCCATGGAAGTCTGGGGTACCTGAAGTCGGTGACCGTAACAGGAGCTGCCTAGGGTAAAACAGGTAACTAGGGCTAAGTCGTAACAAGGTAGCCGTACCGGAAGGTGCGGCTGGAACATCTCATTTTAGAGCGTCTTTAGACGATAAACAAAATTAGTATCGCAAGATACATGCACTTACTTAAAGCGAAGCTTTAGTTTTTTATTTGGTTGCTATATATATAATAATACAAAACCCACTAGAAATTAGTATAGGGATTGAGAGAGACAAGGATGAAGATAAAAGAGTCAGTTAATCTGGTATCTGTTATCTGAATTTAGTCTGACAGACAGTCTCGTAGCTCAGCTGGTTAGAGCGCTACACTGATAATGTAGAGGTCGGCAGTTCGAGCCTGCCCGAGACTACTAATTAAAAAGACGGGAAGATGAAAGAGCCAGGAGGCAAGATGTAAATCTTGAATCCAGCATCTTTAATCTCTTAGTCTACTAGAGGGGGAATTAGCTCAGCTGGCTAGAGCGCCTGCCTTGCACGCAGGAGGTCAAGGGTTCGACTCCCTTATTCTCCACAGTTTTGGATGACTGATTTAAAAGTTACGAATGGAGCCAAAAACAACATTTGTTCATCAGTTTGAAGAGAAGACATTAAGATCATTGACATTAACGGTAAAGACATCACAAAGAGATAACCGAGCACTTTCGAGTGCCGAGTTTATAAAAATATCGATAAATTTAATTTATCAAAAAATACTGAACTAATATAATTATTAGGAAAGAAATCGTTAAGGGCGTATGGCGGATGCCTAGGCTTTCAGAGGCGACGAAGGACGTGGTAAGCTGCGAAAAGCTGCGGGGATTGGCACACACGAATTGATCCGCAGATGTCCGAATGGGGCAACCCGGCTGGTTGAAGACTAGTCACCTCGTAAGAGGAGCAAACCCGGAGAACTGAAACATCTAAGTACCCGGAGGAAAAGAAATCGAAGAGATTCCGTAAGTAGTGGCGAGCGAAAGCGGATTAGCCCAAAAGCTGATATATGTTTAATAGAATGTTCTGGAAAGAACAGCCGTAGCGGGTGATAGCCCCGTATATGAAAGGCATATTTGAGTGATAAATGAGTAGGGCGGGACACGTGAAATCCTGTCTGAATATGGGGGGACCATCCTCCAAGGCTAAATACTCCTGAAAGACCGATAGTGAACAAGTACTGTGAAGGAAAGGTGAAAAGCACTTCGAATAGAAGGGTGAAATAGAACCTGAAACCGTACGCCTACAAGCGGTCGGAGCACCTATATGGTGTGACGGCGTGCCTTTTGCATAATGAGCCTACGAGTTAATTTTACTAGCGAGGTTAAGGTATTAAGTACCGGAGCCGGAGCGAAAGCGAGTCTGAATAGGGCGTATAGTTAGTAGGATTAGACGCGAAACCTTGTGATCTACCCATGGGCAGGTTGAAGCTCTGGTAACACAGAGTGGAGGACCGAACCGGTTGACGTTGAAAAGTCTTCGGATGACCTGTGGGTAGGGGTGAAAGGCCAATCAAACTGGGAGATAGCTCGTACTCTCCGAAATGCATTTAGGTGCAGCGTCGATGTTAAGTTTATTAGAGGTAGAGCTACTGATTGGATGCGGGGGAGTCAAATCCTACCAATTCCTGACAAACTCCGAATGCTAATAAATGTTCGTCGGCAGTGAGGGCATGGGTGCTAAGGTCCATGTCCGAGAGGGAAAGAACCCAGACCAACAGCTAAGGTCCCCAAATATATGTTAAGTTGAAGCAACGCGGTTGGACTGCATTGACAGCTAGGATGTTGGCTTGGAAGCAGCCATTCATTTAAAGAGTGCGTAACAGCTCACTAGTCGAGCGGTCCGGCATGGATAATAATCGGGCATAAACATATTACCGAAGCTATGGATTTGTATTTATATACATCTGGTAGGAGAGCATTCTATTTGCGCCGAAGCAGTACTGTGAGGTATTGTGGAGCGGATAGAAAAGAAAATGTAGGCATAAGTAACGATAAAGCGGGCGAGAAACCCGCTCACCGAAAGACTAAGGTTTCCTCAGCCATGCTAATCAGCTGAGGGTTAGTCGGGACCTAACGCGAACCCGAAAGGGGTAGTGGATGGACAATGGGTTAATATTCCCATACTTGCTCACACTAAAAAGGGGACGGAGTGCCGTACTTACTGGAGACTGACGGAATAGTCAAGGCCTAGCCTTCGGGCGAAGCTGCTGTAGGGAAAGTGCTTCCAAGAAAAGCCGAAGTGAAGCAACCCGTACCAAAACCGACACAGGTAGTCGAGGAGAGAATCCTAAGGTGCTAGAGTGAATCATGGTTAAGGAACTAGGCAAAATAGTCTCGTAACTTCGGGAGAAGAGACGCCATCAGCAATGGTGGCCGCAGTAAAGAGGCCCAGGCGACTGTTTATCAAAAACACAGGACTCTGCAAAATCGAAAGATGCAGTATAGGGTCTGACACCTGCCCGGTGCTGGAAGGTTAAGGAAGGTGCTTAGCGTAAGCGAAGGCATTAACTGAAGCCCCAGTAAACGGCGGCCGTAACTATAACGGTCCTAAGGTAGCGAAATTCCTTGTCGGGTAAGTTCCGACCTGCACGAATGGTGTAACGATCTGGGCACTGTCTCAACCATGAGCTCTGTGAAATTGTAGTCTCGGTGAAGATGCCGAGTACCCGCAATGGGACGAAAAGACCCTGTGAACCTTTACTATAACTTCGTATTGACTTTGAGTAAGTAATGTGTAGGATAGGTGGGAGGCTTTGAAGCAGGCACGCTAGTGTTTGTGGAGCCAACGTTGAAATACCACCCTTTACTTACTTGGAGCCTAACTTCTGTATGGAAGGACATTGCGTGGTGGGTAGTTTGACTGGGGTGGTCGCCTCCAAAAGAGTAACGGAGGCTTTCAAAGGTACCCTCAGCACGCTTGGTAACCGTGCGTAGAGTGTAATGGCATAAGGGTGCTTGACTGTGAGACCTACAAGTCGATCAGGTGCGAAAGCAGGACATAGTGATCCGGTGGTTCCGTATGGAAGGGCCATCGCTCATAGGATAAAAGGTACTCCGGGGATAACAGGCTAGTCTCCCCCAAGAGCTCACATCGACGGGGAGGTTCGGCACCTCGATGTCGGCTCGTCACATCCTGGGGCTGGAGAAGGTCCCAAGGGTTGGGCTGTTCGCCCATTAAAGTGGCACGCGAGCTGGGTTCAGAACGTCGTGAGACAGTTCGGTCTCTATCTATTGCGGGCGTTAGATGTTTGAGAGGGCTTGATTCTAGTACGAGAGGACCGAATTGAACAAACCTCTGGTGTATCAGTTGTACCGCCAGGTGCACTGCTGAGTAGCTACGTTTGGAAGAGATAAGCACTGAAAGCATATAAGTGCGAAACTCGCCTCAAGATGAGACATCTTTTAAGGGTCGTTGGAGATGACGACGTTGATAGGCTATAGGTGTAAAGACAGTAATGTCATAGCCAAGTAGTACTAATTACCCGTAGATTTATAGCCTAATATGGCGCACGGAAGTGCAGCAAGGTTACCTCTTTGTGAAAGTTTTTATCGATAAACCAGGTAGCAGATGTTGGCTATTAGGAAGCAGGATAAGCCTGCAGCCTTTTACCTCTAACCTGCAACCTTATATACCTTCTTTAGGGTGGTTTTAGCGGTGGGGCTCACCTGTTCCCATTCCGAACACAGAAGTTAAGCCCACCAGCTCCGATGGTACTGCGAAAGCGGGAGAGTAGGTCGCCGCCAGTTTTTATTTTATTTTTAAAAATCCTTTATCATAACGATAAAGGATTTTTTTTATCTATATGATCTGATCTAGTCTAATCTAGTCTAATCTAATCATAATCTATATCAACCGGGCTAAAGCCCGCTTCTATTGAATAAGGATACTCTTTCTTATAACTCCTTCCTTATGAGAACAACACATTTATATTTATTCTCAACTTTCAACTTTCCATTCTCCATTTTCAACTCTCAATTTTTCACTCTCAACTCTCCATTATTCATTGTAGATTCCTACGAATTATCATCCATTTTTCTACTGGTCTTATGACATAATTAAGATGACTTTTTATAGGTAACCTATAAAGCCGAATTTAGGCTAATATTTGGCTTATTATAAAGATTACTTATCATTGTAGCAAAAACCTACTGTTAAGCGAAAATAGAGCTTGCGTTTGATTGTATAGTGATGCTGTTTAAGACCTACGATATTAAGGATATATTCAGAGATTGGATTTTATTAAAAAAGAAAACCGTTCCAAAGGAAACGGTTTTTTGTTACATTTTGATGTTCAATGTTTACATATCACTGTTAGTGTCCGGGCATTTGAAATCATCGCTACAACCAGCGCATACAACTGTACCATTACAATAATACATACAGAACTCTGGTTCAGGAAGTGTAGCTCCTCCAGAAATGTTTTTTAACTGGCCTTTTCTTAGTTTTTTTAAATTTTTCATATTGTTTTAATTAAAATTTTGATAGTAAAGTAAAATTACTTAAAATATTTTTAATTAAACAAAAGATTTTATGTTAAATAGTAAAAAATAACTGGAATATTAATTACACGCTGGCAGAGTTGTAAGTTTTATTTTAATTATTTGAGTCATAACAAAATAAATATTAATTTTAGTACAGAGCTATCCTAAATGGCTCATAATATAAAAAATACTAAAAATCAAAAACTATGAAAAACTTTAAGAAACTTTCCAGAGAAGGTAGGAAAGGAATTATTGCCGGAGTTAACTTTCCTGCTAATTGTATTGAAGGAGGTGGACCTGAAGAAGGTGGCTGCTCTGTAGGGAATATATGTTCTGGTGGAAAATGCGTGCCTTACGATGGAAATCCCGGAGGAGGGGGAGGAAACCCTGGTGGTGGAGATGTATATACCTGTATCTGCCCTTGGGGGACTTTTACACAATCTACTCCTTGTCCGGAATTTTATTGTATAACAGGATAGAATAAAAAATAGTCAATAATTAATCTTGCTGCTATCAGAAGATAACATTCAAACCAGATCAATTATTGACTATTCCAGTATTATTTCTTAATCAAGCCTAGCTCGATCAGTCTTTCATGTAAAAATTCTCCTGCAGTTGTATCTTCATACAATTTTGGATTGTTTTCATCTACACAGTTTTCAAGCGCATTTAAAGACATTGCACTGACAGGATGCATAAAGAAAGGAATTGAATATCTTGAAGTTGTCCACATTTCTCTTGGTGGGTTTACCACTCTGTGAATCGTAGATTTCAATTTGTTGTTGGTATGTCTTGAAAGCATATCTCCAACATTGATCATCAATTCATCTGGTTCTGCAATAGCATCAATCCATTCTCCATTGTGATTCTGTACCTGAAGACCTTTACCCTGTGCTCCCATTAGAAGCGTAATAAGGTTAATGTCTCCGTGCGCTGCTGCTCTTACCGCATCATCCGGTTCTTCAGTGATTGGCGGATAGTGAATAGGTCTTAAGATAGAATTTCCTTCTGCGATTTTGTCGTCAAAATAAAACTCATCTAAACCAAGGTGAATGGCTAAAGCTCTTAGCACATACTGGCCGGTTTTCTCAAGCATTTGGAATGCTTCTTTACCTACCTCGTTGAATTTTGGAAGCTCGTCAACGATTACATTGTCCGGATACTCAGTTTTGTACTTTGAATCATCAGACACATATTGTCCGAAGTGCCAAAACTCTTTTAAGTCTCCTTTTTTGAAACCTTTTGCCGTTTCTTTACCGAATCCTACATAACCTCTCTGGCCACCAATTCCTGGAATCTCATACTTCTTTTTAGTTTCCACTGGTTGTTCAAAAAAGTTTTTTACCTCTCCATACAATTCATCTACTAGGTTGTCATCAAGAAAGTGGCCCTTTAAGGCAACAAAACCAATTTCTTCATAAGCTTTTCCGATTTCATTTACAAATTTCTGTTTGCGTTCCGGGTTGTCCGAAAGGAAATCACGCAGGTCTACACTAGGTATTTTATCCATTTTTAGAAATTTACGAACAGCAAAATTACATTTTTTTTAAATTAAATGATTTTAAAATCATTATTTATAAGTTAAATTTGCTGTATGAAAAAATATTCTTCTAAGAAAAGTATCCAAATACTTGCACATCTTCTTCAGCAGTACGGAATTGCAGACATCGTGATTTCTCCCGGTTCAAGGAATGCTCCTTTGGCGATTCACTTTTCGGAAGTGGATAGTTTTAACTGTTACAGTATTGTAGATGAAAGAAGTGCTGCTTTTGTAGCAATGGGAATGGCAAAAAGCGTGAAAAAACCTGTTGCAATTACCTGTACAAGCGGATCGGCTGTGGTTAACTATTACCCGGCGGTTACAGAAGCATTTTATCAGAATATTCCATTGTTGGTACTGACGGCTGACAGGCCTACTGATTTTGTTGATATTTTTGATGGACAGACTATTAGGCAGAAAGATGTTTTTCATCAGCATTCATATGGTGATTTCCAGCTTTTGGAAGACAGCCAGGAGAATGCAGAAGATATTAATTTTGATACCATTAAAAAAGCGATTGAACTCTGCTTTGAAAAACAGGGCCCGGTACATATTAATATTCCTTTAGAGGAACCTTTATACGAGTTGGTTTCCGAACTTCCGGCTTTTCCAACCGTAGAAAAGACAATTAAACATAAAGAGTACGAAATTCCCTCAAATCTGGTTGCAGAATGGAATACTTCTCAGAGAATATTACTTTTGGTAGGGACAAGAGATTATAGTCCTGAATTGGAAAACCAATTGACTCAGCTCGTGAAAAACCATTCAGTGGTGGTATTAAGTGAAGCTAACTCCAATTTGTACCATGAAAAGTTTTTCAGACATATAGATCGTTATATTTTTAATTTCACTGAAGAGGATTTTAAGACGTATGCTCCTGATTTATTAATTACAGTGGGCCAGAATGTAGTTTCAAAAAAGGTAAAGCAGTTTTTGAGAAGTGCAAAACCTAAGCAGCACTGGCATTTGGATGAAGTTTGGCAGCCTGATACTTATTTTTCTTTAACCGAAAAAATTGAAGTTAAGCCTGAAGTTTTCTTTTCCAAACTATTGAAATTTATCAATCTTGAACCAAGACCTTATTACAACCTTTGGGATGTGCTAAGGGATAAAAAAGATGCGAAACATGAACTGTTTTTAAATAGTGTTGAATTCTCGGATTTTTATTTTTTCAATAAGGCATCACAGACAATTCCCGAGAACTATAATATTCATTTTACCAACTCTTCAGCAATCAGATATGCGCAGCTGTTTGATTTTGGTAAAAGAAAAATGTACTGTAACAGAGGAACGAGTGGAATTGACGGTTCAACGTCCACTGCTATGGGCTTTGCTATTAAAAATGCCAATCCTACTTTGTTAATTACAGGAGATTTGAGTTTCTTTTATGACATCAATGGCCTTTGGAATCAATATATCCCTCCCTTTGTAAGGATTATGATCTTCAATAACGGGGAAGGAAATATCTTTAAGATTATTCCGGGACCAGGAAATGCCAATCCGAACACCCTGGATGAATTTATCGCTACAAAACACCGTAAAAATGCTGAACATCTGGCTAAGCATTTCGGATTCTCCTACATTAAGGTAGAAGACGAAGTGACATTAGACAGGGTACTGGAGAATTTTTTCAAACCGGGTCCACAACCAAAAATTCTGGAAGTAAATACGTCTGGAAAAAACAGTGCGGATATTCAGAAGGCTTACTTTAACTTCATGAAAGAAAGCTAAAGGTCAAGATATTCTTCATTTCCGGGTAGATTGACTATTCTGTCAATAGGATAAATAAACATATCATCGAAATCATTTAAAGCATTAATGATTTGGAAGTGGGTAAACTGCTTTATATTCTGTAAAGTGATCTCTGCTTCCTTTATTTTCTTTTGCTTTAAAAGATGCTGTCTCTGTACCCCATTCAAAAGATAAGTGGTTGGAGTAAACCATTCTCTGCCTTTTAAAAATAAAATGTTTGAAAAAGAGGTATCTGTGATATGATTGTTTTTGACAATGATGATCTCTTCTGATTTTGATTTCATCTTCATTTTATCAAGTTCCTTCCGGTCTTCAAACTTAAAAGAGTAATCGAAGCTGTTATTTTCTACCAGCTGAAAATCCTGGATTTCAGGAATGGCATAGGGGATCATCTGCGTGCGGATTTTTTTATCCAGATCGTAAGCGATTCTTAATTTGAAAAGTCCGTCTTCATCATGCTGTAGGTTTTTGTATATTTTACCCAGATCAATGGAATCTTCTTTTCCAAAATGGGAAAATGTTTGATTCACTCGTTTTTGATGTAGGTCTAATAGAAAAATTTCCTGATCTTCTACTTTAATGCTTTCAATGAATTGGGACATAAATTTTATTTTTCATTTCCTGATATTCGTCTTCTAGTTTACTCATGTGCGTTATACCGCCTCCGCTTTTGAAATAAAGTTGATTTCCTTCTTTTTCAATATAGCGTATCATTACACAGCTGTCGAGATTTTCACCATCAAACCAGCCGCAAACTCCTGTATAGTATCCTCTTTCATATCCTTCAGCATCTAAAATTATTTCCAGCGTCTTGGACTTTGGGGCGCCTAAAATAGAGCCTGCAGGAAGCAGTTTTTGCATAATACTTCCCAACTTTCCATCAAATTCAGATTTTACTGTTCCTGAGATCTCCGAGCTCATTGCATACAGATCCTTTTGCCGGGTTTTGATGAAATCAATATGCTGAAATTTATCAACCTTTACTTCATCGGCTACCCTACTCAGATCATTTCGCAGTAAATCCACTACGGTGTAATGCTCTGCTTTTTCTTTTTTATCATTCTTCAGTGTTTCTGCTGCATTTTCAAGAGAAGCATCAATAGTGCCTTTCATGGGATATGTCAGAATTTTGCCGTCAATAATTTTTACAAAAGTTTCCGGAGAAAAAAATACAAAAAAATCTTTATAATACAGTTTGTATTTCGCATTTGAGTGATAAAAAATTTCCTTCAGGCTTAAATTAGTCTTAATTTCAGTTTTTCTGGTATAATTTACTAAATAAGAATTTCCCAGTCGAATATTTTTCTGAACTTTATCAAACCCGGTTTTAAAGCTTTCCAGCGTTTCCGGAAAAAATTTCCATTCTACTTTTTTATCTAATTCATGCTGTTTTTTTGTGGTTGAAAATTGCTGAAAATCAACAAGTAAACTTGATTTTACTATTTCATTCTCTCTATAGATTTCAACATTCTCACAAAGAAAGTCGATAACAAAGAAATAGGGAACCTTCTGAAGTGAAAGTTCGTCCATTTCCATAAATTTTTGATGATTCACTGAAAACATTCTGCAAAAATAATTATTGATGTTTACTTTTGCATAAATTTTTTATGATGCAGAGCAAATATCCTCAGAAACCGGGAATAGATTTTATATTGAAGCAGGCTTTTTTTTATTGGAATAAAACACTGATTTTTCAGTTAATATTTTCAATCCTTTATTTTGGAATTTTTCTAACAGTCATTTTCGTTGCTGATTTAAAGTACGATATTATAAACCAGTATATAGAAACTACCAAGTATGCAAAAGATGGGGCGGAGATATATGCATCAGAGCTTACAAAACTTGCCGCAACTGAAAATTTTCAGATGTTTTCTCTGGCAATAATCGGGACTACTATTTTCTTATATCCTCTTAATCTGGGATTTTATCAGATTTACAGAAAAATTGATCTTAATGAAAAGCTGGAACTGGGCGATCTGCTTGTGGGATATAATGGTCTTAATTTCTTTAAATACATTGGGTATTATATTTTCTGGTTTTTTATCTACAGATTTACAGTTCCTACAGTAGTGCTTGCTATAATTTGGGTGGCAGTAACCCTATTTGTAGCACCACTAATGTTTTTTACTGATAAAAGAATTTTTGAAGCCATCTCATTGAACTTTAAGGCACTCAAAATGTATTATGTAGAAATATTGGTGTGTACAATTGTTGCTTTTCTGTTTAAATATTTGGGATTCACTCTATTTTTGGTAGGAGGTCTTTTTACATTTCCATTCTGGAATGCGATGATTTATTCACTATATAAAAGTGTTTTTTCAGAAAAAAGCTAAATTTCAATCAGTTTTAATATGTTTTGTTGCCAAAAAAAGTTAATTTTGGTAAAATCATAAAATATTAAAACTATGTCTGAATTTAACGAATTTGATCAGCAGGGTTCTGTCCCGAACAGGGAAACCGGATCAATTATTTCTCATGCTTTCGAAATGTATAAAGGGGTTTTTGGCTACGGAGTGGTTGCCATGATTATCTATATGTTGGGCGGATATGTCATTCAACTTATCTTCGGAATAGATTCTGCTTCTATGGTAGAAGAAATGAGAACTTCAGGAGGGCAATTTAACTACTGGAGTATGCCGGGAGTTCCATTGTATATGACTGCTTCTGGTCTTTTTGGGCTGGTGCTGTCCCCTTTGTATGTTGGCCTGATCTATATGGTGAATAAATATAATACCAAAGTTCCGATTGAGTTTTCCGACCTTTTTATTGGATATCGTCAGAATTTTGTTAATATTTTATTATACAGTTTCCTTTCAGGGTTAATTTCTGCAGTGGCAGCAGCACTGTGCTTTTTCCCTCTTTTCTTTGTTTATCCTTTACTTTTAATAGGATATCCTGTTCTTTTGTTTGAAAATGCTTCTGCTACTGATGCTTTGGCAAAATCTTTCAATATTGCAAAAGAGAATTATGGAACGTTCTTATTAACGGCTATTTTAGGAATGCTTATTTCTATCGCAGGAATTGTTCTTTGCGGAATAGGGCTTATTCTGACTGCACCGTTTATTATGATCGTGATGTACTCTACTTATTGTGCATTCTTAGGAAAACCAAGGCAAATTACATATAACAAACAGTAAAAAAAGAGTATGGATAAGGAGAAACAGATAAGCAGTACTGCTATAAAGCAAATTTCTTTGCTGGCTATTATTTTAATATTGGCAGGCTTGATTTGTTTTAATCTTTCCTTGTTCATTCCTTCCGTTTTAGGAGCGATCACTATTTATGTTGTCTGTAGAAAATATAATTTTTATTTGCAGGAAGAGAGAAAATGGAAGCCGTCACTTGCCGCATTTGCATTGATGTTTGCAAGTCTCATTGTCCTTATTTTACCAATCTACTTTATTGCTGATCTTATCATTGATAAACTGGGAAATGCACAGGCCTATATGGATAAGTTCAATGTTTTTCTGGATAAAATACACGATTATATTGATAAGAAGACGGGATTTGACATACTGAGTAAGGAAAATATGAATAAGCTGAAGGATTTCATTGGAAAATTTTCAACTTCAGCGGTCAGTGGAACATTCAATACCCTTACAGTGGTGATGTCCATGTATTTTATTCTTTATTTCATGCTGGAAAAACCAAAACTGTTTGAAAAGATTTTGACCTCTTCTGCGCCATTGAAAAGATCCAATGTCTCTTTGATCGGAGATAAAATGAGAAAACTTATTATGGCCAATGCTATTGGAATTCCGGTAGTGGCAGTAGGCCAGGGTATAGTCGCACTTATTGGATATCTTATATTCGGGGCACCGGGGGCGGTCTTGCTTTTTGCGCTTACGGCTGCAGCATCGGTAATTCCTGTAGTGGGAACGGCAATAGTCTACGTTCCGGTATGTATCTTTATGATTGCAGAAGGAAACACAGGTCAGGGGATTGGGCTTGCTATTTACTGTGTTGTAGTGGTAGGGCTTACTGATAATCTGCTTCGTTTTACGCTTTTAAAAAAGCTTGAAAATATACACCCACTGAATACCGTGTTTGGAATTATCATGGGAATGAACCTTTTTGGCTTTATGGGGCTTATTTTTGGCCCTATCCTGATTTCTCTTACATTGCTGCTGATTCAGGTCTATAGAAATGAATTTTCGGACGATAATGCACCTCCTGATCTTGAATTACCCAATGTGGATTGAAAATGATCTTAGATAAAAATTAATTTAATTATATAAAAACGTGGAAGGGGTAAATTCGGAAATATTAAAAGAAATATGTATTGTTAAAATGCCTTTCGGAAAATATGAAGGTACAGTTCTGGCAGACCTGCCGATAAGTTATCTGGAATGGTTTAACCGTACCGGAATGCCCAAAGGAAAATTAGGGATGCAGCTTTCAACGGTATATGAGATCAAATTGAATGGTCTGATGGATCTTCTGGTACCAATAAGGGCAGCTGTGAGAAATGGGAGGTAGAATCAAAATATAACTTAATATAAAATTTTGGCGGCATCGAAGATGCCGCCAAAATTTATGTATCAATTAATTAGCTTTCAAAGCTGCAATTTCATCTCTTAGCTTAGCTGCTTTTATAAAGTCAAGATTTTTAGCTGCGGATTCCATTTCTTTCTGCTTTTGGTCAACTATTTTATCTATATCTTCACCGGTATAGCTGGCTTTTGTCTCAGCAACTTTTTGCATGATTTCTTTCTGGGTATATTTCTGATCAGGGAAATCTTTACTTCTTCCGACAAGGTTTTCAGAAATCTTTTTATTTAAAGCCTGTGGTTTCTGTCCATGTTCCTCATTATACTGGATCTGTTTTGCACGGCGGTATTCTGTTTCATCCAATGTAGCCTGCATTGATTTGGTGATCTTATCCGCATACATGATGGCTTTTCCATTGATATTTCTCGCGGCACGGCCTACGGTCTGAATCATTGATCTGCGGCTTCTCAGCATTCCTTCTTTATCTGCATCCAGAATGGCAACCAGTGAAACCTCCGGTAAGTCAAGACCTTCTCTTAGTAAGTTAACTCCGATCAGTACATCAAAAAGCCCTAAACGCAGATCCTGCATAATCTGAATTCTTTCAAGAGTCTCCACGTCAGAGTGAATGTATCGTGTTCTGATTCCAAATTTTGTAAAGTATTTGGTAAGCTCTTCGGCCATTTTCTTCGTCAATGTTGTTACCAATACCCTTTCATCAACGTCTGATCTTTTCCGAATTTCTTCCATTAAATCGTCAATTTGATTCAATGAAGGTCTTACTTCGATAATTGGATCGAGTAGTCCTGTAGGTCGGATAATTTGCTCAATATACGCTCCTCCGGTTTTTTCCAGTTCATAATCTGCAGGGGTTGCAGAAACATAAATAACCTGGTTCTGAATGGCTTCAAATTCCTCAAACTTTAAAGGTCTGTTATCCATAGCTGCCGGAAGTCTGAATCCATATTCCACTAGGGCTTCTTTTCTGCTTCGGTCACCACCATACATGGCATGAACCTGTGGAACGGTTACGTGGCTTTCGTCAATAACCATTAAAAAGTCTTTAGGGAAATAATCAAGCAGGCAGAAAGGTCTTGTTCCGGGAAGTCTGCCATCCAGATACCTTGAATAGTTCTCAATTCCGGAGCAATACCCCAGTTCTTTGATCATTTCAAGGTCCAGTTCTGTTCTTTCCTGAAGCCTTTTTGCTTCCAGAGGTTTTCCGATAGAGCTAAAAAAATCTACCTGTTTTACCATATCATCCTGGATATCCTTAATTGCTCCATTTAAAGTTTCTTTTGAGGTTACAAAAAGATTGGCAGGGTAAATCTGTATTTGATCAAAATTTTCCTCTACATTTCCTGTAACAGGATCAAAGCTTTGGATCTTTTCAATTTCATCTCCGAAAAATTGTATTCTGATAGCATTATCAGCGTAAGCTGGAAAAACATCAATAACATCTCCTTTTACACGGAATGTACCTCTTTGAAACTCATTAAGTGTTCTGGCATACAGTGCATTAACTAATGAATGAAGAAGTGCCGTTCTAGTCAGTTTTTCCCCAATTGCTATGGAAATTAATGATTTATGAAACTCTGTAGGATTTCCGATACCGTAAATACAGGATACGGAAGCTACAATTAAGACATCTCTTCTTCCTGAAAGAAGACTTGCTGTTGCAGAAAGACGTAATTTTTCAACTTCTTCATTGATACTCAGGTCTTTTTCAATATAGGTTCCGGTAGTAGCAATATAAGCTTCCGGTTGATAGTAGTCATAATAACTTACAAAGTATTCTACAGCATTTTCAGGAAAAAATTCTTTGAATTCCATGAAAAGCTGTGCTGCCAGAGTTTTATTATGTGCCAAAACTAAGGTGGGACGCTGAACATTTTTTACAACATTCGCAACAGTAAATGTTTTTCCGGAACCGGTTACCCCAAGAAGTGTCTGATATTTCTCACCGATCTCTATTCCTGCGGTAAGTTTGTCAATAGCCTGAGGCTGATCTCCGGTAGGTTTATATTCTGATTGAAGCTTAAAATCCATAGAAAAGAATGTATACAACAAAAATACGAAAGAAATTTTTAGGCAGGATAATGTTTTGAAGATGAATATTTTGTTATTAAAATTTTCGCCAAATTTTTATGATAGTATATTGTTATTTATAAACACTAAGAAATCAGTGAGGATAAATAAAATTCGTGCATCCCTGTTTTTTAATCATGGATGCACGAATATCATTGTTGAAAATGCATTATGAATTCAGCACTTCTGTTTTTATTTACGTTCAAAAGTCATTGTAGCTGGAATTTTCAATACAGATGCTATCGTTTTGCCATCTTTTGTGGCAGGCTTCCAAGATGTTTTATTGCTAATGTCAGTAATCGTTTTAAGGAATTCCTTATTAAAATTTTCATTGTTACCGGAAGTAGCGATACGAGTTGCCTTTCCTGTTTCATCAATGTGAATGTATGCCGTTGAGGCTATCGAACCTTTTAACTGATCTATATTAGAGAGGTCTATTTTTTTCCTATCTGTGTTCATGACTATTCTTTTATCTGCTCATCGATAATATCCCGGAGTTATTTCAACTGTTTCTGGCTTAGCTTGGCATTGGAGGTAAAAAATGAAGCAAACTGAGTTACAGAGCTGTTAAAAAAACGATCTATCATGAAAGTCATTTCTTCCTTGAAATATTTCCCTTTTTCTATTTTTGGATAGTATTCACGGGAATTTCCATACAGTGTATAGCCTGCCAGCTCCTTATTCTGCATTCTTTTTAAGAGGGTTGCAATTGTGGTGGCAGCAGGCTTGGGCTCCGGGTAGGCTTTTAAGATATCCTTCATGAAAATCTTTTTTTCTCCCAAAGGATTTCCATTAGAATTTTTTCTGAAGCAGTAAGTTTAATCTCTTTCATTCTACAAGATTGTAATTTGTTCTACAGATGTAGAATAAAAATTTAATTACATAAATTTTTATGGCATTATTTTTCCATTCTTTATTCAATCACCTAATTGTAATATTATGAAAACCAATCAATTTTATGTTGTATTTCTAAGTATGTTTTTTATTTTGTCTTCCTGCAGTAAGAACGATGTAAAGGCTCAGAAAACAGGAAAAGATGGCAGTGTGGAAACGGAAAAGCCTAATTCTGAATACAAACCCGCTTTCCCGGGGCAGACAAGAATAAAGGCAGTAAAAACAAATACTTTATACAATGTGGAGATCATAAACCAAGAACTGGGAAAGCCTTGGGGAATCATAAATTTACCGGACGGAAGATTTCTTATTACAGATAAAAGAGGTTATATGAACGTTGTCTCCGCAGACGGAAAACAGATGTCAAAAATTGAAGGTTTTCCTAAAGTAGATTCAAAAGGTCAGGGTGGAATGCTGGATGTAGCTCTTGATCCAGATTTTAAATCCAATTCGATTATTTATTTCAGTTTTTCGGAACCATTTGGGAAAGGAAATCTAACTTCTGTGGCAAAAGGAAAATTGTCTTCAGATTTTAAAACGATTTCAGTGATCAAGGTGATTTTTCGTGCAGAACCTTCTTATGACGGTGATAAGCATTATGGAAGCCGTCTGGCTTTTGATAAAGATGGAAATTTATTTGTAAGTACAGGAGAAAGGTCAGATAAAGTAACGAGAGTATATGCACAGAAAACAGATAATTATTTAGGGAAAATAATCAAAATTACAAAAGACGGAAAGCCGTCACCCGGAAATCCGTTCATTGGAAAAGAAGGTTATAAACCGGAAATTTATGCCTATGGAGTCCGGAATCCGCAAGGTCTGGCAATAGACCCAAATGGAAATCTATGGGATGTGGAGATGGGCCCTAGAGGAGGTGATGAAATCAACCTGATTCAGCCTGGAAAAAACTATGGATGGGGAGACGTTACATACGGTATTGAATATTCGGGAGATAAAGTGGGGAAGGGGATTACCCAAAAAGAAGGTACAGAACAGCCGGTCTATTACTGGGATCCGGTAATTTCTCCAAGTGGAATTACTTTCTATACCGGAAATATAGATGAATGGAAAGGAAACCTTTTTATCGGATGCCTAAGTGGTGAACATATTAACCGGATCGTCATGAAAAATAATAAAGTAGTGGGGGAAGAGCGGCTTTTAGAAGATCAAAAGGAACGTTTTCGGGATGTATTAAATGGAATGGATGGAAATCTGTATGCGGTAACGGATAGTGGTAAGTTGTACAAGATTTCAAAGAAATAGAATAAGAAGAAAATATTAGTAGATATTTAATTTCTTTTTAGCTTAGGATATAAGATGGGCTGTCACTATTTTTGAGGCAGCCCATTTTTTTGTAAGAAAAATATAGATTGTCAATTAAAACTTAAAATTCAGTCTTGCAAAAATTTGTCTTCCTGAGAAACCCATTTGTACAGGATCAAAGATTCCTCCTCCTTCTGTATTTCCGGTAGTTACCTGAGTGGTTTGTAATGTTGGATATCTGTTAAGCAAGTTCTTACTTCCCAAGGTAAGATTTAGGCTTTTTGAAAACTCATATCCGAAAGAAAGATCAGTAGTTACCTTTGGATTGTAAATCTGTTCAAAGTCATCATAGCCTATTAAAGTTACCTTATCAAATCTTACCAATTGCAGATTGACATTGAACTTGCTGATTTTATAGTTGAGATTAAGATTGATTTTTGTTTTGGGAGCAGAAGCAAGAATAAACGCTCTTTCTCTCGGACTTAAATAGATATCTTCTTTCCCCTTCAGCTGATCTGAAGTATTCACACGGGTGATCTCCATATCATTATAGTTCCCTGCTAAAGTGGCCGTCAGTTTGCCGGGACCTATGTTTTCATTATAGCTTAAAATAAGGTCAATACCTTTAGTACGGGTATCTATAGCATTAGAGAAAAATTGTGCCTGGTCAATATATGGATAATCTGCCTGCACTGAAGCGGGAAGATCATCTCTGGAGAAGTTGCCGGTAAGAACAATTCTGTTTTTGACATTGATATAATAACCATCAATAGTTGCCGTGAACTTTCCGGTATTATAAGTAAAGCCTGCACTTCCGTTCAATGATGTTTCCTGTTTCAATTGGGAAATACCCACTCTGCTAGCCAGATCACTATCATTGGATGCCAGCTGAATAGTAACCAGTTTTCCACCCTGAAAATTCGTAAACTGCTGACTGTAATATTTCTGAGCCAAAGACGGAGCCCTAAAGCCTGTGGAAAAAGATCCTCGGAAAGCAAATTGCGGGGTAATGGCATAGCGCGTTGCAAATTTACCATTCAGAGTGCTTCCGAAATCATTATAATTTTCAAATCTTCCGGCGGCACTGATCATCCAGTTTTTGGTAATATCAAGCTCCGTGTCTACATAAGCAGCAAAATTATTTCTGCTTTTGCCAATGTCTGTAGAATATCCCGGAAATCCCTGAGAACCTCCCGGTCTTACCTCTCCACTTAAAGGGTTGGTTACCAGTAAATTTTGAGGAGTATGAGTTGTTACAATATTCCCGTTAACGTCATACATTGCGTAAGAAGCCTCTTCTCCTTTAATAATATTGAATTTCTCATAACGGAATTCTGATCCGAAAGCAACGTTAAGCCCTTCCAGTACTTTGAACATCCTGGTTGCATTGAATCCTGTTGTATTCTGCAGTAATGAATGCCCACCTGCGTCGAAACTGGTAGGAGAGTTTACTCCTAAAGTTGCATTAACGGTACTGTTAATATTATAAATAAACCTATTATCTCCGAATGCATTATAAGCATCTACTTCCCAATTGGCAACGTTGAATTTCAGACCGTTATCAAAAGTGAAATCCGTGATATTGGTATTTTCAATCGGATTAAAACCATTAGGATAGATCTCAGGAATGTTGCCGTCCGCATCCGGAGTCCTTGTCCACGCATAGGCTTTTGTATTTCTGTGAGAAAACCCCTGGCGGGAATAGAACTTTAACCCTTCAGATAGAGGAATTTCAATATTTCCGAAAAAATAGATATTCTGGGCTTTTGCATCTCCGAAGCGTTGTCTTGGCGCTGGAGAAGGATCATTGTAGATAGCCGGATTTGCATTTCTGATGGCATATTCTTTATTAATAAACTCTGCGGTAAAGTTACCAAAGCCTCCTTTCGATCCTATTTTCGTTCCCAGATTTCCACTGAAGTCAAAGGTGCCTCCATCAATCTTATGATCAGATACAACATCATTGTTCCCCGGGCTTTTAAAAAGGTTCATACCATAGAATGCGTTTCCTTCAAAGCCTTTATCACGATCATTAAGAATAACATTGATCACTCCGGCTATAGCATCAGAGCCATATTGCGCGGCAGCCCCGTCACGGAGAACTTCCACTCTTTTTATAGCACCAATAGGAATAGTATTCATGTCATATCCTGTGTTTCCTCTTCCTTTTGTTCCGAAAAGATTGATCAGTGAAGACTGGTGATATCTTTTTCCGTTGAGTAGGAGAAGAGTCTGGTCAGGACCAAGCCCTCTTAAGGTAGCAGGATCTACGGCATCGGCACCATCTGAGCCCGATTGTTTGTTAGAATTGAAAGAAGGGGCGGCAAACTGTAGTAGCTGGTTGACCTCTACCTGACCTGTGGCCTGGCTTACCTGTTTGATGTCAATGATATCAATAGGAACGGGGGTGTTGATAACCGTTCTTTTTTTATTCCGGCTTCCGGTGATGGCGACTTCGTCTATCTTTGACTCATTGAGGGTATCTCTTACCTGCTGGGCATACGATAGGGTAGAAGCTCCAAAAAAAATGATGCTGATGTATTTTATCTTCATATTGATAAATTTGAGTGGTGATTTACTCAAATTTATCAATATTTATTTTTAAATCAATACAGTATTTCAATATTTGTTGATAATGTATTAATTATTAAAGAAGCTTATTGAGTGTTATTGAAAAATAATAACATTTTTATGAAATTCAATGAAAAATTTTAATATTAAAAGCTTGAAATAATTCTATTTATTCCTTCTTCTAAGATTTCCTGCGAAGTGGAAAAACAAATTCTTACATGTCCTTCAGATCCTTTTCCAAACCATCTTTCCGAGCCGGGCACAATGGCTACTTTTCCATGGTGTAAAACGTGTTGCGCAAATTGATCACTGGACATTCCGTTTTTAATTTTCGGAAACATAACAAAGGTAGCTTCCGGAAGGCTGGGCTGAAGAATTTCGGCACCGTTCAGCAGTTTAAAAGCCAGATCCCGGTTATTTTGTAAATGATTCAGAAATTCCCGATACCAGGGCTTAGCTTTTTCCAATGCTACGCTTCCTGCAATTTGTGACAGCGTAGATACTCCTTCTATAGTAGAATTAAAATTGGATTTCTCTGTAAAGTCTTCCAGAATTTCCTGGTCATTACACAAAACAGCTCCTATTCTTAGTCCTGCAACCCCAAACGACTTGGAAAACCCATATACTGTAAAGCTTTTTTTCTTTGCTTCTTCAGAAACGGATGAATACGTGTGGAATTCTTTATTGTCATAAATAATATCACTCCAGATCTCATCACTCATTACCCACAGATTATGAGCAGAGGCTATCTCGGAGACTTTTTTTAATGTCTCTTTAGAATATACCTTTCCCAGTGGATTATGAGGATTGCATATGCTGATAAGCTTTGTTTTTGGATTGATTAAGGAAACCATTTTTTCAAAATCAATAGCTCCGCTTGTAGTATCAACGGGGCATAAGACTACTTTTCCTCCGGCTGTTTCTACAGATTTTTTAAATAGAAAATCCACAGGATCAAGAATAATAGCTTCATCTCCCGGGTTCAGTACATAAGAAGCAATCAGAAACATGCCCTGCGCTGCGCTGTTGACAGCAAGTACATTTTCAGGAGAGAAAGTGCCGTACTTTTCCTGATTAAAATGTTCGGCAACACTTTTTTTAAATTCGGGAAGCCCTGAAAAAGGGCCATAGCTAAGATAGCCGTCTTTAATATAATCAATGATTCCCTGTTCTATTTCCGGGGCTGTCCTGAAGTCCGGATCAGCAGCCGTTAAGGGAATTATTCCATCCTCCAGAGTAGCCCATCTTCCATTATAGGCTTTTCTTTTTAATGCTTCAAAGTTAATATCGTTGTTGGTAAACATTTTTTATTTATAAGATATGGGTAAAATATTTGATGATTGTTGATCAAGAGAGAGCAGAAACTGACTCAATAGCGCTCTGCCATTATGAATGTGCACCTCTATTTCCGGTTTTCTCTCAGCTTCATATTTACGGAAGGCTGTTGTGGTATTATCTTCTTCAACTAAATATTTAGTCAGAATAGAAGAGTCCTTTAAAGCTGAGGTTACTCCCTGGCTGGTAAATGGTATAAGAGGGTGCGCAGAATCTCCTATAAAAACAACATTATCCTTATAAAAAGGATTCAGTTTTTCCAGCTCATAAACACACCATAAATGTACACTCTCATAGTTTGATTTCTGTATAATGGATGAAACCAAAGGATGCCATTCTGCAAAAATATCAAGCATATATTTTTTTAAATCTTCAGATGAGTATTCATTGATTTTGTACTTTTCATTGTCAAACTGCGAGTACCAAAGAATAGTGTCATGAGAAAGCTTCAGAATTCCAAAAGTAAGGCCGCCTTCTTCATGGTGAAATTTTATAAAATCATTTTCAATGGAATCAGCAATTTCTTTATTGTGAATAATATTTACAGCTTCACTCTCTCGTACCTGTCTCATTTTTTCATCTTTAAAGAGATCCCTTCTGATACGGCTTTTCGAACCATCTGAAATAATGGCAATATCAGTATCAATATAAATCCCGTCAGAGCTTTTAAATCTTCCTTTTTCAGTCTTGCAGGGGGTTATACATTCTTCATAAGATATTTTCTCAGGAGAAATATTCTGAGCCAGGAGATTAATCAGCGAATGTCTGGAGATGGCAAATACATTTTCAAGCTCCTTTTCTGCCAGCATTTTTCCTGTATGGGAGTATTGTATATATTTTTTCAGAAAACTTCCATGTTCCAAGAGCTGTGAGCAGTCAATAATCTGAGAAAGATACTCCATTCCTTCCTGAGGAATAAGAAAGCCATGACCTGCTGCGAGGTCATCTTTTTTCCTTCTTTCATAAATGTGGTAATCAATCTGATTTTTTTCTAAGTAATTCGCCATGCTTAAGCCGGAAATACCAGCGCCCACGACAGCAATTTTGTTCATTTTCGGAATAATGGATTTTCAGGTTGGTGTTTAAATTTTTTTAAGATCTCTTTCATTGGATCGTTGCAAAATTAAATTAAAAACAGTCACTTTTAAAAAAATAAATTAGTTTGATTTTGCATCATCAGCATACTGCATAATAATTCGTATTTAGTATAGGGAGCCTGTTTTTTGTAAAATGGGTGGAGTTTAATTCTAGATCGAAGTTAATATACCTCACTATAAGCAGTTGCACATTTATATCTGATCACTAGAATAGGGTGAGCGTAAAAATAAAAAAACCGGAAAAAGCTTCCGGTTTTATGCTTAGGCTTTTTCAAGCTGAACTGTAAAATGTCTTAATATTTCAGGTTCCCATGTTATTTTATAGCCTTTTGATACCTCTTCACGTCTTTCATAAACGTTCTTGATGGCTGCTGCAATATAATCCATATGGTTATTCGTATACGTTCTCCTAGGGATGGCCAGACGCACTAACTCAAGCTTTGGGTAACGGTTTTTTCTTGTCTCAGGGTCTCTGTCAGCCAGTAAAGTTCCGATTTCTACGGTTCTGATACCTGCTTCTTTATAAATTTCAAGTCCTAACGTCTGAGCCGGATACTCTTCACGGGAAACATTTGGAAGGAAATTTAAAGAGTCAATGAAAACAGCGTGTCCTCCGATAGGTTTTTGAACCGGAATTCCATATTCGATCAGCTTGTTTCCAAGGTATTCAACCTGAGAGATTCTGCTTTCCAGGTAAGCAAACTCAGTCGCTTCATCAAGACCTACAGCTAATGCCGCCATATCTCTTCCTGCCATTCCTCCGTAAGTAATGAATCCTTCGTAGATAATAGTGAAATTGGAAGCTTTTCTGAAAACTTCTTCATTATTTAAAGCAATAAATCCACCGATGTTTACCAGGCCATCTTTTTTGGAACTCATAGTCATCCCATCTCCGTATGAAAAAATTTCTTTACAGATCTCTTTAATGCTTCTGTTCTCTTGTCCTGCTTCTCTTTTTTTGATAAAGTAAGCATTTTCTGCAAACCTTGCAGAATCAAAGAATACAGGGATTCCGTATTGGTCTGAAAGAGCTTTTACTGCTTTCATATTTTCCAAAGAAACGGGCTGGCCTCCGGAAGAATTACAGGTAATTGTAATCAGGCAGAAAGGAATGCTTTCTTTAGGGTGGCTTTTGTAAATTTCTTCCAGTTTTTCAAGGTTGATATTTCCTTTGAAAGGGTGAAGGTCATTAATATCAAAAGCTTCATCTATTGTACAGTCAATTGCATGAGCTTTTCTGAATTCAATATGCCCTTTTGTAGTATCAAAGTGAGAGTTACCGGGAACTACGTCACCTTCTTTTACCAATACCGAAAAAAGAACATTTTCAGCGGCTCTTCCCTGGTGAGTTGGTAATAAATATTTGAAGCCGGTAATTCTTTCTACCGTTTTCTGTAATTGTTCGAAAGAACGGGATCCTGCGTAGCTTTCGTCTCCTGTCATCAAAGCACCCCATTGTCTGTCAGACATCGCTCCGGTTCCGGAATCTGTAAGCAGGTCGATATATACCTGTGAGGATTTTAAATTGAAGAGGTTATAATTAGCATCTTTAAGCCACTGTTCTCTTTCTTCTCTTGTTGATTGGTAGATTTCTTCCACCATTTTGATGCGGAAAGGTTCCGCGTACGGTAATTTCATGAGTTAGAATATGTTTTAAATTGTTTTTTGTAAAGAAAATTAGTTTGAAAATAATTTTTCAAATTCATCAAAGTATCTTCAGGAAAGAGTATGGGATTACTCCGGTGCCTTAAATATGTTTTCGTCAGAATGAAATCCTGCCACACCACCACTTACTGCAAATTTCATAGCAGAAGCAGCTGTCATTCCCACTACAGGTTTGATGTTTTTTTCTTCAGTAACAATTACCCAACCCGATATTGCATAAGAATGGGGAAGGTATACCGCAACGTAATTATGTTTGTCAACGTCCGACATTTCTTTTTGAGTTAAAAAGCCAATTCTCCAGATTTCCGGATTTTCATTGGTTTTTACCCATACAGGATCGTTGAATTTTTTCTTGTCACCTACAAAGGAAGACATAACGTCTTTGGTAGGAGTGTAGATATGTTTTACTCCGGGAGTTTTTTCCAGTAAACTATCCATGGTATCGAAAAAGAATCGGCCCACCACAAATTTATTTCCAAGAAATCCCAGAATAGCTGTAAATAATATAATTGAAACAAAAACAAACCCAGGAATCTGTTGTGCAAGCGAAGGGATAAGATTATCAATAGCACTTACAATATACCAGATCACAAAAATGGTAAGCCCGATAGGCCCAATAATGACCAATCCCTGAAAAAAGTTTTTAAGGAAAAAATTGGCGATATTTTCAAAGCTCGGCTTCTTCAATGTATATTCTTTAAAGTTTATATTTTAACCGTGAATGGTTTCTTTGTTTCCGTAGGATTTAATGATGCTGGCTTCATATTCCAGCCATTCTTCCCATCTCTTATTCACTGCTTCCGGCTCTCCAAGCTGTCTTGCAAGACCAATGAAAGTAGTGTAATGATTGGCCTCTGAAATCATAAGCTCTCTGTAGAAAACTTTAAGCTCTTCATCTTTGATGTTTTCTGTAAGAACTTTAAATCTCTCACAGCTTCTTGCTTCAATCATAGCGGCAAAAAGTAATTTGTCAACGATTAGTTTTTCGCGGGTACCCTGTACTACAAATTTAGCAAGCTCATTGACGTAATCGTCTTTTCGGGCTTTCCCAAAAGTGTAGCCTCTTTTCTTTATAATCTCATGCACCTGGTTAAAATGATCCAGTTCTTCCTGAGCAATCGCAAGAAGTTCGGTAACAATATCCGGATATTCTGAAAGCATAATAATAAGACTGATTGCATTGGTAGCCGCTTTTTGCTCGCACCAGGCATGATCAGTTAAAATTTCCTGAATGTTTCCTTCTGCAATATTTGCCCACCTTGGATCGGTAGGAAGTTTCAACTTAAACATGTTGTAAATTTTTTGTAAATTTAAACAAATTGAGATAAGAAATATGACTTTATTTCAATTTGATCACTAAAGTCCTAAGCCGCGGTCTTTCTTCTTAGGGATTCCAAAATATTCCAGCCCAGTGTATCTACTTTTTTCAGCCCTGCAGAGATAATGAATGCCAGTATAATATTAATAATGTAAATGATCATCATTAAAAGCCACCAGGGCATATTTTCTTTTAAAGGAACTACCAGAAAATAAACCAGTGATGAACTTATTCCCTGTCCAAAATAAAAGAAAATAGCATTTTTACCTATATAGGTAATGAAATTGTCTTTGGAAATTTTTAATCTGTTATAAAGGACAAAGAGAGTTACCAAAGAGAATTGTGCCCAGATGATATATGGGATTTTGGGTGGAAATTTGTTTTTATTGATTTTGTAAAAGATCTCATTTCCATAATACCAGAACATCCATAATAGAGCTCCTGCAACTAAAGCATACAAAAGAGGTATAATCTTGTTGGGGATCTTTTTGCCACGCATTCTGTTTCCGATTAAGAAGACAGCGAGATAAAATGCTACGTAACCCACCTGCCCTGTTGGATAATATTCCGGAAATATATTAAATAACAGAGTTAATGCAATACATATACCTATGAACCAGTTAATATGTTTTGGGAAAAATTTTAAAATTAATACTCCAAATACGGTGAGGATAAAATAAACTTTAAGATACCAGAAGCTTCCCATCACAACCGGGAAAGTATCTGCATTGGTATACTGATGAAGATACCAGTTTCCGAGATTTTGCCATTGAGGTACAGCTGAAATGCTGGTGGTAGCATACTTTGACCCAAATGTAGAATAGAAGCTCTGGAGCCATTCCTGGGAGAAGAAGGTGAGTCCAAAGACTTTAAAGAAGTAATCCATAAAGAACAGAAAAGTCACAAAGATCATATAGGTGATCTGTAATTTTAATAAACGGTAAAATGTCTTTTCAATATTGGCTCCTGAGGTAATTCCGCTGAGTGCATAGAAAAGGGCCACATCAAAAACGAGGGAAAAGACTCGTACTTCCGCAGGAATATAAAACTGTCCTGACCAGAAAGCTGTATGAATGAATATAATAGATAAAGTTGCCAGTCCTTTGGCAAAGTCAATATAGAGATCTCTGTTCATTATTATAGGATATGGCTCAAAAGTAAATAAACTTCTGTTATTTTTCAAGACAAATAAAAAGAGGTTGAACATAAAGCCCACCTCCTTTCTTAAATATATTAAAATGAATGTTTAATTTTATTTCAGGTTTTTGAATTCTTCCGCAGAAATTTCTCCGGACTGAATTTTTCTAAGCTCATCAATATATTGGCTCATATAGGCATCAATCTCCGGATTTACCGTGTTTTTAACCATTTTATAAGTTCCATTGAGAACTCCCTGATAATAGTAAAAGAAGTTATAATCAAAATTTGCGGCGTTCAGGTCATATTGGCCCAACAGGAAACCTAAACGTACAGCAGATCTCCTTTGTGCCGGAGTTCCGTGGTGGCCGGGGCTGTTTGTCTGGTAATCTCCAATACTTTGAGCAAATTCATATGCTGCAGCAATTTCTGTAAAATTGGTTTTGTTGTAACCGTTCGGTCTTCTTAAATAGTATCCTGCAAAACCATCTGCTTCCAATTCGTTTGGTCTTGCTGTGTTTTCATTTACGGAAGGCAGTCCAAAAATGTATTGTAACTGATGTCCATATTCATGGGCAAGAATCATAGCATTTACAATATCGCCTCCTTTTGACTTAGCATCATAATAGATAGCATATCCGTAATAAATTTTTCCGTTGCCGTAGGAAATAGCGTTGTACGTTGAATTGAAGTTGGAAGGATCATCTACATACTGTAATACAGGATTACTTCGCCCCCACATACTTGCAATTTTAGTCATTTGACCATTCATAAAACTGGTATCTGCAGAATTTTGAAGTCCTGATTTCAAAACTGCCGAGTTGCTCCAATTGTTGTCTACATAGTAGCAAACTTTTTCAAGTGCTCCAGGTTGTTCAATTTTTGCACTCAGTGCTGCTTGCTGCGGTTGAACGGTTTCGTCCATTTTATCATCGCTACATGCTGATAATGTGGTAACAGCAATAGCACCTGCTAATAAGCAGAGATTAAAGTTTTTTTTCATATAAAAATTCAATTTGGTAAAGCGAAGTTATGAAATTATCTCTTAAGTGTGAATACATTATTGTTAAAAATTATTCAAAGCATAGTGAATAGGATTGAAATAAAAAAAACATTGCTTTGATTGTAAGTTAATTAGAAATTAATTTGTATATTTGCACCTCGAAATAACTAAAAATTTTATAAACAATGTTTGCAATTGTAGAAATAGCAGGGCTTCAATACAAAGTTGAGAAAGACCAGAAGTTGTTTGTAAACCGTTTAAAAGGAGATAAAGGAGGAAAAGTTTCTTTCGATAAAGTTCTTCTTACTGTAAACGGTTCAATCACTGTAGGCGCCCCAGCTGTAAGCGGTATCACTGTAGATGCAGAGATCTTAGACCACGTAAAAGCTGATAAAGTAATCGTTTTCAAAAAGAAAAGAAGAAAAGGTTACAAAGTAAAAAATGGTCATAGACAATCTTTAACTCAGATTCAAATCACTGGTATTACCGGATTTGATGAAGCTAAAAAACCAGCTAAGAAAACAACTAAGAAAGTTGAAGCTGAAGACGCAGAATAATTTATAAACCAAAAAACCTTAAAATAAAATGGCACACAAGAAAGGAGTTGGTAGTTCCAAGAACGGTAGAGAGTCTCACTCTAAAAGATTAGGTGTGAAGATTTTCGGAGGACAAGCAGCAATTGCCGGAAATATTATTGTTAGACAAAGAGGTACTCAGCACCACCCAGGTGATAACGTGGGAATCGGTAAAGATCACACTTTGTTCGCATTAGTAGACGGTAATGTAGTTTTCAGAAAGAAAGCAAATAACAGATCTTTTGTATCTGTAGAGCCAAACGCATAGTTAATAGCGTTTTATAAAAAAAAAGCCTTAGCATTCGCTGAGGCTTTTTTTTGTGAATATTTGTTAAATGTGAAATATCTGCATTAATTTTCTATTGATAGTGAAATATTTATATATTTGTTATAATTAAGTAATCAATTGGTTACAGATGCCAAAAAACTAAAATAAATACCTATGAAAAATTTAAGAAAATTAAACAAGAAAAGTTTAAAAGTAATCAGTGGAGGAGTAGCAGCAAGTTGTCCTTCTATGTTCCAGTCATGTCAGGAGTGGTGCAGATGGAGCCCATGGCAGAAGTCGCACTGTATACTTTCTGAGCCTTGTACGGAATGTCTTGATTAAGTAATGTGAAAATAAGAATGGTCTGAACATTTTGCAAGGCTGTTTAATGATCAATAAAGATAGATAATAGTTTGTAATACCGTAGCTTCCCTGAGGCTGCGGTATTTATTTAAATTTTAATTGAATTTTAATTTTTATCAGTTCAATGCATTTCAAAGTATTCTAATTTTGTACCCCATTTTAAATAACTTGAACATGAAGGGTAAAATTATACTAATGTTAGGACTGTTGGCTTCTGTAAGCTGGCAGGCACAAATAAAAATACTTTTTGACGCCACCAAGGCAGAGTCAGCAGGAAATGCAGACTGGGTTATTGATGCTGATGTGCATAATCTCTATTTTAATGCAACAGGAGTTGCCACTACAGGGTCAGAATCTAATCCGCAAAGATTTCCAACGCCTGCACAAAGTACAATTACTGCTGCGACACCGGAAACCTATTGGCAGGGAGCATTGAGTAATTGGGGAATAGACCTTGTTAAACAGGGGTATAGTGTAGAAACGTTACCATACAACGGAAGTATTACGTATGGAAGCTCTTCGAATCCACAGGATTTGTCCAACTACAAAGTTTTTGTCATAGATGAGCCTAATATTAAATTTACTCCTTCAGAAAAAACAGCGCTGTTAAGTTTTGTAGCAAATGGTGGTGGACTTTTTATCATTTCTGATCATAATCAAAGTGATAGGAATAATGATGGTTGGGATTCTCCTGCTATCTGGAATGACTTTTTTACAACAAATGGGGTGGTTTCCAATCCATTCGGAATTAGTTTTGACTTGAATAGTATATCTCCATCCACATCTAATTTTGCGCCAATAAGTGTCAACCCAATGATTTTGTCTGGTCCTCAGGGGACTCCAACGCAAATGAAATTTTCAAGTGGTGCAACAATGACTCTGGATAAAAGCAGTAACGCATCTGTACAGGGACTGGTTTTTACTTCCGGTTCATCTAATACGGGAAGTACTAATGTAATGTTTGCTACAGCAACCTATGGAAATGGCAGAATATGTGCTTTAGGGGATAGCTCTGTGCCGGATGACGGAACGGGTGATCCTAATGATACTTTATATAACGGTTATACAGGAGACGCAAACGGTAATCACAGGCCTCTTTTGGTGAATGCAGTAATTTGGCTTGCCAGTTCATCAAATCTTGGGGTACAGAATATGATATCTGAACAACAGGATATTGAGGTGTATCCTAACCCGGTTACGGACTATGTTTATATTAAAAATAATAAATTTAAGACCTATAAACTTATAGATGAGGTTGGAAAAGTTGTGCTTTCCGGGTTACTACAGGAAAATGGCTCAGTTAATATTAAGGATTTGCCGGTAGGGGTGTATTACCTCTTACTGCAGTCCGATAAGGATGTGAAATCAACTAAGCTGATCAAAAAATAATAATTAGGAGCTGAACTTTAAATAGAGTTCAGCTTTTTTATTTTTAAGGGATTCTGACTATTCTAATTATACTCCTTTATTCGTGAAATATTTTTATATTTGCTCAATCACAGACCCTATGCGGAAGCCGAAAAGCATATAGAGTAGGCCGAGAATCAAAACTAAATAATATGAAAAATCTCAAAAAACTAACAAAGAAAAATCTAAAAAGTATTAATGGTGGTGGAGAACAATGTCCTCCAGCTCCCACTAAAACATGTGATAAATGGTGCAGGCTGACCCCATGGCAGAAAATACATTGCCTGCTGGACGTTGAGGAACCTTGTACATGTTTTTAATAATGGTCTTTCGAAGAGTAATCTGTACTAGATCTTAAGCTTTAAAATAAGAATCGGCGGCTTCGAAGAAGCCGCCGATTCTGTTTATATTTTTCTTATTTAGAAACCTACCTGGAATCCTGCTTTAACGCCGAATTTTGAAATATCGGGTCTGTCAAGATAATTTCCTCTCCAGTTGAAATCTACTCTGAAGATTCTAAGGTTGCCAATTCCTATATTTTCAATACCAAATCCGTATTCATAATAAATATGCTCGCTTGGAGCGGAATATTTAAATCCTTCAACATTGATGGCCTTAGAAGCATCACTTAAGGTTCCGTATGCTCCTCTGATAAATGCAATTTCTCTAAGCTTCAGTTTTTTGATCAAAGGAATGTAAGAAAGTATTTTACCATTAAAATGATGTTCCAGATGCAAAGTCGTATAGGCATCGGCAACAAATTCATAATAATTAAGCTGTGAAAATGTATTCGGAACTAAACCATATGAAAGATTAGCCGGGATTATATTCTGTAATGCTAAAGGAACTGTATTAAAGTTTTTCCCAGCCTCAAAATTAACAATCATTTTTCCCATACTTCCAATTAAGAAAGGTTTATACAGCATAAACTGCAGCTTGTCATAATTGAAATCAGCATTGAATAGACCTTCTATTCCTCTCGTATATCTTAAAACAATAGTAGGTGCCAGATTTCTTGCCTGATAGCGGTCTATTCCCGTTTGAGAAAATTTCGCTCCCGGTTTTGCAATCAAACTAATCGTAACATGAGAATCGTTTACTGTTTTTCTTAAATTTCCATTCTGATAATACATAAGGTTGAATTTCTCAGGAATAGCAGATTTAATACTTTGCATCACTCCGTCAACTCTTATCTGAAAATTTTTCCAGGGTTCAATCGCTGCAAAAACATTTGTTTGGTTTACAGAACTTAAAGAAATATTTTCTCCTCTTGCAAAAAAAGTACTGGAAGATAAAGAACGGGATGCAACTCCATCACCTGATGTAAGCTGTCCTCCAAGCTGTATAATATCTCTGCTGGTTCCGGCACCGACCATAAAACGGTTAAGCCTGTTGAACATATATCGTGCATCAACACCGTATTTTACCTGGTGGTCTCTGAATCCATAGGCTGTATAAAACTGAGCCCTCCAGGTGTCATTTAAGCCAAAATAGGTTCTCGCTCCAAGTCTTATACGGTTTCCTTCAACTTCATTTTTCCCGTAAATGGAGAAAATAGGACCAATATCAATTCCCTTAAAAGCGTTATAATAACGGGACCCAAGAGTTTCTACCAGTTTTACCATTCGGTTGAATTTAGGAGTCTGCTGAAGCTGATCCAGCATATTATAGACTCCCTGTTCTGCTTTAGATAACGTGTCAGGTCTGGCTTTGGTCCAATACGCATCATCTTTATCTGTAAATTTATCTTCATATTCCTCTTCAGTCCGCTTAAATACTTTTGGATCAAGAGGTTTATTGAACTGATAGTCGGAGTAGTCTACGGATCTTTTTGCTATAATACTTTTGGCGCCTTTCTTTTTTGAGAAAGGGCTCATTTCAAATTCTGTAACAAGCTTTTTAGGAAGAAAAGTAGTGTCATCAGGATTATCATATTCCAGCTGTGTATAAACACTGTTGACGAAATTGACGTTTATCTTCTGTGTTGATTTTAAGGTGGCTCCCAACACAGCATACGTGTCTGTGTCTATATAAAGATTTCCCTGAAATGCAAGGATATCTTTTCTCTTGGGCTGATATCTTATTTGGAAAGCCTTTTCGCCACGGATGGTTATAGTGTCCATCAGGCTGTAGTCATAAGTACTGAATCCATCAGTTCCTACCGGACTCTGGAATCCAATATCGAAATAATTGAGGGTATTATCATAAATATTGATATCCCGGTACAGGTTTTTAGCTGAAACAGTTATTACCTGATTATCTTGAAAACCAGAAGTTTTCTGAGCAATCAAAGTTCTTTTACTATCCTTATCAGGTCTGTTTCTACCATAGTTTTCATAAACAGCTTCATTCAGGAAGATAGGAAGCCCTAATCTTCCACTGGCAGTAGAGTCGGCATAACTGAAAATAAAATCCAGTTTGTTGAAGATCTTTTTCTTCATGAATGCGCTGTCCAGGTTGTTGAGATCAAATTGAGTCTTCTCATATTCTTTAAACGAATAGGTGTCAAATTTCTCTAACCCGTTATTTCTTTTCTGAGCCCATACTTTCTGCATAATAGCATAAGCAGGGTTCTCCTTTTTGTTCTTGTACTTGGGTTTTCCGCTTTGAAGAACAATTTCTTCGATGTTGCTTACCTTGGCCTGGGAAAGCTGTACAAAAATATTGTCAGCAGTCTCTGGAGTAATGTCCAGTGTTTCTGAAGTATAATTTTTTTTAGAAAATTTTAATTTATGAATGATGCTGTCCGACTGCACCATGAAGCTGCCGGATGTTGTGGTAAGAGAGGGAGTTTTATTATCATTGATAAAAATATCAACTTTACTTAGTTCTTTGTTGCTTTTTTCATCTGCAATTTTACCACTGGCCCGGTTTTGAGCATGTGCTGAACCGGCAAGTATCAGGAGAAAAAATAAAAAATAGTGTTTTTTGGAATTATTATTTAACATCATTCGTTTCTTCAGGCAATTAGCATAAACAAAAAGTATGCAGTTTATTTAAAAAAATACGTAAAAAAATAAATTATTTTTATTCTTACATATAAAACGGCAAATGTAACGAAAATAATATACTGTATACTAAAATTAAATAGGAAATTTTTAGGCTTAAGGTATAAAGAATCAGTGAATTAATGAATAGGATAACCCTTTAGATTTATTATGTATTCAGCTGTTCTTTTGGGTACAAAAACTATAAATAAAAGAATTGTTCTCTTTCTTTCAATTTTACTGAAGAAATTAATGTGATCTTTTTTTAAGTAAATACTTTTTTGTGAGGCTTTTAACTTGTATTTAAAGTGTTTTGAATAAAAGTGCTAAAGGTAGCCACTTTGATGAGATCTCGTGGGATAACAAAGTTTGTAATAACAATCCATGTATTAATTCTGATAAATAACCTTTCAACGCGAAAATCAAGAACTTCAGGATGCAGCTCAGAGGGGTGAAGGACAGATCATTTTTTTTATTCAGATTAACCAAACTTTTTGCGTAGCCCCCAACTTTTGCACCTGATCCATAAAAACCCTATTTCATCAGCTCATCGGGTAAAAGTTTTAGGCATAAAAAAAGACCTACATTGCTGTAAGTCTTTTTGGCTCCTCCTGCTGGGCTCGAACCAGCGACCCTCTGATTAACAGTCAGATGCTCTAACCAACTGAGCTAAGGAGGAATGTCCTTTGTTTTAAGTGGTGCAAATATAATATGAATATCCATTCGACGCAAGTTTTCTTGCCTATTCTGGATGATTTTTAACTAAAAGTATTGAAATTCAATAAGAAATATTTTATTTTTTTTTCAACAGATTCCCGGAAATTTCAAAAAATGGCAAAAATCTAAAAGTTGTTCCTCTAAAGTAACCTTGAGATTTAACAAATTTTTCTCTCCTATGAAGATTTACAGGAACAAATATTTGATGAAATACCCTCAATGGCCCAAAAAAATTGGGTCATCAAAAAAAGCCAATCATATAATTTTTGATTTAATAGGTTATGGAGTAAGTCTGTTATCATCAAAAAAAACAAGACCTACATTCCTGTAAGTCTTGTTTTTTTATTTCTTTATATCTTTAAGTATTTCCTGAACAGCCCGTTCCAGTTGAGGATCGTTGTCTTTTTGTCGGTCTATGAAGGTGTTTTTAACATAGATATCAGGTTTTACACCTGTTTTTTCCAGATTTTGCCCATCCAGAGTATAAGTTCCCCATGAAGGAAGTCTGTAAAAAGAACCGTCTACGAGGCTTTTTCCTGAAGTGAAGATAATCCATCTGTACGTATCCTGTCCAATAATTTTCCCCAGTTTCAGTGCTTTGAACCCAGCTGCGGTCATTTCAGCATCACTTAATGAGCCTTCATTAATCAGTAGAACAATAGGTTTTCCGGAAGGAGCAAAATTAGGCTGCATAGTCATTTTCCCTTCACGGTATTTCCATTGTAAATAAGGTCTTTGGGAAAGGAAGTTTAATACTTTATCATGAACATTTCCTCCAGTATTGTAGCGCAGATCAAGGATGACAGCATCTTTTCTGTTTTCCTGTTCTACCATATCCAGAAGGAAACGATCCAGCTCATCGGTAGACATGTTTTTCATGTATGAATAAGCAATTCGGTTGTTGCTGAGCTTATTAACACGCTGGCGGTTGTTGAATATCCAGTCGTCGTAAAGCAGTGTTTTTAATTCCGTATTTGAAACCGGATGTACTTTGGTGGTTACATTCTTACCGCTACGGCTCAAGGTAAGAGTGAGCTCATCCTGTTTTTTAGGACTTGTGAAATAGGTTTCACGATTTTCAGCAGTATCAATGTTTTTTCCGTTTACAGCAACCAGCTGATCGCCAGGTTTAATGTCAACACCTGAACGGAAAGCCGGAGATTTTCGAATAATACTTTCTACGGTATAAGGCTGGTCTTCTTTAAAGACAATCCCGGTTTCGTTTGTAAAGTAGTTCAGGTATCTGGTTTCTTCTTTTCCTGTTGAGGAAAATCCGGTGTGTGAAGAATTAAGTTCACCCAGAAGATCATTTAATAAAATTCGAAGATCATTTCTGTTGTGAACGTAGGGTAGATATTTTGCATACTGCTCTTTTTTTGCTTTCCAGTTAATGCCATGGAAATTCTCATCGTAGAAGTTTTCATCAACACCAGTCCAGGCTTCGTCATACATCTGATTAAATTCAGAGGCCAGATCCTTATCAAAAGTATACTGAATACTTACTTTCTCGGGCTTTAAGGCAGCCAGAGTCATCTTATAAATATTGCCTTCTACTAATGCAAAGAGATTCTTATCACTTTTTGTGATGTAGTAAGCTGCTTTATCAAATACTTTTTCAGATTTGGCGGGTTCAAAATCGCTGAAGACTTTCTTAAAGAGCTGTTTTTTTCCATTATCCTGATTAGAATTAAAGAAAAGGATCTCCTTTTTGTCATCAAGAAAAACCGAAGGATCATCCTGATATCCATATCGGTCGGTCACCAGCTCAATTCTGTCCAGAGTATTTTCAGGATTTACTTTTAATTCTTTTATAACCGGTTCTTTCTCTTTTTCATCCTTTTTGTCTTTCTCTTCTTTATTTTCGGTATCTTTTTTGTCCTTTTTATCCTTATTATCTTTTTCTTTTTCTGAAGGTTTAGTTTCCTTTTTTTCTTCAGTAAAAAGCTTGTCGAACTTTTCAGACTTATAAGGTTCATCAAACCAGTCCAGAGCCATGCGGTAAATATTAGACTTCTGCATACCTAAAGGATAAGACGGGTTTGTTCTGTCGCTGGCGAAATAAATATACTTACCATTGGGAGACCAGAAAGGATCTTCCTCTGAAACGCCGGTATTCGTAAGGTTTATAGTCTGTTGCTTTTTGATATTATAAATGAAAATATCCAGCTCAAAGTTTCTTTTTGCAGAGAATAAGACATATTCGTTGTTCGGCGAGAAAGAAGGGGTTGAGTTTTGGAATGCCCAGATTTCGTCTTTTACAATGGTTGTGGAGCTGAAGCTTTTTAAATCCATTAATCTTACTTCATCCCTTCCGCTTAAGTAAACGGCTTTTGTAAGATCGCTATTAAGTGTTATGTTGCGATTATTACGCGAATCGTGAGTCAATTGTTTTAAGGGATCTTTGCCGTCTGCAGAAATGCTAAACCAGTTTTGATACCCCTTATCGGTCTGACTAAAAAGTAATGTGCGGTTATCTTTCAGCCATTTTACCTCCATTGCACGTTCTTTTCCATCAGAAACCTGCTGGGTAAACTTCCCTTCAATGTCTGAAACAAACAAAACACCACGGCTTATGAACGCCATTTTTTTACCATCCGGAGAGACATCATAGTAGGAAATATTATTTTCTACTCCGAAGTTCTGTTCTTTTTCCAGTGTTTTATTAGTATTTAAATTGATATTCAGAGCCTTCGTCGCTTTTGTGGCAACGTCGTAAATATAGAGTTGATAATCCTTTTCAAATATTACTTTGGACCCGTTTGCCGAAACAAAAGGTTTTTTAATAGAAGTGTCAAATTGGGTTAAAGGTATCTTTTTACCGTTTTCGATTTTATAAAGATTGTATTCATTATTATTCTCATCGGAAATGAAATAAATAGCCCCGTTTTTATCTACGCTAGGGTTGAAATCTTTTCCTTCATAGTTAGTATATTGTTTGAAAGTGCCGTTCTTTGGATTATATCCTAAAATATCAGGATTGTTTTCACCTTTGTAGCGCTTACGGTGTACCTGATTGGCGCTTTCTGAGGAGTTGGTGAAGAGAAATTCTCCAGCCGGAGTTTCTGCAAGGCCATTAGTATTGTTGAAGTAATTATTAAAAAGCTTTTGTGGAGTTTTTCCTTCAACCGTAGTTTTGAAGCTTCCGAAGTTATTGTTTCTGTTTGAGGTGAAATAGATGGTTTTACTGTCCCATCCCCAGTTTTCCATTTCATCTTTTCCTGTATGAAAGGTCAGTTGTTTAATATTTCCTCCTTCAGCAGGCATTACATAGACGTCGTAATTTCCATATTGATTAGAACTGAATGCAAGCCATTTTCCGTCGGGAGAGACACGTGGATTAATCTCTTCTCCATCCAGAGCGGTGATTCTTGAAGCATTTCCACCGTTGGAATCTGCTTTCCAGATGTCTCCGTCATAAGCGAAATAGGCAGTTTTCCCATCAGGACTTAGTGAAGGGCTGGATAAAAAGTATGATTTGTCCTGTGCTGAAGCTTGGATAATAGCAAAGGCAGTTAATAATGAGATATAAAGTTTTTTCATGAGATAAGTGGGTATTTATGCCTTCCCGAAGACATACTATGAAACTGGTTTGTCATGGTAGATTAATAATAAGTTACAAATGTCTAAATTTTTCAGAAATAAGAAAGATTTTTCTCTGACTTATTTAGAGCGAGAGATAACCTAAAAAGGACCTGCGCTTTTGTGACCTCTTCATACTTTATCATTCTGTTAATAGAATGAACATCTGATTTTTGATGACAGGAAGATTGTGTCAGAAAAGACTCGTTTGAAATATGAATACTCCGTAAA
The DNA here is from genome assembly GCF_021869765.1 of Chryseobacterium sp. MEBOG06. Taxonomy (NCBI): domain Bacteria; kingdom Pseudomonadati; phylum Bacteroidota; class Flavobacteriia; order Flavobacteriales; family Weeksellaceae; genus Chryseobacterium; species Chryseobacterium sp. MEBOG06. Next base: position 4,987,760 of record NZ_CP084580.1, on the reverse strand, counting down.
GTTTTAAAATTTAAACAAGTTGAGATGTTCTCCCAACTTTTGAGCCTGGCGCATTAAAATACGATTTGTTACAGGTCATAAAATGAAAAAAGACCTACATTACTGTAAGTCTTTTTTGCTCCTCCTGCTGGGCTCGAACCAGCGACCCTCTGATTAACAGTCAGATGCTCTAACCAACTGAGCTAAGGAGGAATGTCCTTTGTTTTAAGTGGTGCAAATATAGGACGAATATTTATACCCTACAAATATTTTTTAGAAAAATTTTCAAAAAAATTATAATTTCCCTGTAAAGATCTTGAAGATATCGCTTCCGAAGATTAGTAACATTAAGCCTAACAGGAAGATAACCCCAATCATCTGTGCATTCTCCAATACCTTTTGTGGAACAGGTTTCCCTACAATAATTTCATACAACGTAAATAAAACATGTCCTCCATCAAGGCCTGGAATAGGAATAAGGTTTAGGAATGCCAACCATATCGAGAACATTGCTGTAAAACTCCAGAATGCAGCCCAGTTAATGGTAAAGCTTCCGTCAGCACTTTTATCAACAGGCATATTCTTTACAATAGCAATAGGGCCTCCCACGTTCTTATATCCCTGAACTTTGGAGTTGAACATGATTTTAAACTGTTTTACCTGTGCAGTTAATGCCTCAATAGTTCTTGTAAATCCTCTTGGAATAGCTTCTCCAAAAGAATATTTTTTATTGGTTACAATATTTTTGGCAATACTTTTAGTATCAATTGCTACACCTAATTTTCCATTTTTGTCAACAGAAACATTAGATACTGTTTGTAAAGCGCCATTTCTTTCAACGTCTACAGTAATTGTTTTTCCTTTATTTTCAGCTAAAAGAGCACTTACTTCATCAAAGAAAACTGCTTTTTTTCCGTTGATTCCTACAACTTTGTCTCCTTTAGCTAAGCCTGAAGCTTGAGAAGAAGGGGTTGCCAGGGAATCAATTACCATCTGAATCCTGGGAGTAATATAAAGCTTTGCTTCCTTCTGCTTAAGAACAGCTGCTACACCATCTGCTTCTACAGGGAAAGTAACTTCCTGCCCGTTTCTCAGTACAGTAACATTATTTCCTAAAAGGATATTGATAGATGTGTTTTCTAATCTTTCTGCAGGTTTCCCATCCACATTGATGATTTTGTCCCCGTTTTGGAAGCCCATTTTCTTTCCTGCGTCACTCGCCTCAATTCCATTGTTGAATTTGGTGATGTCCGTATACGTTTCTCCATTGAAGAATGATAGGGAGCTGTAGATTAACCACGCAAGGAAAAAGTTTACAGTAACCCCTCCCATCATAATGATAAGCCTCTGCCAAGCCGGTTTGGATCTGAATTCCCATGGCTCTGCCGGTTTTTTCATCTGAGCAGTATCCATACTTTCATCTACCATTCCGGCAATTTTCACATAACCTCCAAAAGGAAGCCATCCAATTCCGTATTTAGTTTGTTCAGGATGTTTTCTCCAGTCGTTGTCCGGAAGTTTTGATATATCGATAGGAACTTCTTCCTTCTTTCCGTTAACCTCTATTACTTCAGAATCCGGTAAATTCTGTGAGAAGAATTTATACTGCCATTTTCCGTTGATTTTCTTCATTGAGAATAAAGAAAAATAAGGATCGAAAAACAGGAAAAACTTCTCCGCTCTGGTTTTGAACCATATTGCCGGTAAAAAATGCCCAAGCTCATGAAGAAGCACAAGTATAGAGATGCTCAGAATGAACTGAAAGAGTTTGATTGCTATTTCCATTAATAAATTTTAGATTTTAATTTGCAAAGGTAACAATTATCAAAACTATGCCAAATAAAAAAGCCTCCCGAAACGAGAAGCTTTGTCATATTTAAAGACGATTTGATTATAAATTGAATGAAACTCCAAGGCTGCCGTTATTACCAACCTCTGCAAAGATTCCTATTTTCTCAGTAAAGAAGTAGCGTGCTCCTATGTGGGCCCCTATTCCAAAGTCGCTTCCTACCACTCCCATATCTACTCCCGGATAGATATCCCACTTCGCCGGAAGGTTCAGTGCATCCTGTAAGTGAAAATTCAGTCTTCCAAAAACAAAAACACGATTGTCTTTATCATTATTCTTATAATTATCAAAATAACCATTAATTCCGGCTCCTACAGAGATGAGTTTGTTCAGTCCGTAATCATAAGTTCCCGTTATACCAGTTCCATATCCCCAGGCACTTAGACCCAGTTGAATTTTCTGATCTCCCTTTCCATTCCATGCCTGAGCATTTGCCGTGGCTCCGAAAAAGAATATCATCACCATAAAAACCAATTTCTTCATAAATTTTCCAATTTTTAATGATATTAATAAAAAATACCTGTATCAAAAATGAAACCGAAAGAAGTTTTATAGCTGAAAAACGCATGACTTTAATAGTTTGTTAAGAAATTCAGATGTTGAAAATAAAATCTTCGCTACACCGAAATATAATTCCGGAAGTAAGTTTTTTTGATCAATATAAAAGGCGTATTTTTATAAATCAGATTTGAAATAATTTAAAAAAACAATAAAAAGATGAAAGTTGCAGGGCTCAATTTAGATATCATCTGGAAAAATAAATCAGAGAATTTTAAACTTATAGAACATGAACTTCAGCATATTGAAGCAGATCTCTTTCTTCTTCCTGAAATGTTTTCAACAGGTTTTTGTATGGATGCTTCTGAAGTTTCGGACCGAAATGAAGAATCCCTTGAGTTTTTGAAAAGGATGGCAAAGGATAAGAATGCCGCATTTTCCGGAAGTGCTCCGGTAGAAGAGGATGGTCGTTTTTATAATAGGATGTATTTTGTAAAACCGGATGGTCATATTTCATGGTATAACAAAAGGCATCTGTTTTCTTTTTCAGGGGAAGATAAAGTGTATACTCCAGGAAATGAAAGAGTGATTGTAGATTATAAAGGAGTACGAATTCTGCTTCAGGTATGCTATGACCTTCGTTTCCCGGTCTTTGCCAGAAATAATGATGATTATGATGCCATGCTGTATGTTGCCAACTGGCCGGAAAAAAGGGTAGGAGCATGGGAGCATCTTTTAAAAGCAAGAGCTATAGAAAACCTGTCTTTTGTATTTGGTCTAAACAGGATAGGAACAGATGGAAACAATCTGTTTTATCAGGAAAGCTCCCACTGCTTCTTCGCAGACGGAAAAGAAATTTCTCAAAAAGAAGGAAATATTGTATCCACAGAATGGAATATGGATGAACTGATAGATTTTAGAAAACACTTCCAGTTTTTGAATGACCGGGACCACTTTTCAATCCAATTATAAAAAATAAGGCTGAGGTTTAAATTTCAGCCTTACTTATATTTTATGTTACATATATTGTTGCAAAAGTTGGGTTAATGTATTCACATCATGTACCCCGCTTTCCTTCCATAATAATTCTCCATTTTTGAAAACCGCCAGTGTAGGAACTCCACGTACACCATACTGGGATGCTATTGCAGGATATTGATCCACATCTACCTTTATGATTCTGGCTCCTTCACCGATGTTTTCTTTTACCGTATTCAAAACCGAAGACTGTACTTTGCAAGGCTGACACCAGGTAGCAAAAAAGTCAATAAGTACCGGTCTGTCGGAATTGATAATTTCCTGAAATTTTTGTGACATAGTTTTTGGTTATTAATTTATTTTTTATCAGTTTCTTCCTGAATGGCTTTTACATTCTTCCAACTGGTGCCATCGTAGGCCTCTACACCGTTTTTCTTTAAAATATCCATAGCCTGGTCTGCCTGTATTCCTTTATTACAGAACACGACAACCTTTTTGCCTTTAAGCGTTTCAATATTATTCTGAACTTCTGCCAAAGGGATATTGATTGCATTTTTTGCAGTTCCCGCAGCATACTGTTCCGGGATTCTGACATCTATCAGGGTCACCTCTGAACTGTTTACCACTTCTCTGATATTCGCCTTTGGGACATCTGCCACATGAGATGATTTACAGGCGCTTACCATAAATGTTATAGCCAGAATAAGACCGAAAAAATGAATTTTCCTCATCCTATGATGTTTTAGATTGGCAAACAAAATCAGATGTTGGAAATTTTTCTGTTTTTTTGATACCGTTAAAACCACCTTCTATTTCAGTGAAGTTCCTGATTCCATTTGAATTAAGGATGCTTGCCGCAATCATGCTTCTGTATCCGCCTGCACAGTGAAGGAAGAAATGTTCCGAATCATCAATTGTGCGTGCCCAGTCGCTGATAGTATCTAATGGCTTATTATAAGCGTTATTAATATGTTCTGCAGAATATTCAGTTAGTTTTCTTACATCAATTACCTTGCTGTCTTCTGTAAATACTTCTGCAAATTCAGCCGGAGAAATTCTTTTGATCTCATCCGTTTCTTTACCTGTATTTTTCCAGGCTTCAAAACTTCCTTTCAGATATCCAACCACATTATCAAATCCTACTCTGCTTAGTCTGGTAATCACTTCCTCTTCTGTTCCTTCATCAGCAACCAATAGTAAAGGATGATTTACATCTACTATAAGATTTCCCACCCATGGTGCAAAATCTCCTTTTAATCCAATGTTGATAGAGTTGGGTACAAAACCTTTATGAAAGTCAGCAGCCGCTCTTGTGTCTAAAATCAAGGCTCCCATTTCTTCTGCCAATGCTTCGAAATCTTCTGCAGCAACTGGCTGTAGTCCTTTGTTCATTACTACATCCAGACTTTCATAGCCGCCTTTATTCAATGCTACATTCATTCCGAAATACTTTGGAGGAGCAGTCAGTCCGTCCAATACTTCTTTGATAAAAGATTCTTTATCAGGCTGGTTAAGTGCGTAGTTAGTCTTTTTTTGGTTTCCTAAAATGTCAACAGTTTCCTTCTGCATATTTTTTCCACATGCAGAACCTGCACCGTGAGCCGGATAAACAGTGATGCTGTCATCTAAAGGCATAATTTTATTTTGAAGGCTGTCATACAGAATACCTGCAAGATCTTCTTGTGTAAGATTGGTTGCTTTCTGAGCCAGATCAGGTCTGCCTACATCTCCCAAAAATAAAGTGTCGCCTGTGAAAATGGCGGTTTCAATACCGTTTTCATCAATTAAAAGATAAGTACTGCTTTCCATCGTATGACCAGGCGTGTGCATTACCTTGATTTTTATTTTCCCAATCTCAAAGATCTGGTCGTCCTCTGCTATAATGGCTTCAAATTCAGGGGCAGCAGTAGGCCCGTATACAATAGGTGCACCTGTTTTTTTGCTTAGATCCAGATGTCCGGAAACAAAATCAGCGTGGAAATGAGTTTCAAAAATATATTTTAACGTAACGTTGTCTTTTTCCAAGCGATCAAGATAAGGTTTTACCTCTCTTAGCGGATCAATAATCACAGCTTCATTCTCTGATACAATATAATAGGCACCCTGAGCCAGACAGCCCGTATATATTTGTTCAATTTTCATTGGGGTATTTTTTTAATGAGTTAAAGATACAAAGTATTAGATGAATTCTAAATGAAATGTTAAATGCCATTGATAGTTTCTTTCAATACTATGTTAAACGATTGTTTAATGTTCTTCGTCTTTTCAGCAAAAAGAATGCCTTACATAGTGTTAATTTCCAAATGCTGTTTTTTATCATGTTCAATTGATAGAATCTTCAATTATTCTAAACGATAATACAGTTTGTAGAAAATCTGATTAGTATCTTCCGAAATATGGTTATCAATTTTGAATTGGATATAGTCATCTGTTCTGGCGTCACCTTCATCATACTGGATCAACCGGTTATACTTTGCATAGATATGATCTTTTATTTTGCCACTATCAGCGATTCTGATCATTTCATTAAAATATTTTTTCGTGTCTTCATGTATAGGCCAGTCTTTTTCATGAGCTTTATAGAACTCTATCATTTTTTCAATAGCATACACCTCCGAATCAATTTTCATATCATTGAACCCGGCGAGGAGTTCCTTTTTTTCTAAATTTGTGCCTAGCCATTCTTTTTTAGCCTCTGCAGCAGCAATGGTTGAGCGGATCATCATAGTGTCTCTTTTGATGACGGGTGATAGAATAATATCCGGTGCCTGATCAATGGGAAGAGGTTTTTTTGAAGCAACTTCCAGTATACTGAAATAGTTTTCTATTTTGTTTTTCATCTCAGCTAGCTGATCCGCGGTCATATGATCACTTGATATTCTGATTTTAAAACGCCAGCCTCCACATTCATAAATAGAAATAAGAGATTTTTTATCAGTGTATTTTACACCTTTAAAAAAGTCACGTTCACCCATTGAATGGTCAAATACCGAGTAAATATAATTTACTTTTACCCGGTCATTAGAAATATTTCCAAATAATGGTTTTAAATC